>NZ_JBFBFU010000022.1:0-150375 GCF_040684355.1 Kitasatospora sp. NPDC091276 | reverse complement strand
CCCGCCAACCGATCCGCCACCCGCCGACCGGTCTTACCCGTCCCACCCACCACCAGCACCACACCAGCACCGACCGGAAGATCCACAACACCCTTACGAGCCATCACGAGCACCTCATTCGGAGAGACGGAGGAAACTGACGGAACCGACGTCCCGAAGGCGCCGGCGGCGCCCGGGAGGTCCGACGCGATCCGCGGGCCCCTACCGCTCTGCGAGCCCGGTCGGTTCGTCGTCATGGCACCATTCAAATCCACCCCGAGTCGGCGAACCATAGCCACCGCACTCACATCCATGCGCGAGCGTCTACGCCGCCCACCAGCGGCTGTCCGGCCGGTCCGGGCCGCCACGGGGGTGCGGCCCGGCTCCACCACCACCCACCACAACACACCGCACCCCCGCCGGAAAGCCCTTTCCAGCACCTCTCGACCCCGTCTCCACCACCTCCGGAAATCGACTTCGAAAGAGCTCCGGAAAGCGGCGGGGAAGAAAATCACCGCTGGTGCGGAAATGCGGGTGGAATTCCGGCGGAACACCGGCGCGGCGACGGCGGCGGGCCCCGGGAGCCCGTCCGGGCCGGGTACGGGCGCCCGCGCCCCACCCCGGCAGCGGTAGTCTCGCGGCTGCTGTCGACCCTTGGGAGGGCATGTTCATGGCCAAGCTGATAGTCCTGCTCGCCGCGATCTCGGTGGTCTTCTCGATGATCGCGTTCAACGGCGGAAACGCCCCGATCGGCGTGCTGTTCGCCGTGGTGGCGGCGTCCCCGGTCCTCTTCCTCGCCTACGCCGTGGCGACCAGGAAACGCGCCGCCAACGGCGCCGCAGGGCAGTTGACACCCGGTCGGCGCAGGGGCCGGACGATCGCCGCACGGGTGGTCGCGCTGGCGATGGTCGGAGTCCTCGGGTACGGCGTGTACTGGGTGATCTTCGAGCCGAAGGCGAGCGACAAGGCACTCAGCCGGATCTCCGACCTCGACGCCGGCTGCGCCTCCGACATCGCGCGCAAGTACTTCCCCAAGACCGCCGAGCTCACCGGCGCCGGACCGCACCCGGTCGCGATGTTCACCGTCAGCGAGTCCGGCTCCTCGCACCCCGCCTCCCCCGCCGCCGGCTCGCCGGACTACTGGAGCGGGACCCGCCTGGACCCGTACCGCGTCCAGCTGATCGCCTGCCTGGGCTCACCCGACGAGGGCGAGTTCCTCACCGACTGCAAGTTCACCTCGGACACCCTCAAGCTCTACCGCGGCAGGTACGAGGTGACCGTGTACGAGGCCAGGACGGGGAGGAAGGTCGGCACCGAGCAGCTGCTGGGCAGCGCCAAACCCAGCTGCCCCAGCATGGTCTACCTGAAGAAGGACGTCTCCAAGCTGCACACCGAGCCAGAGTTCGCGGACTACCAGCAGGTACTGCGCAAGTACGTCGAGCAGTAGCCCGCCAGGAGCAACGCCTCCCCGGGCGGCTCCTCCGCCCCCGGGGGATGATGACGGAGGGAGCGTCGAAGCTCACCGAGCGTAGCGAAGAGGACGCCCGCGTTCGATCCCGCGGAAAGCGGGCAGACGGGGCGTCTCGATACGGCGAGCGAAGGAGCCCCGCATGGCCGATCCGGCGAAGTCATCCGCGCGGAACCCGCACGACGGTGCGGCCCCCGGGGCCGGGTCCGGGTCCGGGTCCGCCGGAACCGGGGTCATCGAGACCAACGTGCCGGCCCGGCTGGACCGGCTGCCGTGGTCCCGCTGGCACTGGCGGATCGTGATCGGCCTGGGCACCGTCTGGATCCTGGACGGCCTCGAGGTGACGATCGTCGGCAACATGGCGGCCAGGCTCGCGCAGCCCGGCAGCGGCATCGCCATCTCGACGACCCAGGTGACCACGATCGCGGCCGCCGTGTACGTGGCGGGCGCCTGCTCCGGCGCGCTGTTCTTCGGCTGGCTGACCGACCGGCTCGGGCGCAAGAAGCTGTTCATGGTGACGCTCGCCGTCTACCTGGCGGCGACCGCCGTGACCTCGCTGTCCTGGACGGCCTGGTTCTTCTTCCTCTGCCGCTTCTTCACCGGGTTCGGCATCGGCGGCGAGTACGCGGCGATCAACTCGGCCATCGACGAGCTGATCCCTGCCCGGGTGCGCGGCCGGGTCGACCTGATCATCAACGGCAGCTTCTGGATCGGGGCCGCGCTCGGCGCCTTCGCCTCCGTCGCACTGCTGAACACCGCGCTGTTCGCCACCGACGTGGGCTGGCGGCTCGCCTTCGGGATCGGTGTCGTGCTGGGCCTGGTGATCCTGCTGGTCCGCCGGCACGTCCCGGAGAGCCCGCGCTGGCTGTTCACCCACGGGCGGGCCCCGGAGGCCGAGGAGGTGGTGGCCGAGGCCGAGCGGGTCGTGGAGCGGGAGACCCGCCGACCGCTTCCGGCCGTCACCGACCGGCCGATCCTGATCCGCGAGCGCGCCCCGCTCGGCTTCGTCACGATCGCCCGCACCGTGATCAGCCGCTACCCGCGCCGCACGGTGCTCGGCCTCGCGCTCTTCATCGGGCAGGCGTTCCTGTACAACGCCGTGACCTTCGGCTACGCGGTCATCCTGACCCTCTACTTCGACGTGCCGGAGGGCGACACCGGCTACTACTTCGCGGTCATCGCGGTCGGCAACTTCCTCGGCCCGCTGCTGCTGGGCCACCTCTTCGACTCGGTCGGGCGGGTGCCGATGATCGCCGGCACGTACATCGGCTCCGGCCTGCTGCTGTTCGGCACCGCCGCGCTGTTCCAGCAGGGCGCGCTGAGCGCGGCCGGCATGACGGCCTGCTGGACGGCCGTGCTGTTCCTGGCCTCGGCGGGGGCGAGTGCGGCCTACCTGACGGTCAGCGAGATCTTCCCGCTGGAGACCAGGGCGATGTGCATCGCCTTCTTCTACGCCGTCGGCACGGCGGTCGGCGGCATCAGCGGCCCGCTGCTCTTCAACGGCCTGGTGAGCAGCGGGAAGGTCTCCGACACCACGCTCGCGTTCTGCATCGGAGCGGCCCTGATGACGGCCGCGGGGCTGGTCGAGGCCGCGATCGGCGTACGGGCGGAACGGCGCAGCCTGGAGGACCTGGCGGCCCCGCTGAGCGCCGTCGAAGCGGCGGATCGCTAGGGGTGCCGCCGCCGATGACCAGGATCCGCGTCAACTCGCCCATCCCTCACCGCGTTTGCCGCCGTCCCGAAGTCCAGGGCGTGTCTTCGAGCCCCGCCTGCGCGCCGACGCCGGGCAGGCTGCACGGCGGTGCGGTGGATCGGCCCGGCCGGGAATCGCTCAGCCGTCCGGCCGTCGAAGGTCGCATCGGAGATTTTCTGATGAATCATCAGACTTCTTTGGCATCAGCCATGTTGTTCGTGCGGGCCCCATCGGTCTGCGGTTAACATGCGGGGCGTTCCGTTCGGAGACGAATCGCCCGGGAGGGCCGGCTGAGCTGCCGAGATCGGAGCCTGGCGGGCCAGGAGGAGAGTTCATGCGCGAGTCCTTAAAGCACGTCCAGCCCATCGGTGAGGGCCCGACCGCGGGCGACGTCGCGCTGCCGCCGGGCCTGCCGTACCCGGACGGGTGGGCCTCGGTCGGCTTTTCCGACGAGCTCAAGCCCGGCACGGTGCTCACCCGGCGGCTGGCCGGGGAGGACGTCGTGCTGTACCGGCTGCGGAGCGGGCGGATCCGCGCGATCCGCCCGTACTGCCCGCACCTGGGGGCGCACCTCGGCCTGGCCGAGGTGGAGGGCGACGACCTGGTCTGCCCCTTCCACCGATTCGCCTTCGCCCCGGACGGCCGGTGCGTGCGGACCGGGTACGGCTCCGCGCCGCCGAAGGCCTCCCTGGCGCAGCTTCCGGTCCGCGAGGTGAACGACGCCGTCTTCGTCTGGCGCCACCACGACGGCCGGCAGCCGGACTGGGAGATCCCGTCGTGGCACACGCTCGGGCACCAGCCGCCCCGGCACGCCGCCTGGGAGATGGCCGGCTACGCCCAGGACGTCATGGAGAACGCGGTGGACCTGGGCCACTTCGTCACCCTGCACGGCTGGCCGAGCGGCGAGTTGGCGGCCCCGATCGACTGGGACGGCACGCGCTTCCACGTCTCGATGCGGGTGCAGGAGGACTTCCCGCTGCTGGGCCGGCGCCAGGTCGAGATCGAGGTCGACGGTTACGGCCTCGCCTGCCTGCACACCGACGTGCACACCCCGGCCCTCGGCCTGAAGATGTGCTCGCTGGTGATGGCCACCATGGTCGCGCCCGGCCGGATGCAGTTCCGGCAGGCGAGCCGGTTCTCCTTCGACGAGCCGTCCCGGCTGCCGCCCGTGGTCGGCAGGGCGGTCAGCCGGTCGCTGTCGAGCCTGCTGGCGGGCCCGATGTTCAAGCGGAGCTGCGAGTTCACGGCGGCCGACTTCCCGATCTGGTCCACCAAGAAGTACCTGTCACCGCCCCGGCTCGCCCCCGGCGACGGGCCGATCGGCGCCCTGCGGCACTGGGCCCGGCAGTTCTACCCGCCGGACCACCAGGAACACCTGCCCGCGCCGGCCGCCCTCACGGTCCGGACCGAGAACGGTGCCCGCAGCGGGCTCGCCAAGCCCTGAGCGGACGGACGTACGGCCGGGGCCCGGGTCGGGGCCCCGGCCGGCCGTCTGCTCAGCTCGGGAGCCGGCCGCCGAGCAGGAAGGCGGTGAACGGCGCGAGCACCCGGGGGTCGGTGAAGTCGACGCCGTGCGCGGTCGTGTCGAAGGTGACCATCGCCGCCCGGTGCCCGAAGGCGCGCTGGGTCTGCCGGGCGCCGTTGTAGGTGGTGTCGGGGTCGTACCGGTTCTGCAGCATCAGGATGTTGCGCGGACCGTCCGGGTCGGCCCGGACCGGCGGTTCCTTCGGGCCGTAGTGCCAGAAGGCGCACGGCCAGACGTTGCCGCTCATGCCGTTGGTGAGCGGGTAGCGGGCCCGGTCGGCGGCGGTGCGGGCGGCGTAGACGGCCGGGTCGCGGGGCCAGGCCGAGTCGCCGCAGATCACCGCGAACTGGGCCGCGAGGAAGTTGTCGGGGATGACCTGCGGCAGCGGGTTGCCACCCGATCCGCCGGTGCCCGCGCCCGTCGGCCCGTCGGCGGCCGTCGCGCCTTCCGACGCCGGGGCCGGGGCCGGGGCCGGAGTCGTGTCGCGTTCCTCGGCCAGTTGCAGGACCCGCGCGCCGAGGGGGTAGTAGCTCGGCTTGACCAGCGAGGCGTAGACGACGCTGCGCAGGCCGCCGCCGGTGAGCAGCCGGCCGCCCGACAGCGGCAGCGGGTCGCGGTCGACCTCGCCGGCCAGCCGGAGGTAGCTCGCCCGGACCGCCTCGGGGGTGGCGCCGAGGTGCAGGGTGGCGTCCTGGGCGGCGACGAAGCGGGCCAGGGCCGGGAAGGAGTCGGCGAAGCCTTCGCTGAACAGCCTGAACCCCTGCTCCAGCCCGCCCGGCGGCACCGTGCTGTCCAGCACCACGCGGTCGGTGTGCGAGGGGAAGAGGGTGGCGTAGACCTGTCCGAGGTAGGTGCCGTACGAGCTGCCCAGGTAGGAGATCCGGGGCAGGCCCAGGGCGGCCCGGATCCGGTCCAGGTCGCGGGCCGAGTTGGCGGTGGTCACGTCGGCCAGGTAGCCGCCGCTCGCGGCCGCGCAGCCGTCGGCCACCCGCCGGGCCTGGTCGAGGTTGGCGGTGATCGAGCCGTCGGGGCCGGGGAAGGGGTAGTTGAGCTGGGCGTCCCGCTCGGCGGCGGACAGGTCGCAGTGGACCGGGGTGCTGTTGCCCACCCCCCGCTCGTCGAAGCCGATCAGGTCGTACGAGCGCAGGACGTCCGGCGGCAGCAGCTTCGCCATCTCGCCCGGGTAGTCGAGTCCGGAGCCGCCCGGCCCGCCCGGCACCACGGCCAGGGTGCCGCGCCGGTGGGCGGGGTCGGCGGTGCGCAGCCGGGAGACGGTGAGGGTGATCGTGCCCTCGGCCGGGTCGTGGTAGTCCCGCGGCACCCGCAGGGTCGCGCACTGCTGGCGCGGGTCGCGGGTGAACGGCACGCCGTTGGCGTTCGGGGTCGGCGCGGGGCAGGACCCCCAGGCGAGTTGCGCCGCCGGGGCCGCGACGGCGGTCGGCGCGAGTGGTGCGGCGAGCAGGAGGGCGGCGGTGAGCAGCGCGCCGCCGGCGCGGGCCGTGGTGCGGCCGGTAGGTCGGGTCATGCGTCCGACGCTAGGACTGGTGAGGTTCCGTCAGCCTCGGTGCGGGGGTGGAGAATTCACCCGGGGCGCTTCTCCACCCGGCTCCACCCGGCTCCACCCCGGGGGTGAGTTCGACCAGGGCGGGCCGGACGGGCCGGTGTCGGCCCGTCCGGCGTCGGACAGGTCCTACGCGTGGGCGCCCGCGCACTCCGGGTGCCCCCAGCTGCTGCCCACCTTGGTGATGGTGTCGCCCTTGGCGTAGGGGCGGGTGCAGGGGCAGGTGCCGGGGAAGCGGGCGGCCAGGGTCCGCGAACCGCCCGAGGAGCGCTTCTTCGCCGTGGACGAGCCCGCCGACGAACCGGCCGACGAGGAGGCCGGGCGGGCGGCCCGCGCCGGGGTGGTCCGGGCCGGGTCCGGCTCGGGGAGGTCGGCGGCGGTTCCGCCCGCGGCCTGCTGCCGGCGGGCGGCGTCGCTGGCGGCCTTGTCGGCGATGGCGTTCAGCGGGTCGCCGTTCACCTGGTGGGCGGGGACGTACACGAAGGTGACGTCCCGCCCGGTCAGGAGCTCGTCGATGTGCTGGATCAGCTCGCGGTTGGCGACCGGCTTGCCGGCGGCGGTCTTCCACCCGTTGCGCTTCCAGCCGACCAGCCACTTGGTCACCGCGTCGCGGGTGTACGTGCTGTCGAGCCGGACCTCCAGCGGGACGGCCGGATCCGTCGACGCCAGCAGCTGCTCCAGCGCCGTCAGCTCGCCCACGTTGTTGGTGCTGTGCCCGAGCGGACCGGCCTGCCAGCGCTGGGGCACCCCGGCGGCGTCCGCCACCACGTAGGCCCAGGCCGCCGGACCGGGGTTGCCCTTGGCTGCTCCGTCACACGCTGCAATGACTCGTTCGACCATGCCCCGATCATGCCAGGACGTGGCAGGCCCGGGCCAAATCGGTCAGACCCGGAGCAGCAGCAGGAGCAGGGCCGCGGACCAGCTGAAGTTGGTCGAGTTCCGCCCCTCCCCCGTCAGCGGGTCGTAGTTCTCCCGCAGCGGACCGTCGCCGCCGAGCCCGGCCGCCGTCGCCAGCAGCCGGTCCGTCACCCGGCGGGCGTCCTGGTTCCAGCCGTACCGGCGCAGGCCTTCGATGGCGAAGTAGGTCTGGTCGATCCAGGCCAGCCCGCGCCAGTACCCGGCCGGGTCGAACGAGGGCGAGCTGCGGGCGACGGTCGGGAACGGCAGCGCGGTGCCGAACTCGGCCGGGTCGAGCAGGAGCCCGCGGACCGCGCGGGCCTGGGCGGGTGAGGCGGTGCCGGACCAGAGCGGGATCGCGCCCTCGATGCCGCGCCCGCGCACGGTGAGGCGGGCGCCGGTGGCCAGGTCGGTGTCGTGGAACCAGCCCGTGGCCGGGTCGAACATGGTGTCGCGCACGGCCCGGTCGATCACCTCGGCCCGTCGGCGCAGCCGCTGGGCGGCGGTGCGGTCGCCGAGTTCGGCGGCGATGGCGGCCAGGGCGCGGTGGTCGGCGGCCAGGTAGGCGTTCAGGTCGACGGAGCGCTGGGTGAGCGACCAGCCCAGCAGGGCACCCTGCGCGTTGCGGTTGGCGACGACGGCGGTGCCGAGGGCGGCGTCGAAGCGCGGCGCGTTGTCCATGCCGGACTCCCAGGCCGCCGCCGCCAGGCAGTCCGCCGGGGCGGCGTTGCCCGGGTCGACGGTGGCGCCGTACTCGCACAGGCCTTCGCCGTCGTGGTCCCGGGTGCGATACCACCAGTCCTGGTAGGCGGTCAGTTTGGGCAGCAGCTCGCGCAGGAACGCCCGGTCGCCGCCGCGCCGGTAGACCTCCCAGACCGCCCAGGAGGCCAGCGGGGGCTTGGAGTTGCGCTCGTTCCAGTTGCCGCCGCCGGTGCTCGGGTCGTTGTAGAAGACGCAGTCCGGGATCATCCCGGCGTCCTGCGGGCGGTCGGCGGAGTCGGGCCGGATCTGGTGGTCGAACATCGCCCGGATCTGGTCGGCGGCCAGGTCGGGGGCGAAGACGGCGGTGCCGGCGGCCTGCTTCCAGGTGTCCCAGGCCCAGACCCCGCTGAACCACTTGTACGAGAGCGTGGGCGTGACCGCGTCGTGCCGGATCCGCCCGGCCGGGCTGCGCCAGTTGGTGACCAGGGTCTGCACGCACTTGACGGCCGTCCGGCGGCGCGCGGCGGGGACGCCCTCGGTCGCCCGGCTGACGTACCCGGCCCAGCGGGCGGCGCCCGCCGCGGCGACCCGGTCGGGGGCGCGCAGCGCGGCGTCCGCCTCGGCGACGGCGCGGGAGTGCTCGGCGTCGGTGAAGGTGTAGCTCTCGGCCCAGTCCAGGGTGCGGGCCGCGCCCGGGGCCAGCCGGACAGGCCCGGCCAGTTCGGTGCGGTGGCCGTCGCCGCTGACGGTGGTGCGGACCGGCGCCGCGTGGCGGACTTCGAAGCGCTCGGTGCCGTCGGTGAGGTAGTCCCAGGTCTGCCGTACCCGGGCGAACCGGACGGCGACGCCGCGCTCGGCGGCGACCAGGGCGGGGGCGTCGCGCTGGGGGCCGGTGGCCGGGCGCAGCAGTGTCCCGGTCCAGGCGACCTGGAGGGTCCGTTCGGCCGGGCCGCCGTTGGCCAGCCGGGCCCTGACCAGGGCGGTGCGGTTGCCGGCGAAGCGCAGTTCCAGGGTGAGCGCCAGGCGGCCGCCGAGGTCGTAGGACTGGCGCAGCAGCCCGGGCAGCGAGGTGAGCCGGGGGGCGCCGGCGGCGGCGAGGTCCAGGATCCTTCCCTGCTCGGCCAGTTGGAGGCGGTTGAGGCCGTCGCTGAGCCACCACGGGTATTCCTGGGCGAGGTGGAGGGGGCCGGTGAAGCCGCCGAGCGGGTCCTGCGGGCGCGGCAGGGCGTAGGCGTGCCAGGCGCCGAGGTCGGCGAAGACGTTGATCGGGTTGTTGCCGGTGGCGTCCCCGGGGTAGGCCTGCGCGGGGGTGCCGTGCAGGTCGAGGATGTCGGCGTAGCGGTCGGACAGGTCGGACAGGTCGGACAGGTCGGACGGGGCGGCCTGCCGGTCGTCGGCGTGGGCGGCCGGTGCGACGCCGCCCGCCACGGCGAGGGCGGTGCCGGTGGCGGCGGTGGCGGCCAGGAGTCGGCGGCGGGACAGCGGCGTCATGTGCGCTCCTCGGCGGGCGTGGACGGAGACGGAGACGGAGACGTGGGCGTGGACGGGGAGGCCGGATCGGGGCCGGCCGCGGGGACGCGGACGACGGCGGCGCCGAGCGGTGCGAGGGTGACGCCCCGGCCGGTGTCGGCGCCGGTGAGCAGGTCGGTGCCGGGCCGGTCCAGCGCCACCCGGCAAGCGGCGGGGCCGTGGTTGAGCAGGAACAGGTAGTCGGTGCCGTCGGCGGCGCGGCGGCGGGTGGCCTCGACACCGGTCGGAAGGCCGGGCAGTTCGGCGCCGACCCCGGCTTCGGCGAGCGGCAGGTCGAGCACCCGGCCGACGTCCGCGCCGAGGTGGCAGCCGAGGTACCAGGCGCTGCCGGTGCCGTGGCGGTGCCGGGTGACGGCGGGCAGGCCCGCCAGCTCGCCGGAGGCGTAGCGGGCGACGGTCTCGGCGCCCTCGGTGTCGATCCATTCGCTCCAGTGCTCGGCCCGCAGCTCCGGCCCGCCGCCGTCGAGCCGGACGGTGGTGGCGGCCCCGTCGGGGATCGGCCAGTGCTCGTCCACGACGAGGCCGAACAGCGGCCGCAGCGGCCCGGGGTGGCCGCCGGGGTGGAGGTGGTCGTGCCGGTCGCTGATGCCGCTGAACGGGCCGCAGACCAGGTGGCCGCCCGCCTGGACGAAGGCGGTGAGCCGGTCGGCGGTGGCGGTGTCGAGCAGGTACAGGTTGGGGGCGAGCAGCAGTTGGTAGCCGTCGAGGTCGCCGGTGGGCGGGACGAAGTCGACGGTCACGCCGCGGTCGTGGAGGGCCGCGTACCAGGGCCGGAGCAGGTCGAGCCAGCGCATCCGCGCGGAGGGGTGGTCGTCCAGCTCCAGCGCCCACCAGCTGTCCCAGTCGAGCAGGACGGCCGCCCGCCCGCGGATCCGGCTGCCCGCGATCTCGCCGAGCCGGCGCAGCTCGGCCCCGAACCTGACGGTCTCCCGCCAGCCGCGCGAGGAGGTGCCGCGGTGCGGGAGCATCGCGCTGTGGAACTTCTCGGCCCCGGCGACGGAGGCGCGCCACTGGAAGTGCAGTACGCCGTCCGCGCCCCGGGCCAGCGCCTGGAGCGACCAGAGCCGGTACAGGCCGGGCCGTTTGGGCAGGTTGACGGGCCGCCAGCTGACGGCCGAGGGGGCCTGTTCCATCAGCAGCCACGGCTTGCCGCCCTTGAGGGAGCGCATCAGGTCGTAGTTCATGGCCGCGTTGACGTGTGCGCGGGGGTCGGCCGGGTCGGGGTAGGCGTCGTCGGAGACGAGGTCCTCGTGGCGGCTCCACTCCCAGTAGTCCAGCGACTTGAGCATCGACATGAAGTTGGTGGTGACGGGCACGCCCGGTGAGACCTCGTCGAGGACGGCCTTCTCGGTGCGGTGCAGGGCCAGCAGCGCGTCGGAGCAGAACCGGCGCCAGTCCAGCAGTTGGGTCGGGTTGACCGGCCCCGGCGCGGCGCGCGGCGGTTCGATCTCGTCGAACGAGCCGTAGCGCTGCGACCAGAACGCCGTCCCCCAGGACCGGTTGAGCTCGTCGACGTCGCCGTGCCGCTCGCGCAGCCAGCGCCGGAAGTCGGCGGCGGACGCGGGGCAGAAGCACTCCTGGACGTGGTCGCCGTACTCGTTGTGGATGTGCCACAGGGCGAGTGCGGGGTGGTCGTGGTAGCGCTCGGCGAGGGCCCGGGTGAGCCGGGCGGCGGCGGCCCGGTAGGCGGCGGAGGAGGGGCAGTAGTGCTGGCGCGAGCCGAACTCCAGCCGGACGCCGTCGGCGGTGACGGGCAGCAGCTCGGGGTGGGCGCGGACCAGCCAGGCGGGTGGCGAGGCGGTGGCGGTGGCCAGGTCGACGGCGATGCCGTGGCCGTGGACGAGGTCGAGGAGGCGGTCCAGCCAGCCGAAGTCCCAGCTGTCGGCCGCTGGTTGGAGCCGCGCCCAGGAGAAGACCCCGACGGTGACCAGGTTGACCCCGGCCTCGGCCATCAGCTTCACGTCCTCGGCCCACACCTCCTCGGACCACTGCTCGGGGTTCCAGTCCCCGCCGTAGAGGAGGCCGGGCACGCGGGTCAGCGCGACCGCGCGGGAAGGAGTACGGGAGGTCATACGGGGGGTCATCCTTTCAGCGCTCCGCCGAGCAGGCCGGCCACGAACTGCCGCTGGAACACCAGGAAGAGCAGCACCAGCGGGAGGGTGGCCAGCAGGGAGCCGAGCATGAGGCCGGAGTAGTCGACGTGGGTCAGCCCGGTCAGCGTGTTGAGCGCCACCGGCACGGTGTACTTGTCCTCGGTGTTGAGCATCAGCAGCGGCCAGATGAAGCTGTTCCACTGGCCCATGAAGGTGAAGATCACGAGCGCGCCCAACTGCGGCCGCACGCACGGCAGGACGACCTGGTAGAAGGTGCGCAGTTCGCCGGAGCCGTCGATGCGCGCCGACTCCAGGAGTTCGTCGGGGAAGTCCAGGAAGCCCTGGCGCATCAGCAGGATGCCGAAGGAGTTGGCCAGGAAGGGCAGGATGACGGCCTGGTAGCTGTCGATCCAGCCGACGCTGGCCATCATCTGGAACAGCGGGACGAGCAGCACCTGGAGCGGGATCATCATGGTCGCCAGCACCAGCCCGAGCAGCAGCCCGCGACCCCGGAACCGGTACTTGGCCAGCCCGTAGCCGCACATGGCCGACAGCAGGGAGCTCAGCGCGGTGTAGACGACGGCCACGCCGAGGCTGTTGAGCAGCACCCGGCCGAAGCCGATGCTCTGCTGGAGGTGTGCCAGGTTGCGCAGCAGTTCCCCGCCGGGCAGGAACGGCGGTGGGGAGTGGAAGAGTTCGGAGCTGCTGTGGGTGCTGGCGATCAGCATCCAGGCGAACGGCACCAGGCTGACGACGGCGCCGAGGGCGAGCACGGCCAGGACGGCGCCGCGGCCGAGCCGGGCGGCCGGCGGGCGGGCCACCGGTGGGCGGACGGTCGCCGGTCGGGCGGGCCGGGGGCGGGTGGAGGTGGCGCTCATCGGCGGCGGTCCCTTCCGTAGAACCGGAACTGGAGGAGGGAGACGGCGGCGATGACCAGCACCACGACCCAGGCGATCGCGGCCGCGTACCCGAAGTCGAGCTGCTGGAAGCCGACCTTGTACAGGTAGACCACCGGGGTGAGGGTCGCGTCGCCGGGGCCGCCGCGCGTCAGCACGTAGTTCTCGTCGAAGAGTTGGAGCGTGCCGATGGTGGAGGTGATGACGCAGAACAGCACCACCGGCCGCAGCTGCGGCAGGATCACGCTGGTGTAGGTGCGCAGCGTGCCCGCGCCGTCGAGGGCGGCGGCCTCGTACTGGTCCCGGCCGATGGCGTGCAGGCCGGCGAGCAGGATGACGGCGTTGTAGCCGGTCCAGCGCCAGGTGACCGAGCCGATCAGGGAGATCCGGGCCCAGGTGGGCGAGTTGAGCCAGTCGACGGGGCCGGCGCCCAGGGCGTGCAGGAGTTGGTTGGCCAGGCCGCCGTCGGTGCGCAGCAGCACCTGGAAGACGACGGCGTAGGCGACCAGCGTGGTGACGGCGGGCAGGAAGAAGACGGCCCGCCAGCCGGCCCGGAAGCGCAGCCAGGACTGGTTCAGCAGGACGGCCAGCACCAGCGCCAGGCCGATCATCACGGGCACCTGGACGGCCAGGATCATCCCGGTGTTGACCAGGGAGTGCAGGAAGGCCGGGTCGTCCAGCATCCGCCGGTACTGGTCCAGGCCGACCCAGACGGTGGCGCCGTCCCGGCGGGCGGTGAAGCTCTGGTAGAGGCTGGCGCCGAGCGGATAGGCGAAGAAGAGGATGAAGAGCACGGCCGTGGGCCCGGCGAAGAGCCAGGCCGCGGAGCGTGGCAGCAGTCGTCGCCGGGTGGGCGCGGTGCGCGCGGGTGCGGCGGCCACCCGGGGGGCGGGGGCCTGGAGACTGGTCATGGCGCGTGTCCCTACGGGGCCGGCTGGCGACTGGTCGCGGTGGCGATCTGGCGGGCGGCGGAGCGCAGCACGGTGCCGGGGTCGGCTCCGTTGTGCAGCACCTGGTTGACGGCGGTGTTGACGATGTCGCCGGCCTTGGCGTCGTCGGCGGTGGTCTCGACGGTGGGGATGGACCGGGCGAGGTCGGCGAAGAGCCGCATGGCGGGCTGGTTCGCGTAGTACGGGTCCGGCTGCTGGAAGTACGGGTCGTCCAGGGCCGGGAGGTAGGCGGGGAAGAGGCCTTCGTGCTCCATCATCGAGGCCTGGTTGGCCCGGCCGGCGAGCAGGAAGGAGAGGAATTCCCAGGCCAGTTCGGGGTTCTTGCTCTGGGCGGTGACGCAGAGGGTGGAGCCGCCGCTGTTGGAGGTGCGGCAGCCGCCGGGGTCGAACGCGGGCAGGGGGACGACGCCGAACCTGCCGTTCAGGTCGGCCATGTCGCCGGTGAGGGTGCCGTCCCACCAGGCGGCGGTGGGGGTGGTGGCGGCCTTGCCGTCGTGGGTGCCGGAGACCAGGCCGTCCCAGCCGTTCTCGAAGTCGACCAGGCCCCGGTCGACCAGTTGCTTCATCAGGGTGAGCGCCCGTTCGGCGGCGGGTGAGGCGACGGCGACCTTGCCGTCGACGAACCAGCCCTGGCCCTGTTGTTGGAGCAGCAGGGCGAACATGCTGTCCTGCTTGGCGTCCAGGATGAGCAGTTTCTTGCCGGTGCGGTCCTTGAGGGTGGTCCCGGCGGCGAGGTAGTCGTCCCAGGTGGTGAGGGTGGCGGGGTCGATTCCGGCCTGCTGGAAGTGGTCACGGCGGTAGAAGAGGGCGCACGGGCCGCTGTCCCAGGGCAGTGCGAGGACACGGCCGCCCGCGTCGGTGACGGTGCGCCAGGCGGACGGTGCGAAGTCCTTCGCGAGGCCGCCGGCCCGGCTGGTCAGGTCCACCAGCGCGTGGGGGAAGTTGCCGATGTAGGTGGGCATCCTGTGGCCCTCGACGGTCAGCACGTCGGGGAGTCCGCTGCCGGCTCCGAGCCCGACGGTGATCTTGTCGTAGGCGTTGTCGTAGCCGATGTCGACGACGTCGACGGTGGTGCCGGGGTGTGCCTGTTCGAAGGCCTTGCCGAGCCGTTGCATGGCTTTGGCTGCGACGTCCCAGGACCAGATGGTGATCTTCCCCGCGACCTTGCCGCCCGAACTCGCGTCCAGCCGTCTGGCGTCCGGAGCGCCGGCGCCGCCGGTGGCGCAGCCCGTCGCCCCGGTCAGCAGCAGCGCGCCGCCCGCGAGCCCGGCGCCGAGGACCCGGCGCCGGGTGGGGCCCGGTCCGGATCCGGCCCGGCTGCCCGGCGGAGCGTCAAGGCGTCTGTGCCGGGTGCCGGTTGAGTTCTTTCCTCCCGACATCTTGCCTCCTGAAGAGTGAATGCCGAATGCTGTATACAGAACTCAGCACACACAGTGCCGTCAAGGCCTGTGACCGAAATCGCGGAAGGTGCCAGGATGACCGCACGCGCCCCCCGGACCCACCCGTACATCCCCAACTCCGCCCCCGACGTGAAGAAGGCCATGCTGGCGGCGATCGGCGCGCACAGCGTCGAGGAGTTCTACGCCGACATCCCCGCCGAGCTCCGCCTGGACCGCCCGCTGCGACTGCCCGAGCCGCTCGGTTCCGAGGCGCAACTGGTCGCCCACATGGAGGAGTTGCTCGCCCGCAACACCGCCGTCCCGCCCGGCCGCAGCTTCCTCGGCGCCGGCTGCTACCGCCACCACGTGCCCGCCGTGGTCGACGAGGTCGTCAACCGCAGCGAGTTCCTCACCGCCTACGCCGGCGAGCCCTACGAGGACCACGGCCGGTTCCAGGCCCTGTGGGAGTACCAGTCGCTGATGGCCGAGCTGCTGGCCGTCGACGTCGTCAACGTGCCGACCTACGACGGCTTCCAGGCCGCCGCGACCGCACTGCGGATGGCCGGCCGGGCCACCGGGCGCCGCCGCCTCCTCCTGGTCGGCGACCTCGACCCGGACAAGCTCTCCCGGATCCGCGACTACGTGCGCGGCGTCCACGACCTCGTGCTCGTCCCGGCCGAGCCCGGGGCCGTCCGCGCCGCCCTCGCCGCCGGCGACGCCGCCGCCGTCTTCGCCGAACTGACCGACCACTGCGGCCGGGTCGACCCCGAACTGCCGCAGTACGTCGAACTCGCCCACCAGGCAGGCGCGCTGGCCGTCATCGGCGCCAACCCGCTGAGCCTCGGCGTGCTCGCCCCGCCCGCCTCCTTCGGCGCCGACCTCACCTGCGGCGACCTCCAGCCGCTCGGCATCCACCCCAGCTTCGGCGGCGGCAATGCGGGCTTCATCGCCAGCGCCGACGACGAACGCCTGGTGGCCGAGTACCCCAGCCGCCTCTTCGGCCTCACCCCCACCGACGTGCCGGGCGAGTACGGCTTCGGCGACGTCGCCTACGAGCGCACCTCCTTCGCCCTGCGCGAGGAGGGCAAGGAGTGGGTCGGCACCGCCGCCGCCCTGCACGGCATCGCCGCCGGGGTCTACCTCTCGCTGATGGGGCCGCACGGCATGCGCGAGATCGGCGAGACCATCCTCGCCAACACCGCCTACGCCCGCCGGCGCCTCGCCCAGGCCCCCGGCGTGGAACTCGCCGACCCCGAGGCCGTCCACTTCGCCGACTTCACCCTCCGCTACACCGGCGGGCGCACCGCCGCCGAGGTCGCCGCAGCGCTGCTCGCCCGCGGCCTGCACGCCGGCACCCCGGCCGGGGAACACGAGGGCCGCTACTGCGTGACCGAGCTCCACACCCAGGCCGACATCGACCGCCTCGCCACCGCCCTTGAGGAGATCGTCAAGTGACGGACCGTCAGAACAGCGGCGGGACCGACCCGCGGATCGCCCCCAAACCCGCCCTGCGCCGCTTCCACCAGGCCCGCTGGGACGAGAAGCTGATCTTCGAACTGGGCGCGCCCGGCGAGCGCGGCGTCCTGCCGCCGACCCCCGGACCCGGCGTCACCGCCGCCGTCGGCAGCCCCGCCGACCGCCTGCCCGCCGCGCTGCGCCGCACCACCCCGGCCGCGCTGCCCGAACTCGGCCAGCAGCAGGTGCTCCGCCACTACCTGCGGCTCTCCCAGGAGAACCTCGGCGCCGACCTCAACGTCGACGTCGGCCAGGGCACCTGCACCATGAAGTACAGCCCCAAGGTCAACGACGCCTTCGTCCGCGACCCGCGCATCGCCGCCCTGCACCCGGCCCAGGACCCCTCGACCGTCCAAGGGGTGCTCGAACTCGTCCACCGGCTTGAGCAGTTGCTCAAGGAGGTCTCCGGCATGGACCGGGTCTCGCTGCAACCCGGCGCCGGCTCCGCCGCGATCTGGACCAACGTCTCCGTCATCCGCGCCCACTTCGCCGCCCGCGGCGAGGCGGAGCAGCGCGACGAGGTCATCACCACCGCCTTCTCGCACCCCTCCAACGCCGCCTGCGCCAAGACCGCCGGCTTCAAGGTGATCACCCTGCACCCGGACGCGGACGGCTACCCCGACATCGAGGCGCTGCGCGCCGCCGTCGGCCCGCGCACCGCCGCGCTGCTCATCACCAACCCCGAGGACACCGGGATCTACAACCCCCGGATCGCCGAGTTCGTCCGCATCGTGCACGCCGCCGGCGGCCTGTGCGCCTACGACCAGGCCAACGCCAACGGCGTCCTCGGCATCACCCGGGCCCGCGAGGCCGGCTTCGACCTGTGCCACTTCAACCTGCACAAGACCTTCTCCACCCCGCACGCCTGCGGCGGCCCCGCCGCCGGCGCCTGCGGCGTCACCGCCGAGCTCGCGCCCCACCTGCCCAGCCCCACCGTCGAGTTCGACGGCGAGCGGTACGTCCTGGACCACGACCGGCCGGAGTCCATCGGCAAGATCCGCCCCTACCTGGGCGTCGTCCCGAACCTGGTCCGCGCCTACGCCTGGATCATGTCGATGGGCGCCGCGGGGCTGCGCGAGGCCGCCGAGACCGCCGTGCTCAACAACAACTACCTGATGCACCAGGTCCAGCGGATCCGCGGCGTCTCCGTGCCCTACGCCAAGGGGCGCCCGCGCGTCGAGCAGGTCCGCTACAGCTGGCAGCAGCTCAACGAGGACACCGGCCTGCACAGCGAGGACCTCGGGTACCGTGCCGCCGACTTCGGCACCCACTACTGGACCAGCCACCACCCGTACGTCGTCCCCGAGCCGATGACGCTGGAGCCGACCGAGTCCTACTCCCGCGCCGACCTCGACGAGTACGCCGCGATCCTCGCCGAGGTCGCCCGCGAGGCCTACGAGGACCCGGAGACCGTCCGCACGGCCCCGCACAACTCCACCGTGCACCGCATCCGGCACGAACCGCTGGACGACCCGGCGGTCTGGGCCGTCAGCTGGCGCGCCTACCGCCGCAAGGTCCTCGGCGAGCGGCCGTGACGGCGGGCCCCGGGGCCGGTCGTCCGACTCCCGCCGTCCGCCCGGCGGGCGGGAACCCGGCGACCGGCCCCACCATCGGGCTCGTGGTCAACCCGGTCGCCGGACTCGGCGGCCGGGTCGGCCTCAAGGGCAGCGACGGCGCCGAGGTCCAGCAGCGGGCCCGCACCCTCGGCGCCCGGCCGTCCGCGACCTCCCGCACGGAGCTGATGCTCCGTCAGTTCGCCGCGCTCGCACCGCACTCGGCCTTGCTCACGGCGGCCGGGCCGATGGGTGCGGACGCGGCGCGGGCGGCCGGCCTCGACGCGACGGTGGTCCACCGACCCACCGGCCCGGGCACCACGGCGGCGGACACCCGCGCGGCCGTCCGCGCCCTCGTCGCGGCCGGCGCCGGCCTGCTGCTGTTCTGCGGCGGCGACGGCACGGCCCGCGACGTCCTCGACGCGCTCGGATCGCTCGGATCGCTCGGCCCGCTCGGCCCGCTCGGTCCGGAGCCAGGACCGCCCGTCCTCGGCATCCCGGCCGGGGTCAAGATGCACTCCGCCGTCTTCGCCGTCCACCCCCGCGCCGCCGCCGAGGTCGCCGCGGCCTGGGTGGGCGGCGGCGTCCGGCTGGCGTCCGCCGAGGTCGTGGACCGCGACGAGGCGGCGCTACGGGAGGGCCGGGTGTCCGCCCGCCTGCACGGGTGGCTGACCGTCCCGGTCCTGCCCGCCCGGGTCCAGCAGCGCAAGACCGGCAGTTCCGCCGCCGACCCCGAGGCGCTGGGCGGCATCGCCGCCGAGGTCGCCGAACGCGTCGGCCCCGGCGGGCTGCTCGCCCTCGGCCCGGGCGGCACCACGCACGCCGTCGCCACCGCGCTCGGCGTGGCGGACGCCTGCCTGACCGGCGTCGACGTGCTCCGCCTCCAACCGGGCGGCGCCGCCCGGGTCGTGATCCGCGATGCCCGGGCCGACCAGCTGCTGGCCCTGCCCGCCGCCCCGTGGATCGCGCTCTCGCCGATCGGCGGCCAGGGCTTCCTGCTCGGCCGCGGCAACCAGCAGTTCACCCCCGAACTGCTGCGCGCCACCGGCCGCGAGCGGCTGCTCGTCCTCGCCACCGAGGCGAAGCTCGCCGCCCTCGCGGGCCGCCCGCTGCTGCTGGACACCGGCGACCCGGAGCTGGACGACGCCCTGTCCGGGCACGTCCGAGTGATCACCGGCCGCCACGCCAGCGCCGTCTACCGCCTGACCGCCTGACCGGCCCGAGACCCGCCCCCCCCTGAGACCTCCTGAGACCCCCTGAAGAGGAGCCCCCAGTGATCGACCTCCACGGCAAGCGCGCCATCGTCACCGGCGCCGCCTCCGGCATCGGCCGGGCCACCGCCGCGCTACTCGCCGAACTCGGCGCGGCCGTCGTCCTCGCCGACCTCGACACCGACCGCGGCGAACAGGCCGCCAAGGAGACCGGCGGCACCTTCGTCCGCTGCGACGTCTCCCGACGCGCCGACTGCGAACGGGCCGTACGCACCGCCGTCGACCTGCACGGCGGCGTCGACGTGCTGTTCAACAACGCCGGGATCATCCGCCGGTCCACCGTCCGCGACATCACCGACGACGACTGGGACCTGGTGATGGCCGTCAACGTCCGCTCCGTCATGCTGCTCAGCGGGCTGGTCGTGCCGCTGATGGCCGCGAACGGCGGCGGCAGCATCATCAACACCGGCTCCGGCTGGGGCATCCGGGGCGGCGGCCGGGCCGTCTCCTACTGCGCCTCCAAGGGCGCCGTCGTCAACATGACCCGGGCCATGGCCATCGACCACGGCCCCGACAACATCCGCGTCAACTGCGTGTGCCCCGGCGACACCAACACCGGTATGCTCGCCGAGGAGGCCCGCCAGCTCGGCGAGAGCCCGGACGCCTTCTACGCCGACGCCGCCGACCGACCGCTCGGCCGCATCGGCCAGCCTCGGGACATCGCCCAGACCGTCGCCTTCCTCGCCAGTGACGCCTCCACGTTCGTCAGCGGCGCGATCATCGCCGTGGACGGCGCCGGGACCGCCTGACCAGTCGCCCGGCCGGTACGCTACGGACCGAGGAAGAAGGGAAAGCCCGATGGCGATCGAGCGGCGTCCGCTGCGCGAACAGGTGAAGGACGAACTCCTGGAGCGGCTGGGCCACGGCCGGTTCACCCCCGGCGAGTCGATCAACGAGGTCCACCTCGCGGAGGAACTGGGCGTCAGCCGCACCCCGTTGCGCGAGGCGCTGATCAGCCTGGAGCGCGAAGGCATCATCACCAGCGAGCGCGGCAAGGGCTTTCGCTTCGCACCCACCGGCCGGCAGGAGTTCCTCGACCTCACGGCCATCCTGATCGCCCTGGAGTCGCTGGCGCTGCGGACCTCCGACCGCGCGCACCTCTCGGCCATCGCGCCCCGGCTGCTGGCGGAGGCCCGCGCCTTCTCCGCGCCCCAGGCCCCGCACGGCACCATAGAGCGCTACGACGACGCCTGGCACGCGCTGTTGCTCTCCGGCTGCTCCAACACCCGGCTGCGCGAGCTGATCGACTCGCTCAAACTCACCCTCCACCGCTACGAGCGGGTGGTCGTCGGCGACCACGAGATCCTCGAACGCGCCGCCGAGGAGCACGAGCGGATCGCCCAGTGCCTCCTCGACGACGACGTGGAACAGGCCGTCGCCGCCCTGGAGGCGAACTGGACCAGCGGCATGGAACGGATCATGGAGCGCCTGCCGGCCCTCGGCGTCCGCTGACGCGCCCTCCCCCGCGGCCGGGACGTCACTCCTCGTCGGACCGGCCGCGGACGCAGGTCAGCACTCCGGCCACGGCCGCGATCTGCGCGGTGAGCCCGCCGGCGTCGCCCTGCCCCTGCACCGACAGGGCGATCTCGACGGGCTTCTCGGAGGCCTCGCCGGGGAGTTCCCCGTCCGTGCCGGACAGCGTGCGCAGCTCGAAGACGGCGAACCCGGCCCGGGTGCACTGGTCCAGCACGTCCCGCAGCACCCCCCTGCCCGGACGGTAGACGATGCGGTACGAGACCGGCGGCCGGTGCAGCGCGGGCAGGCGGTTGAGCAACGGCCTGATCGCGTAGGACGCGAGGAAGTACGCCGCGACGGTCAGCGCCGCGAGCAGCGGCAGGCCCGCGGCCGCGGCGGAGCCCACCGCCGCGGTGAGCCAGATCGTGGCCGCCGTCGTCAGGCCCTGCACCCAGCCCCGGTGCACGAAGATCACCCCGGCGCCGATGAAGCCCAGCCCCGACACGATCTGCGCGGCCATCCGCGACGGGTCCAGCTCGACGGTGCCCGCGCGCACCACGTCGGCGAAACCGTACTTGCTCACCAGGGTGAACAGCGCCGCGCCGCTGCCCACCGTCGTGTACGTCCGCAGGCCAGCGGACTTCTGGCGGATCTGCCGCTCGACCCCGATCAGGCCGGAGAGCAGGAAGGCGAACAGGAACTCCAGTACCTGGACCGACCCCTGACCGGACGGCCCGGCCGCCCATTGAACCGCTGCCATAGCCCTGACGCCTCTTCTCCGCCGCACCGCCGGCCCCGGACGTGGTGATTCATGCTAGGGCCCGGTGCCCGGCGGCGTGGCCTCCTCCCGGCAGGCCGGGGGTCGATTCCGCGTCAATTCCCGGCGAGTCCCCACCCGTCGGCGCGCACGGACGGCCTGGGCCGGACCGAGGCGAGCAGGGCGGCCGGGTCGGGGTTCTTCTGGAGGCCCGGCAGCAGCAGTTCCCACAGGTCGCACAGGCGCTCCTCGATGGTGCGCCGTCCGTCGATCGCGTCGGAGACGGTGTGCAGCCCGAAGAACGCGCAGATCACGCCGTGGGCCGCGGTCGACGGGTCGACCCGGGCGGCGAGCTCGCCCTCGCTGCCCGCCCGTTCGAGCAGGACGCGGACGGTGTCGATCCACCCCACGAACGGCACCGGGAGGTCTGCGTCGATGGCCGCGCGCTCGGACCAGAGCCGGGCGCCGGCCCTGACCACGACGTCGTCGCGGAAGGCCCGCGCCACCGCGAAGCTCAGCCGGACGAGTTGCTCCAGCGCCGGCACCGGCGTGCGGGTGTGGCGCGCGACCAGCTCCGGCCAGGTGGCGAAGTGCGCTTCGATCACGGCGCGGGCCAGGTTCTCCTTGCTGGTGTAGTGGAAGTAGATGGCCCCGCTCGTCCTACCGGAGGCCGCGCTGATGTCGCTGATGCTCGTGCCCGCGTACCCGCGTTCGTCGAACAATCGCGCAGCTGATTCGAGGACTGACCTCCGTGTCGTCTCCGCCCGATTCTGCACGCGCCTCTGCCTTTTCAAGATCACCCCGGCTTTTCGCACGCACTGTAGTGATCCGCGGGCCGGAGCGCCAACTGACGACATGCGAAACCAAGGAGATTGATATTTTCTGTAAATATGAAGATGCTGGATTTCCTCCCCTCCTCGGCGGCCCGGCATCCTGCCCGACCGCTCAGCTGGTCCCGCACGGTTCCCCGTGAACTGGTCCACCGCGCCGCCGTGGCGGAGGTGCTGCTGACCGACGTCCGGGCCCGAGGCGGCGACCGCTTCGAGGCGGCGGCCCAGTGGCCCCGCTCCCACCCCACCTTCCCGCGCGGACGCGGGGACCGGCACGACCCGCTGCTCGCCGTGGAGACCGCCCGTCAGCTGGGCATCTACCTGCCGCTGCGCCACTACGGCGTGCCGGCCGACACGCACCTGCTGATCACCGACGTGTCCTGCCGGGTCGACCCGGCGGCCGAGCCGCGCGGCGACGGCCCGGCGGCGGTCCTCTGCCGGGCCCAGGTGCACGACCTGCGGACCTCGGCCGGAAACCGCCGGCCCACCGGCATGCGGCTGCGGGTCGACTGCTCCGCGCGGGGAGTGGTGTTCGCCCGGATCGAGGGCGGCACGCGCTTCGTCGAACGGCCCGCCTACCCGGCCCTGCGCGGCACCGCGCTGGCCGGGGACCCCGCGGACTCCGGCCCGCCCCCCGACCCCCCGTCACCGGCGGAGGTCGGCGTCGCCCTGCCCTCCGACGTGCTGGTGACGCGCGCGGCCGGTCGTTCGTGGGCGGACGGCCCCCTCCTGATCTGCCCGGCCGATCCGGCGCACCCGTTCTTCTTCGACCACCCGTCCGACCACATGCCCGGCATGGTGCTGCTGGAGGCGGCCCGGCAGGCCGCGGCACTGCGGAGCGCGGGGCGGCTGTCGCACCCCGTCGACTACCGGATGAAGGCCGTGCGGTTCACCGAGTTCGCCCCCCTCCCGGAAGTCGGCATCACCGAGTACGAGCATTTGTGTGTTTTTCATATTCGTCAGAACGGTCATATCACCGCCGTGGGGTCGTTGGGCTATTGAAGTAAAGACCCGGCAAATCTAGGGCCGCCAAGTTTGACCGCGAAACATATCGATCGTAACGTTGCGATCGTTATGTTCCGGGTCGTTTTCTCCGGCCCGGACGCCGATGCGCGTCGTTTTGCCGCGCTCCAGATTCCGGCCCCGGACAGGTCGGCAAGCGGCGACGGCCCCAGGCCGTGACCGCCCCCCTCGTCCCGACGCGCACCCCGGCGAATCCCACAGAGCCAATCCCACCTGAAGGGCGTAGGCATGACCGTGGAGAGAATCAACGACTGGACCCCTGCAGCCGTCGTCTTCGACTGCGACGGCACGCTGATGGACACCGAGTCGCACTGGCACGAGGCCCGTGCGGAGGTGCTGCGGGGCTACGGACTCACGGCCGGACCGGAGTTCACGGCGCGCGCGGCCGGGCTGCACTACTCGGACTGCGGGCGGCTGATGGCCGAGACCGCCGGCGACCCCTCGCTGGCGCCGGAGCTGACCGACCGGCTGCTGGCGAGCTTCCGGGCGCTCGTCGACGCCGACCCGGTCCCGATGCCGGGCGCGACCGAACTGGTCGGCCGGCTCAGCGGGTTCGTCCCGCTGGCGGTCGCCAGCAACTGCCCGCGCGACGTGATCGAGGCCGGACTCGGCGGCGCCGGACTGCTCGAACACTTCGAGCACATCGTGGTCCCGGCCGAGGGGATCGGGCCCAAGCCGGCGCCGGACGTCTACCTGACCGCCGCCCGGCTCTGCGGCGCCGAGCCCACCGACTGCCTCGCCGTGGAGGACACCTTCTGCGGCATCCGCTCGGCCGTCCTGGCGGGGCTGCGGGTGATCGGTGTCGGACCGCACCCGTCGGCCGAGGCGCGGGACGCGGTCGACCTGTGGGTCGCCACCCTGGGCGAGCCGGGACTGCTCGACTGGGTCCGGCGCCGGAGCGCTCTCGCCCTCACCAGCTGAGCGGCCCCCGGCCGAGCAGCCCCTGGCCGAGAAGCGCCCGGCGGAGCGCAAGCCGGCCGGGGAACCGGCCAGGCGCTCACGGTCCGGCGGGGGCCGGCTCGGGGCCGCACAGCGGATCGGGCCCGCCGAACGCGGTGTCGGTGGACGCGGTGTCGGTCGGCGCGGTGTCGGTGGACGCGCTGCCGGTGGACGCGCTGTCAGCAGCGCTGTCCTCGCGCAGCACGCCGCCCAGCGTCCGCGGCACCGCGTGCGCCGAGGCGAACAGCAGCGCGATGCCCACGGCGCCCGGGTCGGGCACTCCCGAGGCCCGTTCGCCGAGATAGCTGGCCCGGCCGCGGCGGGCCCGCAGGGCCCTGGTCCGGCGGACGCCCGCCGCCGCGGCGGCGGCGGCCGCCGCGAGGCAGTCGTCCGGGCGGGCATCGGGAGTGCAGCCGCGCAGGGCCAGTGCGGCCGGGTGCAGGGCGTCGACGAGCGTCTTGTCACCCGGCCGCGCCTCCCCCACCCGCTGGACGGCCTCCAGCGCCGCCGTCGCTCCCCGGGCGAGGGCCGGGCCGGTCAGCGGGCCGGTGCCGACGGCCGCCGCCAGCTCCTGGAGCACCAGGCCGAACAGCGGCCCGCTCGTCCCGCCGACCTCGTCCAGGAACGCGCCCGCCGCCGCGCCCAGCGGTACCGCCGCGGCCTGGCGCCCCGGTGGCAGCCGGTCCAGCGCGGCCAGGGCGCACCGCACGCCGGTGAGCAGGTTGACGCCGAAGTCGCCGTCCCCGGCGGCCTGGTCGAGCCGGGTGAGCTCCTCCTCGGTGACCGCGACGGTCTCGGCGAACCGCCGCATCCAGCCCGCCGTGAAGAGGCCGTCGAAGGCCTTCGTGCCCGTCATCTCCTGACCTCCTGGTGACCGGGGGCCGGCGCCGATTGCGCGACCGGCCAGGCCGCCGTGTACGCGGGGGCGTCGAGCAGCGCGAGCGTCTGTTCGTCGGCGGCGAGCAGGGTGATCGAGAACCCCCGCATGTCGAGGGCGGTGACGTAGTCGCCGACCAGGCTGCGCGCCAGGCGGCGCCCGCCGGCGTCCAGGACGGCGGCCAGTTCGTACAGGACCGCGTACAGCTCCAGGCCGGTGGTCGCGCCCAGCCCGTTGACCAGCGCGACCAGGGGGGCGCGGGCCGGGCGCAGCGCCTCCAGCAGGCGCAGCGCCATCCGGCCCACCAGGACGGCCAGCGGTTCGCACTCCAGGGAGAGTTCGGCCCGTTCGCCGTGGATGCCGACGCCGAACTCGACCGTCCGGTCCGACACCTCGAAGGCCGGCCGGCCGGTGGCCGGGGAGGTGTGTGCGGCACCGGCCACCGCGATGCTGCGGCAGCGCCCGGCCAACTCTGCTCCCAGCAGGGAGAGTTCCGCCAGTCCGAGCCCGAGGTCGGCGGCTGCTCCGAGGATCTTCTGCACCAGGACGGTGGCCGCCGTCCCGCGCCGGCCGGCGGCGACGGACTCGGACTCGGAGGCGAGGTCGTCGTCCACCAGGACCCTGGCGCACGGTATGCCCTGGCGGTGCAGCCGTTCGGCCGCGATGCCGAAGTTGATCCGGTCGCCGGTGTAGTTCTTCACGATGTGCAGGACGCCGTCCTCCCCGGCGACCGCGCGCGAGGCCTCGAAGATCTGCCGGTTGTGCGGTGAGGCGAAGATCCGGCCCGGGCAGGCGGCGTCGAGCATGCCCCGGCCGACGAATCCGACGTGCAGGGGCTCGTGCCCGGAGCCGCCGCCGGAGAGCAGTCCGACCCGGCGCCCGGGGGCCCGGTCACGGGCGCGGACGAATCCGAGGTCGGGGTCGTGGACGACGAGCGATGGGTGGGCCCGGGCGAATCCGGCGAGTGCGCTCGCCACCAGGGCGTCCTGATCGGTTTCGAGGTAAGGGGCCACGTCCGGCTCCGCTCGGTAGGGCGGCCGCGCTGCGCGCGATCGCCGATCACGTTCACCCATGCTTGGGCAGGCGCCCGCGCGCGGCAACCCGCAGACGGAAGTGCGCGAGGGCCCGGAACGGCCGCCCGGCGGGCGGTTGCGGGCCTTCGGGGCGCCGGCGCCCCGAAGGCCCGCGGCACCCACTCGGGTGATGTCGTGCCCGCCGGTCCGGCGGGCACGGGCCCCGGTTTCCCCCCGCTTCCGCACGATCTCCCGGCGCCCGGGCCGTAATCCGTTCCCGGCGTTCCCGTGGCGGCCGGATGCTATCCGGAGTTTTGACATTCCGCTTAAAGTCATACAGTCTTCTCGGCATGTCTGACCGTCACCCGATCGAGTGCGCCGCCATTGAGCTGGCGCTGATCGGCGTGGCCGCGCACTGCGTTTCCGACAATCTCTGTCGCTGAATCCGCCTGTCCCGACGCGTAGCGGTGATCGCCGCCCCGGGACGTCGCCCCTTCCTGCGGGCGCGGTGCCGCTCACTCTCCTCACGGCCTCACTGTCGCCCGCCTTCCTCCGTACACCATCGGTAGCGAAAGGCCCCCTTTCCGATGTCTCGAACCACCTTCACCCCCCGCCGCCTCGCCGCGGCGACCGTCACCGTCGCCCTGGCCGTCGGAGTGGCGGCGTGCGGACCGAAGGGCGACGGCGGTGGAAGCACCGGCAAGGACGCCGCGCCGCAGCAGGGCGGCACCCTCACCGTCCTCAACCAGAACCCGCAGGACCAGTTCGACCCCGCACGGCTCTACACCTCCGGCGGCGGCAACGTGCCCTCCCTGGTCTTCCGCACCCTCACCACCCGCAACCGGGCCGACGGCGCGGCCGGCACCAAGGTCGTCCCCGACCTCGCCACCGACACCGGCACCCCCTCGGAGGGCGCGACGGTGTGGACGTACCACCTCAAGGACGGCCTGAAGTACGAGGACGGCTCGGCGATCACCACCGCCGATATCAAGTACGGCATCGAAAGGTCATTCGCCCCCGAACTCTCCGGCGGGGCACCATTCCTGAGGGACTGGCTGGTCGGCGCCGCCGACTACCAGGGCCCGTACAAGGACGGCCGCGGTCTGGACGCGATCGAGACGCCGGACGAGAAGACCATCACCTTCCGTCTCAACAAGCCCGAGGGCGACTTCCCGTACCTGGCCACCCAGACGCAGTTCGCCCCCGTCCCGAAGGCCAAGGACACCGGGACGAAGTACCAGGAGCACCCCGTCTCCTCCGGCCCCTACCAGGTCGTCAAGAACGAGAACGACGGCGCACACCTCGTCCTCAAGCGCAACCCCAACTGGTCCGCGGCCAACGACGACCAGCGCAAGGCGTACCCGGACACCGTCGACGTGCAGTCCGGGCTCGACCCGGCGGTGATCAACCAGCGGCTCTCCGCCGGCACCGGCGCCGACGCGGCCGCCGTCACCACCGACACCAACCTCGGCCCCTCCGAGCTCGCCCAGGTGAAGGACGACAAGGCGCTCGCCGCCCGCGTCGGCACCGGCCACTTCGGCTACGTCAACTACCTGGCGTTCAACCCCAAGGTCAAGCCCTTCGACAACCCCAAGGTCCGGCAGGCCGTCGCCTACGCGCTCAACCGCACCTCGGTCGTCAACGCCGCCGGCGGCTCCTCGCTCGCCGAGGCCGCCACCACCTACCTGCCCGCCCAGGAGACCTTCGGGTACACGCCCTACGACCCGTTCCCGGCCGGCGCCACCGGCAACCCGGAGAAGGCCAAGGAGCTGCTGAAGGAGGCCGGCTACCCGGACGGCCTGACCATCACGCTCACCCACTCCACCGAATCGGGCAAGGGCTACGGCCCGAACCTGGCCACCGCCGTCCAGGACGGCCTGAAGGCGGCCGGGATCACCGTCCAGCTCGACGCCCTGGACTCCACCAGGTACTCCAAGACGATCCACACCGTGAGCACCGAACCCGGCCTCTTCCTCTCCGGCTGGGGCGCCGACTGGCCCTCCGGCGGCCCGTTCCTCGCGCCGATCTTCGACGGCCGGCAGATCGTCACCGACGGCTACAACTTCAACTCCGCGCAGCTGGACGACCCGTCGGTGAACGACGAGATCGACCAGATCAACAAGATCACCGACCACGCCGAGGCGGCCAAGCGCTGGGGTGCCCTGGACAAGCGGATCGGCGACCAGGCCCTGACCGTCCCGCTGTTCCACCCCGTCTACAAGCGGCTGTCGGGCAAGGACGTCCGCAACATCGTCATCAGCGACTGGACCGGCGTGCTCGACATCTCCCAGGTCGCGGTCAAGTAGCGGACGGGATCGGACGGATCGGTCGGACAACCATGGCTCCACAGGAACCCCAGGCCGGGGAGGCCCTCGCGGCCTCCCCGGCCGCCGGGGGCCGGACGGTGTGGCGGCGGCTGCTCGCGCGGCGCGCCGTCCTCGCCGCCGGCCTCGTCATCGCCCTGCTCGCCCTGATCGCGGCAGCGGCACCGCTGCTCAGCGCGATCGAGGGCCAGGACCCCACCAGCTACCACAACGACCTGCTCGACTCGGCGGCCGGCGGGGTGCCCACCGGCTCCTTCGGCGGCGTCAGCGCCGAGCACTGGCTCGGCGTCGAACCCGGCACCGGGCGCGACGTGTTCGCCCGACTGGTCCACGGCGCCCGGATCTCGCTGCTCGTCGCCGTCGGCGCCACCCTCGTCCAGGTCGCCATCGGCGTCCTGCTCGGCCTCGCCGCGGGCCTCGGCAGCCGGCTGCTCGACCAGCTGATCGGCAACACCACCGAGGTGATGCTCGCGCTGCCCTCGCTGGTCTTCGCCATCTCGCTGATGGCCGTCGTGCCCTCCGACTTCCCCCGCCCGCTCCTGCTGACCCTGGTCATCGGGCTGCTCGGCTGGGCCGGCACCGCCCGGCTGGTCCGGGCGCAGACGCTCAGCCTCCGCCAGCTCGACTACGTGGCCGCGGCCCGGCTCGCCGGCGCCACCCGGTGGCGGATCGCCCGCCGGGAGCTGCTGCCGTCCCTGGCCGCGCCGGTCATCACCTACGCCGCGGTGCTGCTGCCGTCCAACGTGATCGCCGAGGCCGGGCTGTCCTTCCTCGGCGTGGGCGTCAAGCCGCCGACCTCGTCGTGGGGCCAGATGCTCTCCGGCGCGACCACCTGGTTCCGCGCCGACCCGATGTACGTGCTGCTCCCGTCCGCCCTGCTGTTCGCCACGGTGCTCGCCTTCACCGTGCTCGGCGACGCCGTCCGCACCGAGCTCGACCCCCGCGCGGCCTCCCGGCTGCGGGTCGGAACGGCGCGCGGCGCCGGCTCGTCGGGCAACGGACCGTCGGGCACCGCATCGCCGGGCAGCGGCACGCCGGACCCCGCCAGCCCCGGCCCGTCGGCCGCCACCGAGGAGGCCACCGCATGACCCGCTTCCTGCTCCGCAGGGCCATCGGCATGGTCGGCGTCCTGCTCGCCATCTCGCTGATCGTCTACGCGGTCTTCTACATCGCCCCCGGCGACCCCGCCCAGCTGGCCTGCGGCGAGAAGTGCAGCCCCGCCCAGGTCCTCCAGGTGCGCGAACGCCTCGGCCTCGACGCACCGGTCTACCTCCAGTACGCCCACTTCCTCCAGGGCGTCGTCGCCGGCCGCGACTTCAGCGCCGGGACGGGCCTGCTGCACTGCCCGGCGCCGTGCCTGGGCGTCTCCTACCGCAGCGGCGAGCAGGTCACCGACATGATCGCCGCCCGGCTCCCGGTGACGGCCTCGCTGGCACTCGGCGCGATGGTGCTCTGGCTGGCCCTCGGGGTCGGTACCGGGCTGCTCTCCGCGCTGCGCCGGGGCCGGCTCAGCGAGCGGCTGCTGACCGCGCTGACGCTGGCCGGCAACTCCATCCCGGTCTTCGTCATCGGCCTGGTGCTGCTCATCGTCCTGTGCGCCCAGCTCCAGTGGCTGCCGTTCCCGAGCTACGTACCGCTCACCGAGGACCCGCAGCAGTGGTTCTGGGGCCTGCTGCTGCCCTGGGTCTCGCTCGCGCTCATCGAGTCCGCCAAGTACGCCCGGCTGACCCGCTCGTCCATGCTGGAGACCCTCGCCGACGACCACATCCGGACCTTCCGGGCGTACGGCGTCAGCGAGCGGCGCCTGGTGACCAGGCACGCGCTGCGCGGCGCGCTCACCCCGGTGATCGCGCTCACCGCCATGGACCTCGGGACGATGTTCGGGTCCGCCGTGCTGACGGAGTCGCTGTTCGGGCTCCCGGGGCTCGGCAAGCTGCTGGTCAGCTCGGTCAGCCTGATCGACCTGCCGACCGTCGTCGGCCTCACCCTCGTCACCGGGTTCGCCGTGGTCCTCGCCAACGTCGTCGCGGACGTGCTCTACGCGGTGACCGATCGAAGGGTGGTCCTGACGTGAGCGCCGAACCCCTGGCTCCTCCCCTGGTCGACGTCCGGGATCTCGTCGTCGACTTCCCGGTCGGGGACGGGCACGTACGCGCCGTCGACGGCGTGGGCTTCACCCTGGAGGCCGGGCAGGCGCTCGGCATCGTCGGCGAGTCCGGGTCGGGCAAGAGCACCGTCGCCTACGGACTGCTCGGCCTGCACCGCGGCACCGGCGCCCGGGTCGGCGGCTCCGTCCGGGTCGCCGGCGTCGACGCCGTCACCGCCGAGGGTGACGAACTGCGGCGGCTGCGCGGCGGGTTGGCGGCCATGGTGTTCCAGGACCCGCTCTCCGCCCTCGACCCGTACTACGCCGTGGGCGACCAGATCGCCGAGGTCGTACGGGTCCACCGGGCCGTCTCCCGCCGGGCCGCCAGGGCCCGCGCCGTCGAGGTGCTCGGCCGCGTCGGCATCCCCGACCCGGCACGGCGCTCGCGGTCGCGCCCGCACGAGTTCAGCGGCGGCATGCGCCAGCGGGTGCTGATCGCGATGGCCCTGGCCTGCGAGCCGCGGCTGCTGGTCGCCGACGAGCCCACGACCGCGCTGGACGTCACCGTCCAGGCCCAGATCCTCGACCTGCTGCACGAGTTGCGGGCCGAGACCGGGGCCGGGCTGGTCCTGGTCACCCACGACCTGGGGGTGGTCGCCGGGAGCGTCGACCGGGTGCTGGTGATGAAGGACGGCCGGGCGGTGGAACACGGCCCGGTCACCGAGGTGCTGGGCGCGCCGCGCGAACCGTACACCCGCGCGCTGCTGTCGGCGGTGCCCCGGGTCCACGCTCCGGGCGCACCGACCGGGCCCGCCGGGCCTGCCGGGCCTGCCGCAGGCACCGCCGCCGACGGAGCCGCCGGGCGCACCGACGGCGACGTCCTGCTCGAAGCCACCGACCTGCGCCGTGAGTTCGCCACCCGCGGCGGCCTCACCCGGCGCGCGGCCCCCGTGGCCGCCGTGGACGGCGTCTCGCTCACCGTGCGCGCGGGCGAGACGCTGGGCATCGTCGGCGAGTCCGGCTCCGGCAAGACCACGCTCGGGCGGATGCTGGTCCGGCTGCTGGAGCCGACCGGCGGCCGGCTCCACTACCGCGGCCGGGACATCGGAGCGCTCGGGGAGAAGGAACTGCGCCCGCTCCGGCGGGAGTTGCAGATGGTCTTCCAGGACCCGGTGTCCTCGCTCAACCCGCGCCGCAGCATCGGGGAGTCCATCGCCGACCCGCTGCGCATCGCCGGTGGGAGCGACGAGCGCCGCATCCGCGCCCGGGTCGGCGAGCTCCTCGAACGGGTGGGCCTCGACGCCGACTGGTACCACCGCTATCCGCACGAGTTCTCCGGCGGGCAGCGCCAGCGGGTCGGCATCGCGCGGGCGCTCGCACCGCAGCCGCGACTGATCGTCTGCGACGAGCCGGTCTCCGCACTGGACGTCACCACCCAGGCCCAGGTGGTCGCGTTGCTCGGCGAGTTGCAGCGCGACCTCGGCCTCGCGCTGGTCTTCATCGCCCACGACCTCGCCGTGGTCCGGCAGGTGAGCGACCGGGTCGCGGTGATGCGGGCCGGGCGGATCGTGGAGCAGGGCGACGCCGACGCCGTGTACGACTCCCCCCAGCACGCGTACACCAAGGGCCTGCTGGCGGCCGTGCCGGTGCTGGACCCGGTCGAGGCGACCGCCCGGCGCAACGCGCGCCTGGCATCCGCCGGAGCCTGACCGACGCCCTGACCAGCTCCCGGCCGGGGCCCGCACCTCACCCGGTGCGGGCCCCGGCCGGAGTGCTCAGCTCAGGCAGCCGACGTGCGCCAGGGCCCGCTTGAGCAGCGCCCCCTGACCGCCGGGCATGTCCTGCTGCACCAGCGGGGATGCGGCCTCCTGCGGGCTGAACCAGACCAGGTCGAGCGCGTCCTGGCGCGGCCGGCAGTCGCCGGCCACCGGCACGACGTACGCCAGCGACACCGCGTGCTGGCGCGGGTCGTGGAACTCGGTGATCCCCAGGGTCGGGAAGTACTCGGCGACCGTGAACGGTTGCAGCGAGGCCGGGATCCGGGGCAGCGCCACCGGGCCGAGGTCCTTCTCCAGGTGCCGCAGCAGGGCGTCGCGGATCCGCTCGTGGTGCAGCACCCGGCCGGAGACCAGCGTGCGGCTGACCGTCCCGTCCGGTCCGATCCGCAGCAGGAGGCCGATCTGGGTGACCTCGCCGGCGTCGTCGACGCGGACCGGCACGGCCTCGACGTACAGGATCGGCATCTTGGCGCGGGTGGTCTCTAGTTCCTCGGGGGCGAGCCAGCCTGGCGTGGTTTCCGTCATGTCAGCCATTCGCCGATCGTACGTTCCCGGGCCCCGTCCGCGCCGGGCGCCCCGCCCGTCACACCGTCGAGCACCGACCCGCCGCACCGGCCCGCCGCACCGCTCCGCCCGGAGGCGCCCCACCAGAGCGCCCGGAACCGCGCTCGACGGGCACTTGAGGAATCCGGCCCCCACCCCCCGGCCCAACTAGGGTGCGACGCGTCCGCCCCACCATTCCGTCGACCCGAACAAGCAGCCGAATGACGCCCACCCGAGCGGACGCCCCGCGCCCGAGAGGAGAACCGCCATGCACCTCAAGGTCCTCGGCCCCCTCACCGCCGACCTCAACGGCATCTCCGTCGTCCCCACCGCCGCCAAGCAGCGCCAGATCCTGGCCCTCCTCGCGCTCTACCCGAACCGCATCCTGCCCACCGCCACCCTGATCGAGGAGATCTGGGGCGACGACCCGCCCAGACAGGCGCTCACCACCATGCAGACGTACATCCTGCAACTGCGCCGCCGGATCACCCACGGCCTCGGGCCGACCCCGCACATCACCGCCAAGGACATCCTGACCACCCGGCACGGCGGCTACCAGCTCACCACCCACCCGGACAACCTCGACGTCCACACCTACAGCCTGCTCACCACCCAGGGGCAGCACGCCTTCAACCACGGCCACGACCACCAGGCCGCCACCCACTTCCGGCAGGCCCTCGCGCTCTGGCACGGCCCGGCCCTGGTCGACGTGCGGCCCGGGCCGATCCTGGCCATCGAGATCATGCGCCTGGAGGAGAGCCGCCTGATCACCCTGGAACGCCGCATCGACACCGACCTGCGGCTCGGCCGGCACAACGAGCTCATCCCCGAACTCACCCACCTCACCCACCAGCACCCGCACCACGAGGGCCTGCACGCCCAGGCCATGGTCGCGCTCTACCGGGCCGGCCGGCAGACCACCGCCCTCGCCACCTACCACCACCTGCGGCACCGCCTCACCACCGAGCTCGGCATCCAGCCCTCCCCGCACCTGCAACACCTGCACCACGCGATCCTCACCCTCGACCCCACCCTCAACACCCCGACCACGGCCCACCCGACCACCTACAACCTCTACCCGGCCTGAGCTCCCGCCCCGACCACCCCACCGACCCCCGACCACCGACCACCCACCACCGGCCCGAGCTCCCAGCCCGCCCTCACCCCCAGGACCCGCCATGACCACCGCACCCGAGCAACCCCTCGCCCTGATCACCGGCGGCACCCGCGGGATCGGCCTCGCCATCGCCCGCGAGCTCGGCAGCCGCGGCCACCGTCTCTTCATCTGCGCCCGCACCGGCCCGCACATCACCGACGCGCTGGCCACCCTGCGCGGCGAGGGCCACCAGGCCGACGGCACCACCTGCGACGTGCGCGACCCCACCCAGGTCAGCGCGCTGATCCGGCACGTGGTGGCCGAGCACGGCCCGATCACCGTGCTGGTCAACAACGCCGGCCGCACCGGCGGCGGGCCGATCGCCACCACCACGGACGACCTCTGGTACGACGTCATCGACACCAACCTGAACGCCGTCTTCCTGGTCACCCGGGAGACCCTCAAGCACGGCCACCTCACCGGCACCGCGCACCCGCGGATCATCAACATCGCCTCCACCGCCGGGAAGCAGGCCGTCACCCTCGGCGCCCCGTACACCGCGAGCAAGCACGCCGTGATCGGCTTCACCCGGGCACTCGCCAAGGAACTGGCCCCGACCGGCACCACCGTCAACGCCATCTGCCCGGGCTACGTGCACACCCCGCACACCACCCGGATCCACCACGAGTACGCCACCGCCTACAACACCACCCCCGAGACCATCCACCAGCACTTCCAGACGCACATCCCGCTCGGCCGCTACACCACCCCGGAGGAGGTCGCCTCGCTGGCCGGCTACCTCACCTCCCCGACCGCCGCCAGCATCACCGCCCAGGCGCTGAACGTCTGCGGCGGCCTCGCCACCCAGTAACCCCGGCGCAACCCTGGCCGGCCCACGGGAAGGAACCGGGCTCCGGTGCCCGCTGATCAGCGATGACGAACCGTCACTTCTCCAGCGCACCCGTCACCCTGCTGGTGGCCGGCGCCCCGTCGCCCGAGCCCTGCCTGCCCGCCGCCCGTCCGCCGAGACGGCTCGACACCGGGGCGGTCAACGCCGCGCTGGCCCGGACCGCCACCCGCCGGTGGCGGCCGCCGCAGCCGCGCGGGGCCGGCCGGCCCCCGGAGTTCCTGCTGGTCGAGCTGCAACAGACGTACGAGGCCGACGTGCTGCGCGCCGCCCTGCGCGCCGTCGACGGGGCCAGTCCCACGCCCCAGGACCGGGCGGACGCGCTCTGGGAGCGCACGGTGGACGGCCCCGACGGGCTCGACCGGGTCCTGGCCGACCTCGGACGCGCCCTCGCCGCCGGAGCGCGGCTGCGCGCCGTCCTGGTCGAGGACCGCCGGGACGGCCTCCGGCGCCTGTTCGTCGGCATCGCCGCCGGACCGTCCGCGCGCGCCGCCGAACTCGTGGAGCGGCTGCGGGAGGCGCTGGCGCACCCGCCGGCGCCCGTCACGGTGCCGACCAGCGCGCTGCAACGGGAGATGCTGCGCCAGGTCATCGGGCGCGCCGACCACGGCGGGCGGCACGTCGAACAGCTGTCCTGGAACTGGCACGGGCCGCTGGACACCGACCGGTTCACCGCCGCCTGGCAGTCCGTGTTCGACCACGAGACGGTGCTGCGCGCCGCCTTCGACTGGGACGACACCGCCGGCGACCCCTGGATGGTGCTGCACGAACGGGCCGTCCCCGAAGTCACCCGGCACCCGCACGGCGCGGTCGGCTGGGACGACCTGCTGGAAGCCGACCGGCACCGCGGCTTCGACCTGCGCCGACCCGCCCTGCTGCGCGCCACCCTGCTCGACTCCGGCCCGCAGGACCAGGACGAGGGGCCGGCCACCCGGGTCCTGCTCACCTACCACCACGCGATGCTCGACGGCTGGAGCGTGCGGCTGCTCCTCCAGGCCTTCTACCGCGCCTACCTGACCGGCGGCGTCCTGCCCGGCGGCGAGCGCCGCCCCGACGTCCGCGACCACGCCCGCTGGCTCGACGCCCAGGGAAGCGACGCCGCCCGGCAGTTCTGGGCCACCCGGACCGCCGCCAGCGCCGTCCTCCCGCTCGCCCCCGACCCGACCCGGCGCGGCAGCGGACGCGCCCGGCGCCGGCTCACCCCGTACGAGGCGGTCCGGCTGCGCGGCTGGGCAGCCGCCTGGGGGGCGGGCGAGAGCAGCGCCCTCCAGGCCGCCTGGGCACTGCTGCTCTACCGCGCGGCGCAGTCCCGCGAGCAGCGCCGACCGGCCCGGGCGGTGCGGGTCGGCTTCGCGGTGACGGTCTCCGGACGGGGCATCCCGCTGGACGGCATCGACCGGCTGCCCGGCGCGCTGCGCAACCCGCTGCCGATCTCCGTCCGGGTGCACCCGGGCACGACGGTGCCGCAACTGCTCGCGGCCCTGCGCGACGGCGTGCTCGACCTCGCCGCCTACGAGTGGGTCTCGCCCGGACAGGCCCACCGCTGGAGCGCCACCCCGCGCGGGCAGCGGCCGCACAGCCTGGTCGTCCTGGAACACCAACCGACCGCCCCGCACCACCTGCGGCTGGAGACCGACCTGGCCGCGCACGGCATCCACGTGGAGAACCCCGTACCGGCCGGCACCTTCACCTCGTACCCGATCACCCTCGCCGCCCACTACGACGCCACCGGCGGACTCGTCCTCACCACCACCCACGACCGCGCCCTGCTGGCCGACCGGGACGCCGTCGAACTCCTCAGCCAGAGCGCCCACCTGCTGCGCACCTTCCCCGACCTGCCGAGCGGCCTCAGCACCTCGGAAGTGCTGCGCTCCACCCTCGCCGGACACCCCGCTCCCCGACCCGGCGGGCCCGCCGACCACCCGCCGGCCCCGGACGCGCCGACGGACGGCCCGGCCGTCCGGCTGGAGGTGCTGCGCCGGGCCGCCCGCCCGGGCGCGGGCTGGGTGCTGCTGCTGCCCCCGCCCGACGCCCCGCACACCCGCTACCCCGGCACCGCGCGCGGCTGGCCGGGGCCGCAGGCCCTCGGCGTGCTCCGCCCGGCCGCCGGCCCGCCGTCACCGGCCGCCTACCGCCCGGTCCTCGCCCCGCTACTGGAGTCCCCGGCCCCGGTCGCCCTGGTCGCCGCGCCCGGCAGCGGCGTCACCGCCTACGAGGTCGCCCGGCTCGGCCCGCCGGCCCGCCCCCCGCTGGTCGTCCTGCTCCCCGACGACGCCGCCCCGTCCGACCTGTTCGCCCTGGCCCCCCTCCTCGGCGGCACGCCCCCGCCGTGACGCCCTGCCCGCAGTCGTACCCTGAGGCATGGCCCGCTTCGTCCTGACCCGCCGTTCGCCGCTGCCCCCGGCCGTCTGCTGGGAGCGGCTGACCGCCTGGCCCCGGCACGGGGACCGGGTGCCGTTCACCCGGGTCACCGTGGTGCGGGGCGGTGGCGGGCAGGCGGGGGACGCCATCCTGGCCCGGACGGTCATCGGGCCGTTCCGGTTCGACGACCCGATGGAGATCGTCGGCCTGGCCGCCCCCGCACCCGGGCGCGACGGGCTGTGCCGGCTGGAGAAGCGGGGCCGGCTGGTGCTCGGCTGGGCCGAACTGCGCGTACGGGCCCCCGGCCAGGACACCGGGCAGGCCGGGGAGACCGGCGGATCCGAGGTGACCTGGACGGAGGAACTCCGGGTCGCGCGCCTGCCCGCGGCGCTCGACCCGCTCGTGGCCCGCGCCGGATGCCTGGTCTTCGGCCGGGTGCTGGACCAGCTGCTGGAGGCGGGACCCCGTACGGCCTGACGTCGCGCCAGAGCCGGTACTGCCGGCGGACGTACCCGCGCGGGTCGTCGTCGACCGTGACGCGGTCGTCCTCCGCCGGCGTCTGGTGACGGTCCCGACCAGTGGCGTCGGGTCGGGCGGTGGCGTCGGGTCGGCCGCCTACGCCGACAGGATCCGCCGCAGGACTTCCCGCAACTCGGCGTCGCCGGCGGGCGGGTGGGGCGCCTGCCAGGCGATGTGGCCGTCGGGGCGGGTGAGGAGCGCGCCGGTGGCGGGGAGGCCGGAGAGGCCGGGCCAGTCGGCTGCGGGCAGTGGCCGCAGCACGACGGGCAGGCCTGCCGCTGCGGCGGTGTCGGCCTGGCGTTGCCAGGCGGGGTCGTCGGCGGCTGTGAGCAGGGTGAAGCCGGGGCCGACGAGGTCGAGCGTCGACGCCGCCCCGGGGAGTCCGGCCGGGCGCAGGTGCGGGAGGCGACCGCCGGGCCCGCCGTCGGGGTGCTCGCCGTCCGGATCCAGCGGCGGGCGGGCGGGCGCGTCGGGGTCGGCGTGGACGGCGGTGGAGCGGTAAGCCGCGGTGAGCAGCAGTTCGTCGTCGATCCGGTAGCCGGTGCGGGCGCGGGAGTTGGCGAAGGACAGGTCGATGACCTGGCGGGCGACGGGGCGACGCTCGGCCTGGTAGGTGTCCAGCAGCGCTTCGCCGGCCGACCCGGCCACGACCGCGGCGAGCTTCCAGGCCAGGTTGTCGGCGTCGCCGATGCCGGTGTTCATGCCGTGCCCGCCGGTGGGGGGCGTCACATGGGCCGCGTCGCCCGCGATCAGGACCCGTGACCGGCGGTAGGTGTCGGCGAGTTGGGCGTCCAGCCGCCAGGTCTGGGTGTCCCGGACGGTGACGTCGAGGTCGGGCAGTCCGGCGGCGTCGCGCACCAGCCGGGCCAGCTGCCGGTGGTCGCCGAGGAGGTCGGCGAGGTCGCCGCGCCCGGGGTCGTAGGGGTGCTGGTAGATCCAGTGCCGGTCGTTGTCCACGGCCAGGAAGCCGCCGCGGCCGGGCTCGGTGAGGAAGTAGGACGCGCTGGCCCGGTCGGCGACGACCTCGCCGAGCGGCGCCTCGAAGCGGATGCTGAGGAAGTGGCCGAGGCCGGTCGGCCCTGCCATGGCGATCCCGGCGCCGGTGCGGACGGTGCTCGCTGCGCCGTCGCAGCCGATCAGCCAGTCGGCGCGCACGCTGTGCCGGTCGCCGGTGGCCCGGTCCTCCAGCACCGCGTGCACGCCCTCGCCGCCGCCTGCGGATGCGCCGACACCGGCGGGCTCGGTGAACTCGGTGAACTCGGTGAAGGAGAGCAGCCGGGTGGCGAACCGTACGCCGTCCGGCGCGAGTTCACGGGCCCGGCGCAGCAGCACGGCCTCCAGGGCGTCCTGCGAGCAGATGAGCCCCGGCGACGGGGTGCGCTCGGCGCCGCCGTCCGGGGCGCCGGCCACGCCGGTGCGTACGAAGTCCGGGTCGACGAGGTCGCGGCCGCGGTAGAAGAAGACGTGCGAGGCCGGGAGCCCGGCCTGCCGGATGTCGGCTTCCAGGCCGAGCCTGCGAAAGATCTCCATCGAACGCGCGGACACGCCACGGGCCTTGGGGTGGCGGGAGGTGCCCTGGCGTGCCTCGACGAGCAGGTGCGGCACGCCGTGCCCGGAGAGCAGGAGCGACATGGTCAGGCCGACCGGGCCTGCGCCGACGATCAGGACGGACGTCGTTGCCGGGAATCGCATGCCACTCCTTCGTAACGCCTAATCTTTGATTTCGACGTTACCATGGGGTGCGCAAACGATCGGAAGGGGCGCACCCATGACCCAGGACCACGACGGCGGCAACCCCCGCGGCCTCCACTTCGTCACCGAGCTCGCGAACACCGTCCGCGCCGACCCCGAGGCGGGCGCCGCCGATCTGCAAGCCCTCCTGGAACGCCACGGAGGCCCGCCCTTCCGGCTCACCGACGCCGACGCCAGGGAGCTGCGCGAAGCCGCCGCCCCGCTGATCGGCATCCTCGCCCTCCACGACGAGGACGAGGCGGCCGAAGCGATCAACACCCTGCTCGACCACTACCCGGCCCGCCCCCGCCTCGTCCGCCTCCCCGGCCGCCCCTGGTCGATGCACACCCAGGCGCCCCCGGCCGCCGGCCTCACCCACTGGCTGCTCTCCACCTCCGCCCTGGCCCTCGGCCTGTGGCTCAGCGAGCGCGGCACCTGCGCCTGGGGCGAGTGCGCCGCCCCCGACTGCGACCGGTTCTTCATCGACACCGGCCGCCGCACCCCGCAGCGCTTCTGCACCCCGCGCTGCGCCACCCGGGTGCGGGTCGCCGCCCACCGGGCCCAGCGCGCCACTGGCTGACGGCCCGCCCCTACCGTTCGGCCGGCCGGGGCGGACTCCCAGGCCGCGTAGCCGCCGAGCAGGTCGCAGGCCTCGGCGTGGCCGTGGTGGCTCACTCGCGGCGACGGACGAACGGAGGCCGCCGGCGCAGTGGAGGACGAGGCGGCGGTCGGCGGACAGGCTCCGGCCGCAGGCGGAGCCTGCGCCGTGGGCGGGGAAGACCAGGGTCTCGTCGGGCAGATGATGGACCCCGCCGGGGTGGGCGTGCGGGCGACGGCGTGGACCCGGACCACAGGTGCATGCGGTGTGGCGGGCAGTCCCCCGGCCGTGAGGGGCCCGAACGTTCGCCGGTCCGTCCGAACCGAGCAGTGCGACGGGATCCGTTCCCCGAGACTCGGGGGCGCCCCGCACGCGGGTACGTGCGGGGCGCCCCCTCATGCGCTGCTGTCAGGCGGGGCGGATGTGCTCAGCCTGCGGGCCTTTCGGGCCCTGCACGACGTCGAAGGCCACCTTCTGGCCCTCCTGGAGTTCACGGAAGCCCTGGGCGTCGATGTTCGAGTAGTGGGCGAACACGTCGGGGCCGCCGCCGTCCTGCTCGATGAAGCCGAAGCCCTTTTCGGCGTTGAACCATTTCACAGTGCCGGTAGCCATGTGCTTGTCCTTCATGGGAACTGATCGGGATCCCACCGGTGCGGGCCCGAAGGTGATCGCCCTGGTCCGGAAAGGCGTCGAACAGCAAGAACGCGCACGGCACGTAACCGCAGGCGATGACTTCGGAACCACGACAGCTTGATCAAAACGCTACACCGCAGCGGACTCCTCAGCCAGGGAGTCGAACCCGACACGGAGCGGCGAGGCTGTGGCGCCGTACGCGCTCCGGCCGTGTCGAGCCGCCGGCGGTGGCGAACACGGGCGGGACTCCCCTGCCGAACGGATGCGGGGGGCCTCGCACCGGCAGACCCGGGGAGAGGAACCGACCTCGGAGGAGAGCGATGACCAGTAGCAGCGGCTCACGGGAGCCGAGCGCCATGGTGCACAGGCGTGTTGCGGGCGCTCTTCGGCGGCAGCGGCCAGGTGGGAGCAAGCCGCCTCGGGCCGGGTATCGGATGGGGTGCCGGACTGGCGCTGGAGGCCCTTCTGACCTTCGGCCTCATGACGGTCATCCTCGGTACGTCCTCGGGGGCGCGGAACATCGGCCACAACGCGGCGATCGCCATCGGCGGCTACATCGCGCTGGCCGGGTTGTGGGCGGGGCCGGCGTCGGGCGCCTCGATGAACCCGGTGCGAAGCCTCGCGCCGGTGGTGGTCGGCGGTCACGGCGGTCCGGTGTGGATCTACCTCGTCGGGCCGCTCGCCGGGGCCCTCCTCGCGGTGCCGCTGGCCCGGATCCTTCGGGGCCCGCCGAGCCCGGAGGCCACCCGCGCCGCGCAGGGCACGGAGGACGACGGGGGTAGCCGGCCTTCCCACCGGTCCGGTTGACCGGCACCGCTCCGGAAGGAGCCGGGTGCGGGCGGCGACGCGGCTCCCGCCCTCGTCCGGTGTGCCGGCATCGGGCCCGGCGGCCGGGGCCGGTGTTCTGTGCGCCGCCCGCCGGACCGACGACCGGTCAGCCCGAGCGCAGGCGTTGCAGGAGCAGGGCCGCCTGCAACCGGCTGGTCACACCGAGTTTGGCGTTGACCCGGCTCGCGTAGGTCTTGACCGTCGAGACGGACAGGCCGAGGCGCTCGCCGATCGCCGCGTTGGGCAGGCCCTCGGTCAACAGGTCGAGCACCGCCCGCTCCTGGTCGGTGAGGCCGGCCAGCGCGGCCTCGGCGGAGGCGGGGGTGTGCCCGGCCAGCGCGCTGTCCTGCTGGAGCATGCGGGCCACCACCCGCCCTGCGACCCGGGGGGAGAGCACCGTCTCGCCGGCCGCGCAGGCCCGGATGCCGCGCAGCAGTTCGTCGGGCGGTGAGGACTTGAGCAGGTAGCCGGCGGCGCCCGCGTGCAGGGCGGGGAAGAGGTGCTCGTCACCGTCGAAGGTGGTCAGCACCAGGACGCGGGTCCCGCCCGCCGCCTCGGGCACGGCCCTCAGGGCCCGCAGCACGCCCGGGCCGTCGAGCCGGGGCATGTGCAGGTCGAGCAGCAGCACGTCGGGCCGGTGTTCGGCGAGTGCGGTCAGCGCCTGTTCCCCGTCGGCGGCCTCCGCGACCATCGCGATGTCGCTCTCCGCCCGCAGGAGCAGCTTCAGCCCGGCGCGGACCATGGTCTCGTCGTCGGCCAGGACGACGCTGATCACGCGGCGGCTCCCGCGATCGCGGCGAGCGGCAGCCCGGCCCGGACGGCGAAGCCGCCGCCGGGGGTGGGCCCCACCTCCAGGGTGCCGCCGAGATCGCCGGCCCGGGCGCGCATGCCGTCCAGACCGTGCCCGCCGGAGGGCAGCCCGGGGCCTTCGGCGGACGTGCCCCCGGTGTTGACCACGGCCACCCGCAGCCCGTCCGGGCGGACCTCGACGGTGACGGTGGCGGTGGAGGCCGGGGCGTGCTTGTGCACGTTGGTCAGCGCCTCCTGGACGATCCGGTACGCCGCGTACTGGACGGCCGGGCCGGGCTCGGGCACGCCCTCCCCCGCGCCCGCCACGGTGAGTGTCACGGCGAGGCCGGCCTGTCGGGACTCCCCGACCAGGGCGGGCAGGCCGCTCAGCGACGGGGCGTCCTCCGAGGCCGGGGTGAGGACCCCGAGCAGTCCGCGCAGTTCGGTGAGCGCCTGGAGTCCGAGGCCGCGGATCAGTTCCAGGGTCTCCCCGACGGTCACCGGATCGTCGGCGGCCGCGTGCGAGCAGGCGCCGGCGTGCAGGGTGATCAGTGAGACCCGGTTCGAGACGACGTCGTGCATCTCGCGGGCCAGCCGGGCGCGTTCGGCGGCGGCGGCCCGCTCCTCGCCGTACCGGCGAGCCTCCTCCAGCAGCCGGTTGCGTTCGGCGAGCACGGTGACGGCGCGGGCCCGCTGGTGGGCGGCCAGGCCGAGGACGAGCGGCACCGCGCCGAACACCAGCGGGTCCTCGACCACGGTGGCGAGGGTGGAGAGCGTGGTGAGGTCGCCGAGGTCGAACGGGATCGTCAGCCGCAGTCCGGCGAGGACGCCGAGCACCGCGAGCGCACGGGTGGGGCCGCGCCGGGCGGCCAGCCCGTACAGGGCGACGGCGAGCGGCAGCTGGCCACTGAGCAAGGTGACCGCGGTGACCGCCAGCGGCGCCCGCCGCCGGGCGGCCAGGGCGAGCGCGCCGCCCGCCATCAGGGCCGCGTTGACGGCCGGCGAGCCGGTCGGCCCGACGTCCGGGTCGGCGGCGGCCAGCGGGACGAGCAGCAGGAGGATCAGCACCGGGGGTACGAGGTCGACGACCGGCCGGGGCAGCCGCGGGTAGGGGCCCGCCACCGTCGTGGCGGGATCGGGTTTCGGCTGGTCGGCGGGCTGCTGCATGAGGGCATTGGATCATGCCCGGGTGACCTGCCGGTGATCACCTGCCCGCGCCCAGGGCGTCCCGGACGGCGGCCACGGCCGGCTTCGGCCTCAGCTCGGTGTCCCACATCAGCTCGTCCCCCGGGGCGAGCGGGTAGCTGTCGTGCGCGGCGGTGGAGCCGTAGCGGTCGCCCACGCCCCAGGTACCGAAGGAGGTGCAACCCGGCGTCTGCGCGCAGACCTCGGCGACCAGACCGAACTGGCCGGCCTGCGCCTGCCGGTCCTCGCCGTGCACGTCGATCTCGGAGATCCGCACCGCGAGCCCGAGTTCGGCGAGGTCCTTGAAGTGGTCGGCCAGCGTCTCCGGTTTCACATGGTCGCCGGACGCGTGGATGTGCGACTGGAAGCCGACCCCGTCCACCGGCACACCACGCTGCTTGAGCCGCTTCACCAGCGCGAGGAAGGCGTCCCAGCGGGCACCGTCCTCCTCCAGGCCGAACTCGTTGAGGTACAGCTTGGCATCCGGGTCGGCCGCGCGGGCGGCCCGGAACGCCTTGTCGATGTAGCGCTCGCCCATCGCCTGCTGCCAGACGTGCCGGCGCAGCCCGTCCCGGCCCGGACCGTAGTCCCCCTCCTCGACGGACATCGGCTCGTTGACCACGTCCCACTCGGCGACCTTCCCCTTGAAGTGGCCTGCCACCTCGGCGATGTGATCCAGCATCACCTTCTCGCGCCCACCCGCCGGCGTCTCGCGCATCCAGCGCGGAAGCGCCTCGCCGAAGACCAGGGTGTGGGCGTGCACCTGCATGCCGTTGGCGGCGGCGAAGTCGACCAGGCTGTCGCCCTCGGTGAAGTCGTAGACGTCCTTCTGCGGGTGGACGAACTGCGGCTTCATGTCGTTCTCGGGCGTCAGCACGGAGAACTGCCCGGCCAGCAGCGACCGGTAGGCCTGGTCGGTCGCCAGCGGCGCGCTCGCGGCGGCAGCACCGACGCCCAGCGGGCGGGGCCGGCCCGCGCCCAGCGCGCGCAGCGAGTCCGCCTCGGGCCGCTGCTCGGCCGACGGGGCACCGTCCACCACGGCGACGGCCCCGCCCTCCAACGGCCGCACCCGCAGGGCGGCGAGCCGCCAGCCCTGGCCGCCGACAGCGGCGTCCGCCCCGAACCAGACCTGCGTCGAGCCGAACGCCCCGACGGCCGGCAGCTCACCGAGCACCCCGCCGCCGACCGCGAACCGAAGGGCGTCGCCGTGACGGCTCACGGTCAGCGTGACGTCGTCCGGCAGACCCGAGCCGAAGGTCCGGACGAACGCCGGGTCCGCCTTCGTCCCGTCGAAGAGTGCCACCTCCAGCCGCCCGTCCACCACGCCGAGCCGCACGCTGCGCCGCTCCTGGCGCCACTCGTCGTAGACCACCGGAAGCTCGCCGTAGAGCTGGAGGTAGGCGCCGGCGTGCGAGGTGCCGCGCAGGTCTGCGGTCAGCTCGAAGTCGCCACTGGTCTCCAGGTGCGGGCCGCGCAGGTTGACCGGGGGGTTGGGCTGGCCGCCGGAGCCGTCCTGCCGGACGATCATCCGGCCGAGCGGGCGGATCCGGAGCCCGTCCGGCCCGGCGGTGGCGCCGGCGAAGTGCGACCAGTCGTGCCCGCCGCCCAGCAGGTCCGTACCGCCGACCGGGTCGGCCGGGGTGACGGCGCCCCCGGTGGGGGCAGTGACGGTCGGTGACGGGGCCGCGCCCCCACCACCGGGCGCGTCGCAGGCGGCGATGACGAGGACACCGGCGAGAGCGAGGGAGGCGAGCGCGGCGGCCCTGCTCGGGACGGTGGCGGGTGCAGGTGCGGAAGGCACGGGTGGGCTCCTGTCAGGGGCTTCGGCGGGGTACACACCAACCCTAAGAACGGGGAAGGTGAGGTTCGGTCGGCCGGGAGGCGGAGATCGAGATGGTCCCTTGGTTGACACAGCGCCACCCACGCCACCCTGGGGCGTCGCTCTCGGCGACTGCTCGGGCGGGTCGGAGCGGTCCTCGCGGGGCTCCCGCGAGGACCGTCCGCGCTCAGGAGGTGAGGCGGCCGAAGGTGAGGGCGGCGGCGACGAGCAGGACGGCGGCGGGCGCCCCGGCGATCAGACTGAGCACCGTCCGCCGCCTGTCGAGCAGCCCGGCGCGCAGCAGTGCCGCGTAGGTCAGTGCGCCGTAGAGCACCACTGCGGGCAGGGCGGTGATCACTCCGAGCGGGTAGCCGCTGCCGCTGAGCCCGAGATAGACGTGGTGGAGTCCGTGCAGGGTCCAGCCGCCCAGCAGGGCGGCGTAGGCGTCGAGCGCCCAACCGCCGGGACCGGTACGCCCGGTGTGTCCGGCCCGCAGGGCGCGGTCGGCGAACAGGGTGAGGGCCCAGACCACGGCGAACTCCGCCAGGATCGCGGTGAGGGACTGCGCGACGGTGAAACGTATGCCGCCTTGGTCCAGGCCGCCGTCGAGCACGATCGCGACGGCCTCCTCCCCGTCGTGCACCGCGAAGGAGAGCGGCAGCCCCCAGATCCACCATCGGGCGTCGACTCGTGCCCGTACCAGGTCCATCGTCATGTTCCCCTGCTCACACATCGGTTGAAGATTGGGTCATCGGCGTTGACTCAAATTAGCTCCCGGCTCCGATTCGGTCAACGGCGTTGATCAAGTCGGGTAGGCTTCGACCATGTCGACATCAGCCGAAACGCCCGACGCACCGCTCGCCTCCTCCAGAGCAGAGCGCCGCGAGCGCGGAGAGCAGGCGGTACTGTCCGCCGCCCGGGAACTCTTCCGCCGGGACGGCTACGACGCGACCACCGTGCGCGCCATCGCCACAAGGGCGGGCGTCGACGCATCACTGGTGATGCGCTGGTTCACGTCCAAGGAGTCGCTGTTCACCCGCGCGGTCATCGAGCAGTTCCAACTGCGCGGCGCCCAGTGGCAGGACGAGGGCGGCACGGGCGGCGACACCGGCGAGGGACTCGGGGAGCGGATGCTGCTCGACTTCCTCCACGCCCTGGAGGACACCGGCGGCAGCGCGCTCCACGTCGTCCGCGCCATGCTCTCCCACGAACAGGCCTGGTCCACGCTGCGGGCCGCCTTCCTCGCCGACCCGGATCGCGACCCCATGGTGGTCGCGATCCCGGGCGAGGAAGCACAGCTGAAGGCCGCCCTGCTCGGCTCGATCGCCCTCGGCATCGGCATCGGCCGCCACGTCCTCCGCTTCCCGCCCCTGGAGGAAGCCTCCCCCGAGCACATCGCGGCCGTCATCGCCCCCGCCCTCCACGAACTCCTCGCCCCGCAACGACGGCCGGAGGGCGACACGCAGGGCTGAGCACCGCCTGCCACGGACCAGCCGATCCCGCGACAGGCGGTCCCACGGCCCCATGGCCTTACGACCCCACGGCCTTACGGGTCTCCGACGATGACAGCGATTGCCATGCCCCCTTCGCCGCGCCGACAACGGGACCGCCGGGCCCAGGCGCGGGGCCGCCGGGCCCGGCGGTCCCGCGCCCCCCGGCCGGTCATCGCCCTCGCGTCAACTCCCGCTCCACAACCTGCCGGAAGCCGTGCGGCGAGCGGCCGGTGAGGCGCCGCACGGTGTCGGTGGTGCGGTCCTCCGCTCCCCCGGCGATCGCGCGGTCCAGGCCCGCGAGGAGTTCGGCGAACCCGAGCGGCATCCCGGCGGCCAGGTGGTCCCGGAAGCCGTCGTAGGTCAGGTGGCGGTGCACCACGGGACGTCCGATGACCTCACCGACGATCGCGGCCGCATCGTCGTAACTCAGCGCCTCCGGCCCGGTCAGGACGAGATCGCCGTCCGGTGCGCGGTCGTCGGTGAGGGCGTGGACCGCCACGGCGGCGATGTCGTCGGCGTCGACGAATCCGACCCTCCCGCTCCCGGCCGCCGTGCGGATGACACCGTCCTCGCGGATGCTGCGAGCATGGAGGTGCCCGCCCGTGAAGTTCTGCATGAACCACGAGGGCCGCAGCACCGCCCACTCGTCGAACAGGCCGGGCAGCGCCTGGTGCACCCGCCCCACCGCAGGGCCGCCCACCGGAACGGCCGACGAGCCGAGCAGCACGGCCCGGCACACGCCCGCGGCGCGGGCCCTGCGGAGGAACGGCAGCATGACGGACGCCGGGTCCGGCTCGCCGACGGGCGGCACGAGGTAGACCCGGTCCGTTCCGGCGAGAGCGTCCCCGAAGGTGCCGGGCTCGTACCAGTCGAAGCGCACCGGATCCGTACCGGGCAGCGCGGTCGCGCGCCGGGACGCGGCCCTGACGCGGTGTCCGGCGGCGAGCAGGCGCCTGACGGTCCGGCTGCCGGTGGTGCCGGTCGCCCCGGTGACGAGGGTGGTGGCGGTGGCGGTCATGAGGCGCTGCTCCCTGCGAAGTCCAGGCCCGGCTGCTGCAGGACGAGCGGATTCCAGTAGTCGCGATAGACGGCGAACCGCCCTCCCCGGACGGTCACGACGGCGATGTACGTCATCTCGAAGGGGCCGCCGCCCTTCACGACGCGGCCCACGCCGCGCATCTCGGCGACGATCGTCGCGGCGTCCGCGGTCTCGTGGATCCGCAGGTCGGGGAAGCCATGCAGGTCGATGTGGTCCGGGTAGTCGCGCATGTAGTCCGCGACGGCGCCCTTCCCCTCCAGTCGCCGCGGCCGACCCGGTGGGGCGAAGGGGAACTCCATCACGCCGTCCTCGGCCCACAGGCCGACCCAGGCGTCGATGTCCTTGTCCAGCAGCAGGCGCAGGCTGTGGCGGTACAGCTCGGCCGGCCGGGTGTTCGCGAGCATGGTTTCCGTCCCTCGGTCGCGTACGATACGGACCTGCGGTCCGCTTCATTGAAGATACGGACCGCTGGTCCGCTTTGCAACCGACCCTTGCCACCCACCGGAGGACGACCATGCCCGAGCGCAAGCCCCGCAAGGACGCGGCCCGCAACCGGGCAGCCGCCCTCGCCGCCGCCGACACCCTCTTCACCGACTGCCGCAGCCCCGAGGACGTCACCATGGCCGACATCGCGGAAGCGGCCGGCGTCGGCAAGGGAACGCTCTTCCGCGCCTTCGGCGACCGCACCGGACTCATCCGGGCCCTCTACGGCACGCGCCTCGAACCCCTCACGACCGCCGTCGGATCCGGCCCACCCCCACTGGGCCCCGCCACCCCGCCCACCGAGCGCGTACCGGCCCTGCTCGACGCACTCCTGTGCTTCAAGCTCGACAACCGCCACCTCGCCCTGGCCCTGGAGGGCACGGGAGCCGACAGCCCGTACCACACGGACCACTACGAGCACTGGCACACCCTCCTCCGCGACCTGCTCCACGGACTCCCGGGCCTGGCCGACCCGGACTTCACCGCCCATGCCCTGCTCGCGGCGACCCGCGCAGACCTCGTCGAACACCTCGCGGGCGAGAAGCAGGTGCCCCGCGAGGAACTGCGGGCACAGTTGGAGGCCTTCACCGCCCGGTGCCTCGACGCCACCGCACGCCCGACACCTGCACCCGCACCCGCACCCGAAGGCCCGCAGCACGCGGATCCCCGGCTCCCGGTCGAAGAAACGAGACGATGAGGCGTCCGGAGCCGGCTACCCGTCCCATTGCGCCGGGCCGGCCCGTTCATCGAACCATCCCGTCCTGGTCGGGCGTCGTTCGATCCGGGCCGGGCGAACGTGCGGAACTGCCTGCGACACTCGACGCATGACCACCTCCAACGACGCCGCTCGCACGGCCCTGCTCCGCCGCGGGTTCGCCCTGGAGTACACGACCCTGGCCTGGAACGTGGCAGGCTTCGTCGTACTCGCGGTGGCCGCGATCTCCGCCCGTTCCGTGGCACTGGCCGGCTTCGGCCTCGACTCCCTGATCGAGATCGGCGCCTCGGCGGTGGTGGTCTGGGAACTGAGCGGTACCGGCGAGGCGCGGCAGCGACGGGCGCTGCGCCTGATCGGCGGCGGCTTCACGCTCCTGGCCCTCTACCTGCTGGTGCAGTCCACCTTCGTGCTGGCCACCGGCTTCCGCCCCCACCACTCGTCACTGGGCATCGGGTGGACCGCGGTGACGGCAGCCGTGATGTTCGCCCTGGCCGCCAGCAAGGCCCGAACCGGCGCCGCGCTGGACAACCAGGTGCTGAAGACCGAGAGCCGGGTGACCCTGATCGACGGCCTCCTCGCTGTCGCGGTCCTCGCGGGCCTCCTGCTGAACACCACGCTCGGCTGGTGGTGGGCCGACCCGCTGGCCGGTTACGTACTCGCCTACTACGCGCTCCGCGAGGCGAAGGAGACCTTCTCCGGCGAGCACTGAGTCGCACCGCCGTCATCGTTGCGGTTTGCGGTGTGTCCGGCGGCTGCTTCGCTTCCCTGCGGCAGGAGTTGGTTCGTGACCCACGTTCGAGTCGGGTACCCGGTTGCCGTGCCGGTGCGAGCGGGGTCGGCTTCAGCGGCCCCGGGATCCGCAGTACGTCGTGAGGCCCGTTCTGCGAAGCCCGCCAGCACACGGCCGCCGAGCATCCGGACCCGCCCGAACGGTGACGACACCCTCTGAAGCCCCGTCGGCGGTTTCGCCGCGGTGCTGACCGCAGCCCTGTTCACCTGGTGGTCGCAACACCTGCCACTCGGCGGACGGGTTGGCTGGAGAGCCCTGCTGCCCGGTGCGGTGGCCACCACGGTCGGGCTGCTCGGCCTGAGACTCTTCTCCCGGCTCGTGCCTCACCGCTGATCGCCACCAGCACCCTCGCCTACGGCCCCGTCGAAGCCGTCCTCGTCGTCCAGTCCTGGCTCGTCGGCGTCGGCGCCATCGTGTACGGCGGCGCACTGGCCGGCCGACTGCTCCACGAAGAACTCCCGCGCGCGACAGCCGCGCTGAGACGACGAAGGTGAGCGGCGGCCTGCCGGAGCTCGTCGAGGCCCACTGAGTCCTCCCCGCACCCGCGGGGGTCAGTGGCCGTTGTCTTTCCGGGCTTGAGGGCTGCGTTTCCGCTGTTCAGGCATGGGGTCGGCGGTCTCGGGGAGTGGTGACGTGTCGTGGCGTCGCTCTGGTGGAGGTCGGGGATGCCGTCAGTTACCTCGACGCAGGTGACAGTGCCGCGTTCTCGTCCGTGAAATTACGCACCTCGGCGTGTCGCCGAGGTCCTGCTGCCGACGTGCCGCGCTGTCGTCGGCAGCGGAAATGCTTCGCTGCGGTGGGGCCTGGTCGGGCACTATCGGCGGATGGGCATGTTGGATGCAGTCGCAGGCAGAGTCACTGGTGGGGCAACCGTGGAGTTCCGACCGAGTGGCTCCTCGATGGTTCCGTTGATACGTAGTCGGCAACAGGTGGTCGTCGCGCCGGTTGACCCGTCGAAGCTGGAAGTTGGAGACATCGTTCTCGCCCGGGTCACCGGGACCGTGTACTTGCACTTGGTGTCAGCGGTGGACCAGGCCCGGAAGCGGGTTCAGATCAGCAACAATCGCGGACGCGTCAACGGCTGGACCAGTCATGACCGTGTTTTCGGAATTTGTCTGGCGATCGAGGGTGTAGCGAGGGCCGGGGCGGACGGCAAGACGCTCGGGGTCACTTCTCCCGCAGGAACGGGGCAGCAGTCCCGCTCAAACGACAAGAATTGACGGTGCCTCCTATATCCAGCTGTCAACACGGGCCGATGACAGTCGTGGATGTTCTGCCCCTTGTGCTGACTCCGGTGCCTCGGACGTCGGCGACGCGGCGTTCGCCGAGCGCCAGTGCCAACGCCTCCCTGAGCTCGCGGTTCTCCGCTTCCAATCGCTGGTTTCGCGCGGTGGCGGCTTCCAGACGGCGAAGCATGGAGGCGTCGGATGCCCGTTGCCGGTCAGGGACCTGCCGGGCCGCGGGGACGTGCGGTGCCGGGCTCGGAGGCGCTCGATCTCGGATCTGATGTCCGGCTGGTTGTAGAGCCAGGACCGGGAGACCTTGGCCTCGCGGGCGACAGTCTCGAAGGTGATCGCAGCACCCGCGGCGTCCATGCGCCCTAGTGCCCTGGTGGCGTGTTGCCGGGTTGCTGCTGCTCGGCGTGCTGCGGCGGCGGTGATCAGGTGGGTGTTGTCAGCTCGCATCGGCGCTCTCCTCGCCCGTGCCCGGGTCCTCCTGCATCTGGTCGATCATGCGAGTGAGGTTGTCGGCGACCTGCCGGTTCATCTCCGCGACGCGGGTGTGTCCGCAGCTGGTGGCATTGTCGATCAGCGTCAGGGTCCTGGTGCGCTGGTCACGGAGTTCGGGCAGGAACTCGGGGCCGGTGACGAAGACCGGGCAGGTCAGGCAGGCATTGGCGTGTGGGCAGGTCTTCTGGACGGGCAGTCCGCAGTGGCCGTTGGGCAGCGTCCGGGTCGCGATGCCGTAGCGGACCTTGGCCCACTGGGCCTGGCCGAGCAGCCCGTCGGTGTCCAGTGCGGCGCGTTCGCCCTTGATGTTGACCTTCATCGCCTCCTCCCAGCGCCGACGCACCGTCTGGTCGGTGATCCGCGCGTAGTGGGCCGTCATCCGGGACGACTCGTAGTCGAGCAGGACCCGGACCACTTCCTGCGGGACGTCGCCGTTCGTCTTCTCCGAGGTGAGCCGGTGTCTCTCCGCCCGCGTTCTGGCGAGCTTGTTCCTTCCGCGACCGCGCGGGTGGCGCGGGCGAGTAACCCCCGTGGAACCACAGCGATGTGGGTGCGGGACCGGCTGGACGGGCTGTCGCCCGACGAGGACTTCGACGCCTGGTGCCCGCGCGACGGACGGCCGGACTGTCACCGGCCCAACTCGCCACGGTGAGCGTGCTGCAGTTCCTGCTCAACCTGCGCGCGACGACGTTGGATCACGAGACGCCGGTCGCAGACGAGGGTGCGGACGTCTGGTGGAACTTCATCCCCGCCTGCAAACCCTGCAACGGCTGGAAGGGAAAGCGCACGGCGAAGCGGTGGTTCACCGACCAGAAGCTCCACCGCGAGCGGCCGGAGGTCAGCTTCGACACCCGCATGATGCCGACGCGGATGGCTCTCGGATTCGAGGCCCGAGTGGAGAAAGTCAGGCGCGAGTTGCGGAACACCGACCGCCGCGACTGGTTCCGGCACCATTTCGGAACGGCACGGCACCGTAACAAGGAGGAGATGTGGGAGTGGTTCGCGGAGTGCGAGGCGATGCTGGCCCGGTATCCGTTCAAACCGTGGACCACGCCGAACGTCGGATCAGAATCTGCCGACCAGTGCCATCGCCGCATGTGCTGCGGCTGGCGGCACCCCGATGCCACCGCCATCGGGGCGGTGATCCTCCCTCAGGAACAGCGTGGCTCCTTCACACGCGCCGCCTTCGCCGCCGGCCTGTCCGAGGGAGATCTTGTCGCGACGCTCATCCGTGAGCACCTGCGGCGCGCGGGAATCCCCGAACAGCGCCGACAGTAGATTCGCGCATACGGTGCGCCGGGCGGCCCGGCGCACCGTCGCGCGGGCGCGGTCACGCCGTCGGGGCGGCGTCCCAGGCGCCGTATCCGCCGATGAGGTCGTAGACGCGCTGGTGGCCCTGGTGGCGCAGCATGCTGGCGGCGATCGAGGAGCGGCAGCCGCCGGGACAGTGCAGGACGACGGGGCGGCCGGTGGGCAGTTCGCCGTGGCGGGCCGGGAGTTCGGCGAGCGGAAGGTGGAGCGAGCCGGGGATGGCACCGACCTCGCGTTCGCCGGCGCCGCGGACGTCGACGACCAGCGGGGGCTGCTGGCCGGCGAGTTCCTCGCGCAGGGTGTGGACGGTGAGCCGGGCGCCCTGGCGCATCAGCTCGGGGTGGGCGAGGAAGACCTCCTCCGGGTCGGCGAGGTGGCCGGCCACCTTGTCGAAGCCGATCCGGGCCAGGCGGGTGACGAGTTCCGCGCCGCGCTCCTCCGGGGCGATGACCAGCAGTTCGCGCTCCGGCGCGAGCACGGTGCCGGACTGCTCGGCGAAACGCCCATCAGCGGGGACGTTGAGCGACTGCGCGAGGTGTCCGGCGGCGAAGGCGGCCGGCTCGCGGCCGTCGACCACCAGGGTGCACTCGGCGCGAAGGCGCAGGAACTCGGTGCCGGTCAGGGCGCGGACGGCGGCCGGGTCGAGCGCGCATACCGCCGTACTTCTTGATGCGGTCCGCCTTGCGCTGGCTCTGCGGGGAGTTCTTCCGCGCGTGGTAGACCTCGGCGAGGCGGGCCTTGGCCTTCTCCTGGTTGCCGAAGCCGGACTCCTCCGTCTGCCGTCCCGCCCCATTGCGGTACCTGATCTTGCACTCGTGCGGGCACTTGCTCCAGCGGGACTCCGGATGCTCGCACTCCTTGAAGAAGCTGCCCATGCCGCAGGTGAGGCCTGCGGTCGCCATCTGACTGGTACCTCCGGGAATCTTGCTGACCTTTTGCCGACCCCGGATGGTCGATCATGCCCCTGAGCTGGGCAGAAACGTCAGACTCGTGATAGCTGGGCGAAGTGCACGGGGAACCTCCTGGGCGGCGTCGGGCGCCTCGGCGTGATCTCAATACCCCCACTGGTATATATGCCAGCATACGACCCCACGGTCGATACGGGGCGGGGTATCGCCGAACGAGGTCGATAATACCCCCAGGGGTACTATGGTGGACATTGCGCGGGGCCGCCCGTCGCCGTCGGAGACGGGCGGAACCGAGGAGGCGCCCACGCCCCTGGGGCGCCCGCCCGACGCGCCGCCCCGCGGCGGCCCGACCGACGCCGTCCGGCCCGCACCAGACCAGACCACCGGAGAACCGCATGCCCCCGCTGCCGCCCGACCCCGGGCAGACCACCCCTGCCCAGGCCCACCGGCTCGCCCGCGCCGGCACAGCCGTCCTGCTCGACGTCCGGGAGCGCGGCGAGTTCACGGCCGGCCACGCCCCCGGCGCCCTCCACCTGCCGCTGATCGCCCTGGCCGCCCGCGAACCGCTGCCGCCCGAGGCGGGCGGACGGCTCGTCCTGGCGATCTGTCACTCGGGCAACCGTTCCGCGCGGGCGGCGCAGCTGCTCGCCGAACGCGGCGTCGAGGTGCTGAACGTCGTCGGCGGCATGACCGCCTGGGAGCGGGCCGGACTGCCGGTCACCACGCCGGGCGGCGGCAGCGGCGGCGACGGGAGCGGCGGCAGCGGCGGCAGCGGCGGCGACGGGAGCTCCAGGGGCGCCGGGGACGCCGGGGACGCGATATGACCGCGTTGCTCCTGGCGCTGGCCGCCGGGGCCGTGGTCGGCCTCGCCCTCGGCGGCCTCGGCGGGGGCGGCAGCATGCTCGCCGTCCCCGCGCTGGTCTACCTGCTCGGCTTCAGCCCGGCCCTGGCCACCACCGCCGCCCTGGTGATCGTCGCCGCGACCTCGCTGACCGGCCTGCTCGCGCACGCCCGGGCGGGCCGGGTCCGCTGGCGCACCGGCGCGCTGTTCGCCGCCGCCGGGCTGCCCGCCGCCACGGCCGCCGGGGCGCTCTCGGCGCACCTGCCCGGAGCGCTGCTGACCGGCGCGTTCGCGGCGCTGGCCGGGCTGGCCGCCTGGCGGATGCTGGTGCCGCCGAAGGCCGCCCCGCAGGAACGTTCCGCCGCCGGGTGGGGCCGCTCGACGGCGACCGGCGCCGGGCTCGGCGCGGTCACCGGGCTGCTGGGTGTCGGGGGCGGGTTCCTCGCCGTCCCCGCGCTGGTCTCGGTGCTCGCCTTCACCATGGCCGAGGCGGTGGGCACCAGTCTGCTGGTGATCACCGCCAACGCGCTGGCCGCGCTGCTGCCCCGCCTCGGCGCGACCGGCGCCATCGACTGGGCCGTGGCCGCACCCTTCACCGGGGCCGCGATCCTCGGCGCCTGGGACGGAAAGCGGCTCGCCGACCGGCTCAGCGGGCGCACCCTCCAGCGGGCCTTCGCGTTCGCCCTGCTCGGCGTGGCCGCGCTGATGCTGGTCACCGCCCTGCGCTGACGCCGGTCGCCGCGCTGCGCTGATGCCGGGCGGGCCCCGGCTCCCGGCGCGCGAACCGGGGGACGAGTCCGGAGGGCGGCAGCCGACCGTGCGCCGACCGTTGACGCGACTCGGATGGTCATGTGACATTGCACATGTCACCCAGCGCCGCTCCGTCGATTTGAACGTTCAAACCCCTGCCCGCGCACGCCGCCCCGCCCCCTGACGCACCGCCACCCGTCCGACAGGAGAGCCCCGATGCCCCCCACCCGCGCCCCGCGCCGCCGACCGGTCCGCGCCCTGCCCTCGGGCTTGGCCGTCCTGGCCGTCCTCGCCGTCCAAGCCGTCGGCGCGGGACCGGCCCGAGCCGACGGCCCGGCCCCGCTGGTCGACGGCGGCGGCTACGTCCTCGGCTCCGTCCTGGACGGCGGCTGCCTCGGCCCGCAGTACGCGCAGCCGGCGGCCGGCACGCCCGTCGTCGGCGCGGCCTGCCAGGGACTGCTCAGCCAGCGCTGGCAACTGCACCGCACCACCGACGGCTACCGGCTGGTCAACGCCGCGAGCGGACGTTGCCTGACCCTCGACGGCACCGGGCGGCACCCCGGCACGGCCGACTGCGGCACCGACCCCGCCGCCGAGACCTTCGCCATCTCCCCGGCACCGGGCGGGAGTCACACCCTGACCGCACACGGCGCCTGCCTCACCACGGCGGCCGACCGCGAGCAGGACGGCGCCGCCGACCACGAGCAGAGCAGCGCAGCCGACCGCCGCCGTTGCGACGCCCGGCCCGCCCACCGCTGGACCCTCACCCGCAGCGAACCGCTCACCCTCACCGACCCCGGCTTCGAACAGGGCACGGACGGCTGGACGTTCACCGAGCACACCGGCGTCGCCACCAACAACCCGCACGGCGGCACCCGCCTCGCCTACCTGGACGCCGGCTCCGGCCACCGGATCGCCCAGCAGGTCACCGCCGTCACCGCCGGCAGCTACGACCTGTCCGCCTGGATCGCCACCGGCGGCGCCGGCGGCACCTTCTCCGTCAGCGTCAACGGCACCGTGGTCCGCTCGCTGACCCTGCCCGAGCAGCCCGTCTACGCGAAGTACACCCTGCCCCGGGTGCACGTCGCGGCCGGCGACCGGCTCACCCTCGGAATCGGCTCCTCCCCCACCGGCTGGGTCAACGCGGACGACGCCTCCGTCGCCCCGTCCGCCCCCGGCGACCCGAGGATCAGCTCCTCGGACCCGGAGGTCGTCGCCCTGTTCGACTGGGCCAAGACCAAGGCCAACAGCTGGGTGCAGCAGGCCGGCACCACCGGCGTGCTCAACCAGGACGAGAACAACCCCGGCGGCACCGGCACCACCACCTACGACACCACCTACTGGGCCGGCTACCCGTTCCGCTCCGACTTCTACAGCCGCGACTTCGCCCACCAACTGGTCGGCGCCCACCTGCTCGGCCTGGACGCCGAGAACAAGACCATGCTGCGCGGCTTCGCCGGCTCCGCCACCGAGACCAACAAGCTCTACCCGGTCTGGGCGCTCAACTTCGACGCCAGGACGTACGGCAGCATCGACTACCGGAGCCCCGACCGCTTCGTGCGCGAGCTGCCCGCGCCGTTCGAGCTGGTCGAGAAGGCCGGCGAGGCCTACCGGTGGACGGGGGACCGCGACTACGCCGACGACCCCGCGCTGAGCGGCTACGTCCGCAACACCCTCGGCCCCTTCATCGCCCAGCACCCCGGCCCGGTCGACAACGGCGGCCTCCCCATCCCGCAGGCCACCAGCCGCAGCATCTTCGCCGGCACCGCGAGCTACGCCGAGAACGCCACCAGCACCTACGCCGAGGCCGGCGACGCGATCGGCGCCCAGTACCAGGCGTACCTCGCCGCCGCGACCCTGGCCACCGCCAAGGGCGACACCGCCGCCGCCACCGGCTACCGGCAGGCCGCCACCGCGCTGCGCGACTACGTCAACACCACCTGGAGCGTGGACCGGCAGCAGCCCGGCGAGGTCGTGCACGGCTACGACACCACCGGCAAGCCGGTGACCGGCTGGGGCTACGAGTCCAGCGTGCTGATGCCGGTCAAGCAGTTGCTCGACCCCGGCCCGCGCCGGGACGCCCTCCTCGCCGCCATCGACGCCGCCGACTCCGGCCCGCAGCGCTCGACCAACCTGGAGGCCTACACCTACCTGCCGGACGCCTTCTTCGCCAACCACGACGGCGACACCGCCTGGAAGTGGATGCGGCAGATCTACCAGGGCGTCGACCAGCTCCACGCGAGCGGCCGGATGCTCAACGGCGACTACCCCGAGGTCCCGTTCACCCTGCTCGGCCAGACCGTGCAGGGCCTGCTCGGCGTCGAGCCCGACGCCGCCGCGCACACCCTCGTGACCGCCTCCCGGCTGCCCGCCTCGATGGGCTGGCTGGAGGTCGCCGACATCCCGGTCGGCGCCGGCTCGGTCACCGTCCGGCACGACGGCCACCGCAGCAGCACCGTCACCAACACCGGCGGCGCGCCGCTCACCTGGGAGGCCCGCTTCACCGGCCCGCACGGCGGGATCACCGTCGACGGCAAGGCCCGGCCCACCCGGACCAGGACCGTCGACGGCGTGACCTACACCTACGCCACCGTCACCCTCGCCCCCGGGCACACCGCGAGCGCCGCCGTCACCGACTGACCCCCACACCGCAGTACCGCGGCCGGCCGGCCCCCAACCGGCCGGCCGCGCACCCCGAACCACCCGACGCACCATCACCTCCCCCACGCCCGCAGGAGTGCGCATGCGCCACATCCCCCACCGCCTCGCGGCACCCGTGCTCGCGCTGGCCCTCGCCGCCACCGGCCTCGGCGCCCTCACCCTCGGCACGGCCGCCCCCGCCGCCGCCCTGGGCAACGGCAACGCCCTCACCCCGCCCATGGGGTGGAACTCCTGGAACTCCCTCGGCACCGAGGTCACCGAGGACCAGGTCGTCCAGACCATCGACTTCATGGCCGCCAACGGCCTGGTCGCGGCCGGCTACGACACCGTCACCATCGACGACGGCTGGTCGCTCTGGCACCGCGACGGCCAGACCACCGACCTCGTCCGCAACGCCGACGGCGCCATGCAGCTCTACGACACCGCCGGAAACCCCGTCGCCGGCACCGACGGCACCGGCACCGACCCCACCTCCGGCCACCTCATCCCCCGCCCGGACCACTTCCCGTCACAGACCGTCAACGGGCGGACCGTCAACGGCATCGAGTACCTCGCCCAGTACGCGCACAGCAAGGGCGTGAAGTTCGGCCTCTACGCCACCGACACCTACCTCACCTGCCAGATGCACCCCGGCAGCCTCGGCCACGAGAGCACCGACGCGGGCGACTTCGTCTCCTGGGGCGTCGACTACGTCAAGTACGACGACTGCCCCTACGGCCCACAGATCACCGGCCCGGACGGCCACAACTACTACACCCAGGGCGAGGGAAAGGAACTCACCCGCTCGGTCTACGCCCGCGTCCAGACCTTCCAGCACGCCCTCGACGCCGCCTCCGCCGCGCAGGGCCGGCCCAAGGTCACCCTCAGCGTCTCCGCCCAGCCCGCCCACACCGGCGTCCCGTACCTGCTCGCGGCCGACGACCCGGCGCGCACCGACCCGGTGGTGCAGGCCGCCGGCACCGCGCCGTTCCAGGCGCCCGGCTACGCGCCGACCGGCGTCTGGTGCGGCCAGGTCGCCAACCTCTGCCGGATCGGCGGCGACCGCGACAGCGAGCTCGACGGGGTGCTCTGGAACGGGCAGTTGCAGACCGCGCTGCAGTACCCCGGCAACGTGCGCCCGGGCAGCTGGAACGACCTCGACATGATGTTCACCGGCTGGCAGGACGTCTACGGCGCCTGGGGCACCACCGACACCTGCACCTGCCACAAGCCGTTCACCGACGACGAGTCCCGCACCGAGACCTCCGTCCTCGCGATGCTCGCCGCCCCGCTGGTCTCCGGCGCAGACCTGCGCACCGCCGCGCAGTCCCAGCACAGCGCGGACGGCCACACCTGGTCCACCGGGATCGACGCCGCGAGCCTGGCGATCCTGAAGAACCGCGACGTCATAGCCATCGACCAGGACGCCCTGGCCAAGCCCGCCACCCTGGTCGGCGCCAAACCCGCGAACGCCACCGCGCCGGTCGTCCTCCAGCGGCGGCTGGCGAACGGCGACACCGCCGTGCTGCTCGTCAACCAGGACCCGGCCGCGAGCCGCACGGTGAGCACCAGCCTGAGCGAACTCGGCCTCACCGGGCCCGGCTACACCGCCAAGGAGCTGTGGACGGGCGCGAGTTCGACCGTCACCGGCACGCTCGGCGCCTCGGTGGCCCCGCACGGCGTGGCGCTGTACCGGCTCAGCGCCCGGCCGGCCACCGGGCCGGCCGCGGTGGTCGACGACGGTCGCTACCACGCGATCGGCGCCGGCGGCAGCGGCGGGCTGGTCCTCGAAGTGGCGGGGACCTGTAGCTCGCCGCTCGGCGCCGTCGCCGACGTCAACACCTGGTGGCCCACGCACACCTCCGAGCAGTGGACCTTCACCAGCAACCCGGACGGCACCGTGCGGATCGCCGACAACTGCGCCACCGCCACCCACGCGCACACCGTGCTCGCCGCCGGCACCGACCCCGGCAACAGCGCCTACCTGCTCGACTACTCGCCCGGCAACCGCTGGCAGGAGTGGCGGGTCACCCAGGACGGCGCCACCGGCACGCTCACCGTCACCAACGTCGCCACCGGCCTGGTCCTCAACGCCCGCACCGGCACGGCGGGTTCGACCGTGACCACGGACGCGGCCGACGGCGCCGCCCCCGGACAGGGCTGGAGCGTCGTGTCCTGACCTCACCGGCGCCCGCGCCCTGACCACGTCCCCTGACCACGTCCCCTGATCACGCCTCCTGAGCGCGTCTCCTGATCACGCCTCCTGAGCGCTCCTCCACCACGACGCCGACGCCCGGCCAGTGGCGCGCCAGGTCGGCGAAGAAGCGCCCGGCGTCGATCGCCGCCTCGGGCGGGTGGACGCCCGGGGCGCGGACGCCGCCGTCCAGGAGCTGGGCGAGGCCGAGGGCCGCCGGCACGCCGGTGCTCTCGGCCATGTCGCCGAGCAGGGCCTCGGCGCCGGTGAGCCGGGCGAGGACGGTGACCGGCCGGCCGTCGCGGCTGCCGGTGGCGGCGGCGAAGAAGCCGGGGAGGCTGCCGGGGCCGGGGAAGCGGGCCGCGCGGGCGGCGGCCCGCAGGGTGCGGCGCAGCGTGGGGCGGTCGAGGTCGACGGCGGCGGTCTCGTTGCCGAGACGCCCGGCGTCGAGGTCGTCCCGCAGGACGTCCAGGTAGGCGGCCGTCCTGGTGGTGACGACCATGAGGTTGGCGGCCGTGCCGCCGGGTCGCAGGCTGCGGTGCAGGGTGACCGGTTCGGGGTGGCCGACGGTGTACGCGGTGCCGCGGTGGCCGCCGGGCAGGTCGAGGGCGACCGGCCGCAGCGGGGGCCGCCGGACGATCCGGCCGCCGTCGACCACCGCGACCGTCCCGCTGATCTGCTGCATCCAGTGCACGGCGGCCGCCAGCGGGGCACCGTCCGGTCCGAGCAGGGAGGTGTCGTCGGGTTCGGCGCCCGCGTCGACGGGCCAGGCGGTGTAGAGGTCGGTCAGGGTGTCGAGGCGGGCGGCGGCCCGGGCGGCGAGCAGGTTGCTGACGCCGGGGCTGGCGCCCATGCCGATCACGGCGCGGACGCCGGCGGCGCGGGCCGCGTCGTCGAGTTCCAGCATGGCGACGGTGGGTTCCCAGTCGTCGCAGATGTCCAGGTAGTGGGTGCCGGTGCGGATCGCCGCGCGCAGCACGCCGAGGCCGAAGCGGTAGTACGGGCCGACGGTGTTGAGGACGGCGTCGGCCTTCGCGAGGGCGGCGTGCAGTTGCACCCCGTCGGTGACGTCGACCTGGCGGGCCCGGACCGGTACCGGGCCGCCGTCGAGGGCGGCGGCGGTGCGGCGGGCGGCGCCCGGGTCGCGGTCGGCGATCACGAGTTCGTGGACGCCGGGCAGTCGGGCGGCGACCCGGGCGGCGACGCGGCCCATCGCTCCCGCTCCGCCGAGGGCGAGCACTCTCATCGTCGTTTCTCCTTTCGCCGGTCTGTGTCCACCGGCTGTGCGGCTGGGCCGTCAGCGGTGCCCGAGCGAGTTCAGGAAGCCGCGGTGCTCGTCGAGGTAGCCGGGGCTGAACAGCGAGCGGGGTGCGGTGGGGCCGTCCCCGTGGACGAGGACGACCAGGCCGGCGGGGGTGCGGCCGCCGGTCGGGCGGGCGAGGACGCCGTACAGCGCCTGTCTACCGCCGGTGGTGGTGACGCGTTCCTCCCTGAGGTCGTACTCGTTCCGGTACACCACCCAGCCGCCCGCGCCGAGCAGGAGCAGGAGCACCACCACGGACAGCAGTGATCCCCAGAGCAGCCATCGCCCGCGCATCTTCGTTCCGCTAACCTATCGTTCTAAAAACGAACGTATCAGATCTGAACGCATTAGGATGGTCGCCATGGTGGAGATTCCGACCCGGGTGCTGGTCGAGGCGATGGTCCGCACGGACGGCACGGTCGACTGCGGCGACCTGTACACCGTGGCCGGCCTGCTCGGGATGACCGACCAGCAGGTCCGGCTGACCGTCAAGCGCCTCACCGGCGACGGGCGGTTCGTCCAGGAGGGGCGCGGCCGCCGGGCCCTGCTGCGGGCCACCGCCGAGACCCGGCGCTCGATCGACCCCGACGTCGAGCACGTGGCGCTGATGTACGCCCAGGACCGCGGCCGGGCCCCCTGGGACGGCGTCTGGCACCTCGCGGGATTCGCCGTCCCCGAGCACGCCCGGCCCGCCCGGGACGCGCTGCGCGAGGCGATCCTCCGGCTCGGCGGCGCCCCGGTGCAGAACGGCCTCTACGTCTCGCCGCACCCCTGGGAGGAGGACGTCCTGGCCGAGGCCGCCGCCCTGGACGTGCGCGGCCACCTCACCCTCCTCACCAGCCGCGACCTGCGCGCCGGCGAGACCGACGACCCCCGCGCGCTCGCCCGGCGCTGGTGGCCGCTGGACCAGGTCGCCGAGGGCCACCAGCGGCTCGCCGAGGTCGCGTCCGACCGCCTCGACCGGCTGGAGAAGGGCCTCACCGGCCCCGAACTGCTCACCGTCGCCCTGGAGTTGGCCGCCGCCTTCACCGAGGCCATGGAGCCCGACCCGCTGCTGCCGCCGGAGCTCCTGCCACAGCCCTGGCCCGGCACCGCGGCCCGCGAACTCGTCGCCCGCTGCTGGGCGCTGCTGCTCGCCGACCCCGGGCCGGGCGCACCCCGGCTGTTCGACGCCTACGCCGAGGTCGTCGCGGCCGTCACCGCGTAGCCGCCGGACCCGGCTCGGTCGCCTCCGTCGCGGCCGGGGCTGCGGGCGCGACCGGCTCCGGCAGGGTGCGGAACAGCAGCCAGCTCAGCACCGGCATCAGCACCAACGGCAGCAGGGCGGTGCGCAGCGAGGTCGCGTCGGCGAGACCGCCGATCACCGGGCTCGCCAGGCCGCCGATGCTGACGGTCAGGCCCAGCGTGATCCCGCTGGCGGTGCCGATCCGCGAAGGCAGGTAGTCCTGCCCCAGCGTGACCTGCAACGAGAACGGCACGTACAGGCCCGCCGAGGTCAGCGCCACGAAGACGTACAGCGCCGGGCCCGGCACCAGCACCACGCCCGCCACGGCCACCGCCGCCACCAGGTACGACCAGCGCGCCACCGCGACCCGGCCCCAGCGGTCCGCCAGCGCGCCGCCCAGCACCGAACCCACCGCGCCGCCCGCGTACAGCACCACCAGCGCCGCGGTGCCCGCCGCCGTACCGCCGCCGACCCGCTGGGTGGCGAACAGCGCGAGGAAGGTGCTCAGGCCGGTGAAAGCGATCGAGCGGCACACCACGGCCAGCGACAGCCGCACGAACGAGGCCCGGTCGTCGGCCCCGGCCACCGGCGCCGGAGCCGTCCCGGCGGCCCGCCGGCGCTCCAGTTCGCGCAGCACCGGCAGGCACAGGACGGCGCCCGCGAGCGCCGGCAGCACCAGCAGCGGGGTCAGCCGCAGGCCGCCGCCCGAGACCACCACGGACACCAGCAGCGGGGCCGCCGCGAAGCCCAGGTTGCCGCCCAGCGAGAACCAGGCCATCCCCCGGTGGCCGTCCCGCGCGGCCAGCCGGGCGACCCGGGCGGACTCCGGGTGGTACGCGGCCACCCCGACCCCGGACAGCGCCACGAACGCCAGGGTCAGCGGGTACGAGCCGCTCACCCCGCTGAGCGCGATGCCCACGCCGCCCACCAGGGTGCTGACCGGCAGCAGCCAGGGCAGCGGGCGGCGGTCGGTGATCGCGCCGAACAGCGGCTGCGCCACCGAGGAGAGCAGGGAGGCGGCGAGCACCACGCCCGAGACGGCGGCGTAGCCGTAGCCGCGCTCGGCCACGAAGAACGGGACCAGGGCGGCCACCGCGCCCTGGTAGACGTCCACGCAGGCGTGTCCGAGGGACAGCAGGGTGATCGAGGAGTCCCGCTTGCCGGGTGTGCTCTTCGGATGGTCAGGCGTACTCGGCGTACTCGGCGTACTCGGCGTACTCGGCGTACTCGGTGTATTCGGCGTACTGGAGGTGTTGGACGCACTGGGCGTAGTGATCGGCGGGTTGTCCGGCGTTGTCTTCGGCATGCCGACATGCTCGGCGCAGCGGCACCTGTCGGGCTTCCGATAATCTGCCAGGTGATGCCGGACATCCGCCACGACCCCGTCGCCCCGACCCGCGTCCAGCGGCTGGCGTCCGGCGCCGGGATCGACGCCCACCGCCACGACGACCACCAGATCGCCTACGCGGCCAGCGGCGTGCTCGCCATCACCACCGACGCCGGCTCCTGGGTCGCCCCCGGAACCCGCGCCATCTGGGTCCCGGCCGGCACCGTGCACGCCCACCAGGCCCACGGCGAACTGGACCTCCACCTGGTCGGGCTGCCCGCCACCGAGAACCCGCTCGGCCTGGACCGGCCGACCGTGCTCGCCGTCGGGCCGCTGCTGCGCGAGCTGATCGTCGCCTACACCCGCACCCCCGAGGACGACAGCCCCGAACGGGCCCGGCTGCGCGCCGTCCTGCTCGACCAGCTGCGCGCCTCCCCGCAGCAGCCGCTGCACCTGCCCGCCCCCGCCACACCGCTGCTGCGCGCGGTCTGCGACCGGCTCCGCGCCGATCCGGCCGACCAGCGCACCCTCACCGAACTGGGCCGGGCGGTCGGCGCCAGCGACCGCACGCTCTCCCGGCTCTTCCGGGCCGACCTCGGCATGACCTTCCCGCAGTGGCGCACCCAGCTGCGGCTGCACCACGCACTGGTGCTGCTCGCCGAGGGCCTGCCCGTCACCACGGTCGCGCACCGCTGCGGCTGGTCCTCCGCGAGCGCCTTCATCGACGTCTTCCGCCGCACCTTCGGCCACACCCCGGGCCGCCACCCCGCGTACTGACCCCGAATCGTCCGCCGCTGGTGGCAGGGTGGGGAGCATGTGCGGTCGTTTCGTCTCCACCACCACGCCCCAGGACCTCGTCGCCCTGCTCGGGGAACTGCGCTGGGATCCGGCCGAGTCGTTCGCGCCGAGCTGGAACGTGGCGCCCACCGACCCGGTGCCCGCCGTCCTGGAACGCGTCGACCGGGAGAGCGGCGAGCTGCTGCGGCTGCTGCGCCCGCTGCGCTGGGGCCTGGTGCCGTCCTGGTCCAAGGATCCCTCCGGCGGCGCCCGCATGATCAACGCCCGCTCTGAGACCGTCCACCTCAAGCCCGCCTTCCGCAAGGCCTTCACCACCCGGCGCTGCGTCATCCCCGCCGACGGCTACTTCGAGTGGCGCGAGGTGCCCGCCGCCGCCGGCCGGAAGAAGTACAAGCAGCCGTACTTCCTCAGCACCGGCTCGGTCATGCTGATGGCCGGCCTGTACGAGTTCTGGCGCGACCAGACCCGGCCCGAGGACGACCCGGTGGCCTGGCTCGCCACCGCCACCGTCATCACCACCGACGCCACCGACAGCGCCGGGCGCGTCCACGACCGGATGCCGCTCACCATCGCCCCCGCCGACCTGGCCGCCTGGCTCGCCCCCGATCTCACGGACTCCGACGAACTCCACCACCTGCTGCGCCGCCCCGCCGACGGCGCCCTGCGGGTGCGGGCCGTCTCCCCCGCCGTCAACAGCGTCCGCGCCAACGGGCCGGAACTGCTCGACCCCGCCCCGGACCCGCTGGGACTGGCGGACTGACGCCGCCCGGCCGTCAGGCGATCCGGCCGGCCAGCCCGGGGTAGTCGAGGACCAGGCCGTCCCGGTCCAGCACGAGGTCGCTGCGGAAGTCCCCGGAGGCGTAGCGGACGGTGGCCCGCCCGCCGTCCAGGCCGAGGTGGGTGTAGGTCTGGCGGGAGGGGTGCACCGTCAGGTCGGGCACCCGGATCCACGCCATCAGGAAGTGCCGCTCGCCCGGGCCCCGGTGGAGGCCGTGGCGCAGCACCGGCGGGGTGTTGGTCACCGGGGAGAGCCCGAGGTCGCAGTCCAGCGCGCCGGCCAGGTCGGGCCGTTCCACGCCGTCGACGCTCCAGCGGCCGCCGTCCTGACGCAGTTCCAGCTCGCGGACGCCGTCGGCGGTCTCGGCCCGGACCCGCATCCGCCGGGTGACGAAGCCCTCACCGGTCTCCAGTTCGTACGTCAGCCAGTACGGCGCGGGCCGCGCGGCGGCGACCCGGCCGCGGGCGTGCAGGGCGGCGGCACCGAGCTCGACCCAGGACGTCTCCAGGCCGCCCGTCTCGGCGACCTGCCAGGTGGGAACGGTGTGCGTGATCATCCGCGTACGCTACCGTCCGGTACCGACAGGCGCGCGCCCGGCTCCGGGCAGCCGGCGGGATCCGGTGACACGGCGCCCGCCCGCGACTACGGTGGGCGGGCGGAACCGTACGTGGGGGTGAGGGCGCCGAAGTGTTGATGTCCAGGACGACGCATGTCCGGCCCGAGGGCGGCCTGCCCGACCACGAGGCCTTCGACCAGCGGCGCCGCCCGGTCTCGCCCGCCACCGCCGGGAACCCGCACGCCGAGCAGCGGGCGGCCGTACTGCCGCCCGAGGCGGCGCGGGCCGCGCTGACCGTCGAGGCGAGCGCCCCCGCTCCCAACCTGCCGCCCCGCGCCGCGGACCGGCTCGTGGGCCGCGACGGCGCGTTGCGGGCGATCGCCGAGGCGCTGTCGGACGGCGACGGCAGCGGGCTGGTCACCCAGGCCACCACACTGCACGGCCTCGGCGGGGTCGGCAAGACCACCGTCGCGCTGCACTACGCCTACGCCGAGGCCGCGCACTACCGGCTGATCTGGTGGATCACCGCCGAGTCCGAGGAGCAGCTCGCCGAGGCCTTCGCCGACCTCGCCGTCCACCTCCACCCCACCTGGGCCCTCACCGCCCCGCCCGGCCAGCAGGTCGAGTGGGCGCTCGCGTGGCTGCGCGCCCACGACCGCTGGCTGCTCGTCTACGACAACGCCGAGGACCCGGTCCACCTCACCCCCTATCTCGGCCGGCTGCTCGGCTGCGGCCACCAGTTGGTCACCAGCCGCCGCGCCGGCGGCTGGCACCCCGGCATCCGCCCGGTGCGGATCGACGTCCTCGACGCCCCCGAGGCCACCCGGCTGCTCTGCGGCGCCGCCCACCCCGGGGCGCGGGCCGAACAGGCCGAGGTGCTCGCCCTCGCCGACGAACTCGGCCACCTGCCGCTCGCCCTCGCCCAGGCCGGCGCCTACGTGCAGCAGACCGGCACGACCTTCGCCGCCTACCGCGAGCTGCTGCGCACCAGCAGCCGGGACCGCCCTGACGCCGGCTCCGGCTCCGACTCCGGTACTGGCTCCGGCGCGGTGGCCACCGTCTCCCGGCTCTGGCACACCACCCTGCGCGCCGTCCAGGCCACCGCCCCGTTCGCCGTCGAGCTGCTGCGCACGCTCGCCTGGTACGCCCCCGAGGCACTGCCGCGCGAAACCCTGACGCCCTTCGGCGCGCGCCGCCCGGCCGAGGTCGACTCCGCTCTGCGGCTGCTCGCCGACTACAACCTGATCACCCTCGGCGAGACCGTCACCGTGCACCGCCTGCTCCAGGGCGTGCTGCGCCGTTCCGACGGCGCCCGCCCGCTGCGCCGGCGCGCCGAACAGCAGCTCGCCGAGGCCGCCGCCCGGCTCTGGCCGACCGCCGGGCCCCGGCTGCGCCGGGCGCTGCTGCCGCACATCCGCGAGCTGGCCGCCGGCGGCCCGTCCGAGCAGCCCACCCCGCAGACCGTCGCGCTGTACCGGCTGGCCGCCGGCGAGCTGACCGACCGGGCCCAGCGGGTGTTCGCCATCCCGCTGGTCACCGCGATGGCCGACGGCCAGACCCGCCTGCTGGGCTCCGACCACCCCGACACCCTGGCCACCCGGGGCCGGCTCGCCGAACTCCACACCCGGGCCGGCGACCCGGCCCGCGCCGTCGCGCTCTGCCGGGCGGTGGTGGCCGACCGCACCCGCCTCCAGGGCCACGACCACCCGGCCACCCTCGCCGACCGCAGCACCCTCGCCCACGCCTACCGCAAGGCGGGTGAACACCGGTGCGCCGTCGAGGAGTTCCGCGCGGTGGTGGCCGACCGGGCCCGGGTGCTCGGCGCCGACAGCCGGGAGACCCTCACCAGCCGCGCGGGCCTGGCCTACGCCCTCCAGGTGGCCGGTCAACACCAGGCGGCGGTGGCGGAGTTCGAGCGGCTGCTGGCCGACGCCGGCCGGGTCCTGGACGACCCCGACCACCCGGACATCCTGGCCCACCGCAACGGGCTCGCGTACGCCCAACTCACCGCCGGTCAGCACCGGTTGGCCATCACCCTGTACGAGCAGGCGGTGGCCGACCGGGCCCGGGTGCTCGGCGCCGACCACCCCGACACCCTCACCAGCCGCGACTGGCTCGCGGCCGCCCACGTCGTCGCGGGAGACCACCGGGCCGCGGTCGCCGGGTACGAGGCGCTGGTCGCCGACCACGTCCGGGTCCAGGGGCCGGACCACCCGCAGACCCTCTTCGCGCGCGGCCGGCTGGCGACGGCCCACTGCGAGGCCGGGCACCCGACCTCGGCGGTCACCCGGTTCACCGATCTGGTCGGCGACTACACCCGCGTCCTCGGGCCCGACCACCCCCACACGCTGGACGCGCGCAGCGGTCTCGCCCACGCCCACCGCGAGGCGGGCCAGCTCCGGACGGCGGTGGACGAACACCGGGCGCTGGTCCGCGACCGCGCCCGCGCCCAGGGGCCGGACCACCCCGGCACGCTGGAGGAGCGCAGCGACCTCGCCTACGCGCTGCGCGTCGCGGGCCGGACCGGCCGTGAACTGGCCGAGTTCGAGGACCTGGTGACCCACCGCGCCCGCGTCCAGGGCCCGGACCACCCGGACACCCTGGACGAACGGTCCAACCTCACCCGCACCCTGCTGCTCGCCGGGCGCCCCCGCACGGCGCTCGCCGAATGCCAGCGGCTCCTCGCCGACCGCGAGCGGGTCCACGGCCCCGACCACTACGAGACCTTCGAGGCTCGGCTGAGCCTGGCCCGGGCCTTCGGCGACGCCGGCGACCACCGACACGCGGCGGAGCTGTGCGACCGACTCGTCGCCGACCGGCTGCGGGTGCTCGGCGCCGACCACCCCGCCGTCCTCCACACCCGCGGCTGGCAGGCCTGGCTGCACGGCGCGGCGGAGCACCACCGGCGGGCCGTGGAGCTGCGCGAACAGCTGGTGGCCGACTACGACCGGGTCCACGGCCCCGACCACCCGCAGACCCTCAACGCCCGCACCGGCCTGGCCTACGCCCTCCAGAGCGCGGGACGGATCCGGGAGGCGCTCGTCGAGCGCGAACGGGTGCTGGCCGACCTGACCCTGGTGCTCGGCGCCGGGCATCCCACCACCCTCAGCGCCCGCCTCCAGCTGGCGCGGACCCACGACGAGAGCGGCGACCACCCGCGCGCCATGGAGCTGTACGCGGAACTGGTCGCCGACTGCGTCCGGCTGTACGGCGAGGAGCACCCCCGCACCCTCAGCACCCGGTGGTGGCTCGCCTCCGCGCACGGGGACGCCGGGGAGCACCGGCACGCGGCGGAACTGTACGAAGCACTGGCGGCCGACCGCGCCCGGCTCCAGGGCCCCGACCACCCGGAGACGCTCAACACCCGCCGGTGGCACGCCGACAGCTGCCGGGAGGCGGGCGACCACCGGCGGGCCGTCACGCTGTCCGAAACCCTGGTGGCCGACCAAGCCCGCGTCCACGGACCGGAACACCCCGACACCCTGGGCACCCGTCTGGTGCTGGCGCAGGCGCTCACCGCCGCCGGCCGGCACCGCCGGGCGCTGGAGCTCCACCAGGAGCTCGTCGCGGACCGGGCCCGGATCCAGGGCCCCGACCACCCGGACACCCTCAATGCCCGCTGGTGGCTGGCACACGACTGCCAGCGGGCCGGCGAGCACCGCCGCGCGGTGGAGCTGTACGAAGCACTGGCGGCCGATCGCGGCCGGATCCTGGGCGCCGACCACCCCCAGACCCTCACCGCCCGCTGGTGGCAGGCGAACGGTCACCAGCGGGCCGGCCACCACCGCCGTGCGGTGGAACTGTTCGACGCGCTGGTGGCCGACGACACCCGGATCCGCGGTGCCGACCACCCCGAGACGCTGGCCACGCGCGCCGGACTGGCCTGGGCCACCTCCACCGCGAACGACCACCGCCACGCCATCGCCCGCTACGAGGCCCTGGCCGCCGACCGCACCCGGATCCACGGCGCCGACCACCCGCTGGCCCTGGACGCCCGCGGCTCCCTGGCCTGGGCGCACGCCGAGGCGGGCGACCACCGCCGCGCCGCAGAGCTGCACTCCGCGCTGGTGGCCGACCGCACCCGGATCCAGGGCCCCGACCACCCCGACACCCTCGGCACCCGGCGCTCGCAGGCGGCGGGCCACCACGAGGTCGGCGAACTCGACCGCGCCCTGGAGCTGTACGAGGCACTGGTCGCGGACCTGGCCCGGGTCCTGGGCGCCGACCACCCCGACACCCTGGACACCCGGCTCGGCCTGGCCCGGACCTGCCGCGAGACGGCCGAGCACGACCGCTCGGTGGACCTGTTCCGGGCCCTGGTCGCCGACTACGAGCGGGCGCTCGGACCGGACCACCCCGACACCCTCGACGCGCGGCTCGGCCTCGCGCGGTCGGTGGTGGCGGCGGGCGACCACCCCGCCGCCGCCGAGCTGTACACGGCGCTGCTGGCCGACCAGGAGCGGGCGCAGGGCCCGGACCACCCGGACACGCTCACCACCCGGTGGTGGCAGGCCGCCGCCCACCGCGACGCGGACGACCAGCGCCGCGCGGCCGAGGCCTTCGGCGCCGTCGCCGCCGACCGGGCCCGGGTGCTCGGCGCCGACCACCCCGACACCCTCAATGCCCGCTGGTGGCAGGCCTCCTCGTACCGCGCGGGCTACGACCTCCAACGCGCGCTCGACCTCGCCGTGCCCCTGGTCGCCGACACCGAGCGGGTGCTCGGGCCCGACCACCCCGACGCCCTCGGCGCCCGGTTCCTGCTGGCCTGGACGTACCGGTCGGGCGGCGACCACCGCCCCGCGACGGAACTCGACGAGGCGCTGCTGCGGGACCGGATCCGGCTCCAGGGCCCGGACCACCCCGACACCCTCGCCTGTCGCGGCAGCCTCGCCCAGGACCGCCGGCTCGCGGGCCTCCTGCACCAGGCCGAGGCCGAACGGGAGGCGCTGGCCGCCGACCGTGCGCGCATCCACGGCCCCGACCACCCGGACACCCTCCTCCAGCTCTCCCAACTCGCCGAGGCCGTCCTCGCCACCGGCGAACTCGACCGCGCCACAGCCCTGTTCACCGAGCTGATCGCCCACCGGACCCGGGTCCAGGGCGCGGACCACCCGGACACCCTCGGCGAGCGCTCCGGCCTCGCCTCCGTCCACGCCCGCGCCGGCCGGCAGCGGCAGGAGATCGTCGAACGGCTGATGCTGCTCGCCGACCACGAGCGCGTACACGGCCAGGACCACCCCGACACCCTCACCGCGTGCACCGACCTCGCCCACGCCCACCGCCGCCGCTGGGAGCACGACCGCGCCGACGCGCTCTACCGCGCCCTGCTGGCCGACCGCACCCGGATCCTCGGTGCCGAACACCCCGGCGCCCTCGACACCATCGATGCCCTCGACTCCCTCGACGACCGGGACAGCATCGCGCTCAACCTCGTCGAGGCCGGCCGGTACGCGGAGGGCGCCGACTGCTACCGGAAGGCGCTGGCCGCCGCCGAATCGGCCCTCGGCCCGGAACACCTGCTCGCCCACGCCGTGCGGTACGGCCTCGCCCAGGCCCTGCTGCTCGCCGGGGACCACGAGGGCGCGATCGCCGAACTGTCACCCCTGACGGCGGACTGGACCCGACCCGCCGGCCCCGCCCTGCCCGGCCTCGTCCGCTCCGGGTGCGTCCTCGCCGTCGCCCGCCACCTCAACGGGGAGCACGAGGCGGCGGTGCGCCTGGCCGCCACCCTCGCCGCCTGCGCGGACGACGCCCTCGGCAGCACCGACGACGCCACCCTCGCCGCCCGCGAGGCCCACGCGCTGCTGCTGGCCTGCGGCCCGCGGCCGCTGCGCGCCGTCGTCCGGCTGGAGGAACTCGCCGAGGAGTGCGCCGCGAGCCACGGCCCGCGCAACTCCCTCACCCTGAGCATCCGCCAGAGCCTCGCCCACGCGCGGCTGCGGGCCGGAGACGCCGTCGGGGCGGTGCGGGTGTACGAGGGCATCGTCGCCGACCGGCTCCCGACCGGGGCACTGGTGACCGGACACCGGCACGCCGACGACGTCGCCGTCAGCCTCGGCACCCTGCGCCCCGGGCTGCTCCCGGTGTTCCCCACCCTGGCCGTCGGCCTGGCCGCCGCGCTCGCCGCGAGCGGGCGCCGGGACGCCGCCCGGGACCTGCTGGTGGCCGTCCACACCGCGCGCCGGACCCTGATGGGCCCCGGCCATCCGCTGGCGGTGGAGAGCCGGACGGCCCTGGCCCGACTCGACGGCGGCGCAGCGCAGTCGCCCGCCCCACTCGACGGCGGCGGGCCGGAGTCGCTGCCGGCCGCACCCGTCCGCGCGGAGCTCGGGCCGGAACCGTCCGAGCCGGCCGCGCTGATCCGGTGCTCGCGCGGGTCGCGGCGCCGCTCCCCGGCGCCCGCGGTACCGAGGACGGCCTGGCGGCCCCGGCTCACCCTGCTCGACGAGCCGGCGGTGGGGGCCACCGTGCGGCTGGAGCTGCGGTTGGAACCCGAGGTGCCGCGGGCCGACCCCGGCGAGCTGCCGGGCCTGCGCCTGGTGGCCGTCGCCGCCTCGGACGCCGTGCTCGATCCACCCGTCGCCGACTACAGCCCGGCCGGGGAGCCCGCCCGCTTCGCGCTGACCCCGTCCGTGCCGGGGCCGCACACCGTCCGGATCACCGTCTACGACCGGGGGCACGGCTCCGTGCTCCAGGACCTGTCCACCGTCGTCGACGTCCCGCACGTCCCGCACGTCCCGCACGTCCCGCACGTCACGCACGTCACGCACGTCACGCACGTCCCCCAAGTCGGCCAAGTCGGCAAAGTCCCCACCATCACCCAAGTCCCCACCGTCACCCACATCGCCCAGGACGAGGAGTAATCGCGTGGCCCGGGACCTCCTCGTCGAGATCCGCCAGAACCCCTCCGCCGACTTCACCCGGCTCCCCCGGCAACAGGCGCCGGACGCCCCGCAGGCCAAGGAGCCGGCCCCGCTGGACCTCGTGGTCTCGCTGCGCCGCCACCGCGACGACCTGCTCGTCTCCGCCTTCCGGCCCGGCGAGCGCACGCCCTGGTCCCGCCCCCACCGCGCGGAGCTGAAGGTGTCCGCCCCCGCCCTGCTCGCCCGGGCCTCCCGACTGCGGACCATCTGGCGCGACCGCCTGGTCCAGTACGACCCGGAGCCGATCGGCGTCTACCCCTTCGCCCAGGCCGTCGACTTCAATCGGCTGGCCGGCGTCGCCGAGCGGCAGGTCGCCGAACTGGCCGAGGAGGGACGGTACTTCCTGGAGGTGATGCTCGACGGGCCGGACCGCGAACTCACCGTCTTCCGCGACTACCTCACCCGGACGCTCACCGAGAGCGGCTCGCTGCGGATCAGCTTCGACTCCGACCTCCACCTGCCCTGGCCGATGCTCGCCGTCGACGGCGGCCACGCCGACCCGTGGGCGGACTTCCTCGGCCACCGCCACCAGGTCGAGCAGACCGGCGCCGGCTACCCGCCGATCCAGCCGCCGTACCCGGCCCGCACCAGGCCCGTCACCAGCCTCAACACCGACGACCAGCTCACCGACGTCGGCCGGGCCCCCGAGGTCCGCAAACTGCTGGAGGACCGCTCCCAGCTGACCGTGCGCACCGAGTCCGAACCGCTGCTCAAGGCGCTGTCCTCCGCCGTGTTGGACGAGGACGTCATGTACTTCTGGTGCCACGGCCAGTTCGTCGCCGGCGACTCCCCGTACGAGCAGCTCGCCGTCCGGCTCTCCGACGACCGCCAGATCGACGCCGACCTGGTGCGCCGCCACCGCCGCCGGCACGCCGAGGCGCCGGACGCCATGTTCCGGCCGTTCGTGCTGCTGAACGCCTGCCACACCGGGCAGTCCACGGCCGCCGAACTGGAGCACCTCGGCCGGGCACTGGTCGACCTCGGCGCCAACGGCGTGCTCGGCCCGCAGATCGAGATCCCGCAGGTCTTCGCCGCCGAGTACGCCTTCGCCTTCCTCGACCTCTACCTGACCGGGGAGTCCACGGCGGGCGAGATCACCCAGCAGTTGGTCCGGTGGTTCGCCCGCGAGTACCGCAACCCGCTGGCGCTCACCTACTCCCTGCACTGCGGCCTCGACAGCATCCTGGAGCTGACCCCGTGACGGCGCCCCCGCCCATCGCCACCGCCACCGTCGACCTGGACGAGGAGGGCCGGCTGCTCGTCCCCGGCACCCGCACGCCGGTGCCCGAGGCCCGGATCGCCCAACACCTCGCCCGGCACCTGCGCATCCCCCCGCGGGCGACCGACGTCTACGTCTACGTCCACGGTTGGCAGACCAGCCCCGCCGCCGCCGACCGCTCGGCCGCCGCCCTGCTCACCGAGGCCGCCGCCCTGCACCGGTCCGCGCCGACCTCCTACCCCGGGCTGACCAGGGGGTTCCGCCCGTGGTGCGTGGTGGTGCGCTGGCCGTCCTCCAGCCTGCCGTCGCCGGCCGGGTACCGCCGGATCCGGGCCCGGGCGCACGCCATGAGCGCCCAGGGGCAGGCCGGGCGCGTCCTGGGCCACCTGCTCGGTTACCTGGACGCCGACCGCGGCGACCCGGCCGCGCCCCGCGTCCTGGCCAACCGCAACGGCCAGTACCTGCACCTGGTCGGCCACTCCTTCGGCGGCCGCTTCCTCTGCGAGGCCGTCCAGTACGCGGCCGACCGGCCCGCCGGGCCACCGGTGCTGGGCTGGAGCCGGCCGGGCGACCCCACCCGGCCGTTCACCGTCGACAGCGCGCTGATCTTCCAGATGGCCGCGCCCCGCGACGCCTTCACCCACCTCTTCCCCCGGCTGTTCCTCGGCCCCGGCCGGCCCGGCGCCCCGCTGCGCGGCCCGCTGGTGCTCACCCACTCCCGCTGGGACCGCGCCACCGGCTTCTGGCACCTGCGCGCCGAGGGCCGCCCGGGCATCGGCCACTCCGGCACCGGCGTCGCCCCCGTCCCCCAGTTCAGCACCCGGCTGCGCCCGACCGCCTCCCCGTACCCGCACGCCGAGTTGGACCACCCGATCGTCAACATCGACGCCGCCCGGGTCTACCGCGGCGGCCTGGCCACCCGCCTCAACCCGGCGGGCGCCCACTCCGACTTCCACCACCCCGAATCCGCCCACCTGCTGCTCAGCCTCGCCGCCCACTCACGCTGACCGGACGGGCCCGTCGTCCCGCTCGGGTACCCCGGCCGATCCACGCCAGCCACCGCGCGGGTCAGTCCGCGCCGGTCAGTCCCGCGGGGTGAACGACTCCAGGTAGGCGGCCGCCTTCGCGGGGTCGAGGAACCACTGCTCCAGGTCGGCCGGGTCGTTGAAGGCGTTGGCGAACCGGTCTGCGACGGGCGGGAGTTGACCGGCGGCGCCGAGCAGGTGCAGGACGTGCTCGGGCGGCGGCGCGAGCATCGCGTTGCTCCAGACGGTGCCGGGGCGGACGGTCTGCCAGAAGCGGTCGAAGGCGGCCCGCATGAAGTCGCGGTCGAACGGCTTGTCGCCGTGCGCGAGGATCGCGTCGAGGTAGCCGGCCGCGCACCGGGCGGCGTTGTTGGAGCCCTGGCCGGTGATCGGGTCGTTGAGGACGACGACGTCCGCGACGCCCAGCGCCGCTCCGCCGCCGGGCAGTTCGCCGACCGGGTGGCGGACGGCGGGGGTGAAGCGCCCGGCTAGGGTGGCGCCGGTGTCGGTGAGTTCGATTCCGGCCCGGGCGCGGTCATACTCCCAAGGAGTGAAGGCCTTCATCAGGTCGAGCGTCACCCGCAGGTGTTCGGCCGGGTCGCGGACCCCGTCGAAGGCGTCCGCCGGGCCGCCCGGGGCGGCCTCCCAGAGCAGGATGTCGCACGGGCCGGCCGCGGTCAGCGCCGGCATGACGAACAGTTCGCCGACGCCGGGCACCACGTTGCAGCGGACGGCGGGGAAGTCGTGCTCGGGGCGCGGGCCGAGCCCGTACACGTAGCTGGCGGCCAGCGCGCGCTGCGGCCGGTCGTAGCGGGAGCGCTCGTGGTCGCGCTCGAACATCGCGGCCAGGTCGCCCTTTCCGGCCGCGACCAGGACCAGGTCGTAGGAGCCGGAGAGGTGTTCGAGGTCGCCGACGGTCACCGGGCGGACCACGACCCGGCCGCCGCGCCCGGCGAAGGTCTCCAGCCAGACGGGCATCTTCAGCCGCTGGTCGACGGACTGCGCGGGCGCGTCCAGGCGCCCGACCCAGTCGATCAACCGCGCGGACTCCGGCCCGGCGACGGAGACTCCGACGCCCTCGATCCGGGGTGCGGTGTCCGCCCAGAGGTCCAGGCCGAGGTCGCGTTCGGTCCGCAGCGCGGCGTCGAACATGCACTGGGTGGACAGCACCCGGCCGCTCCTGACCGCGTCCGCGTCGCGGTCGGTCATCACCGTCACGTCGTAGCCGTGGGCCTGGAGCCCCAGGGCCAGCTGGAGGCCGGCCTGCCCCGCGCCGACGATCAGAACTCTGCGCATCGTCTCCGCTTTCCTGGTTGTACGTCCTGGCCCGGCCTCAACACCCTTCCGTCCGTGGGCTGGTGAGCCCGCGGGGGGAGGTGGGCACCGGTCGGCCGCCAGTCGCGCTGCCAGTGGCCTGGATACCAGTCATCGGGCACCCGCGTCCACGGCCCGCGCACGCCCGGCCGGGAACGTCACCGTCCGCGGTCGGATGCCGTCGAACAAGCGATTTGAAAAATTCTTCAACTTCATACATGCTGGCGAGCCGCCGACCCCCGGCCCGACCCGAGAGGACAGCCCGCGCGCATGAGCGACCACCTCCCCCCGTGCCCGTCGTGCTCCAGCGAGTACACCTATGAGATGAACGCCCTCATGGTCTGCCCGGAGTGCGGCCACGAGTGGATGCCCGCGGCAGGCGGCGCCGCCGAACCGGCCGGTCCGGGCGAGCGGGTGATCCGGGACGCGGTCGGCAACGTGCTCAGCGACGGCGACACCGTGACCGTCGTCAAGGCGCTCAAGGTCAAGGGCAGCGTCTCCGGCATCAAGGCGGGCACCAAGGTCCGCAACATCCGTCTGGTCGACGGCGTCGACGGCCACGACATCGACTGCCGGATCGAGGGGTTCGGCGCGATGCAGCTCAAGTCGAGCGTGGTCAAGAAGGCCTGACCGGGCCCGCGCCCGGCGCGAAACGGCGGCGGCCGGCGGCGCGGCGGGGAAGAGGATCGGGCTGAGCAGGTACGGCTCGCGGCCCGGCCCCGGCCCGTTCGCCAGCCGGGGCTCCAGGACGGCACGCAACTCGCCGCTGAACTCCGCGAGTTCCGCCGGGTCGAGCCAGAACGTGCCCTGCCGGTAGGCCACTCCCTGGGCGGCCGGGTCGGCGTCCTCGCGGTCGAGGTAGGCGTTGAACTCGGCGATCAGGACGGCCATCGCGGCGGCGAAGCCCCGGCGGTGGTCCTCCCGCGTCATCGTGGCGGCCGCGGCGGCGTCCACGACCGGTCGGTCCTCGCGCAACCGGTAGTGCCGCTCGACGGCGCCGCGCACCCGGCGCTCCTCGGCGACCTCCAGGAAGCCGGCCTCGGCGAGCAGCGCGACGTGCCGGTACACCGTCACCTTCGACACGCCGGACAGCCGCTCGCACAGCTGCGACGTGGTGAGCACCTGCCCGCCGGCGAGAGCGTGCACCACGCGCAGGCGCACCGGGTGGAGGAGGAGGTCTACCGCGTCGAGGTCCATTGCCCCACGATTTCACAGTCGCTATCATTATCAAAGATGAAAACAGTGCGCCCGGGAGACGACCCGGGTGCCGGTTCCCAGGGGGGAAGCACCATGCGCCAGACGAACGGGCGGGCCATCACCGTCAACGGGCGATCGCTCTACGTCGAGGAGTCCGGACACGGCACGGACGTCGTGCTCTTCGAGTCGGGCCAGGGCCTCGGCCGCGTCTCCTGGGACCCGGTCCTGCCCCTGCTCGCGGACCGTGCCCGGCTGGTCGCCTACGACCGCGCCGGCTTCGGCCGCAGCGCCCGCACCGACGCCCCCCTCGACCTCGACGACTTGGCGGCCGACCTGGTCGCCCTCGCCGAGGCCGTCGCCCCCGGCCGGTTCGTCCTGGTCGCCCACAGCATGGGCGGCCTGGTCGCCCGCCTCGCGTACCAGCGCCTCGCGCCCCGGCTGCGCGGCATCCTGATGGTCGACACCACACCGGAGACCGCGCCCGCCTTCGACACCATCGACCAGATCGCCCGCCGCGTCGACCGCACACTCGCCATCGGCCAACCCCTGGTCCGCAGCCGCCTGGTGGCCCGTCTGCTCAGCGGCACCGCCCGCCGGGTCTTCCCCACCGACACCTACGAGACCATGCTCGCCGAGGACTTCGTCCCGGCCGGCCTCGCCCAGACCCGCCGCGAGTTCCGCGCCGTCGCGGCCGCCGTCCCCCGGCTGCGCGCCGATCCCCCGGCACCCCCCGTCTGCCCGACCGTCCTGCTGTCCGCCGACCGCCCCCGCCGAGGCGGCGAACGCACCCACCCCGCCCTCCAGGAACACCAGCGCCGCTGGACCGAAACCCTCCCCGACGGCCGCTACGAGACCGTCGCCGCCGGCCACTTCATCCAGGGCGAGCGGCCCGACGTGGTCGCCGCCCGGATCCGCGAACTCCTCGACCGCGGCTGAGCGGTGGGCCACCGGGCCTCGGTCGACCGGCCGCAGAGCGTCCGCCCGTCCGACCCGATCGCCGGCCCGATCGCCGACCTCGGCCGGTTCACCCCGGCGGCAGCAGTCCGGGCACCGGGCCGCCGCGACGGGACAGCCGGCGCAGGAACGTCAGCACTCCGGGTGTCCCGACCGCCCAGGCGCGGGACTCGGCGGTCGGGTCGCCGCCGGGGAAGACCGGGCGGCCCGCCGGCCCGCCGGCGCGGGTGAGGAGCAGGGCTGCCAGTTGCTCCGCCGCGTGCCAGTGGCGGGGGTCGCCGGTGGCCGCGGCGAGGTCCACGAGGAGGTCGCCGACTCCGGCCAGGCCGCAGCAGCGGACCACCAGGGCGGTGCGCGGGGCGAGCGTCCGGCAGGTGTCGGCCGCGTCGGCGGCCAGGGCGAGGAGGGCGTCGTCGCCGTACCGGATTCCGGCCTGGACGAGGACCGTGCCGAGGCCGGCCAGGCCCCGGCACCAGGAGAGGTAGCGGCGGGTCGCCCCGGGCCGCAGGGCGGCCGCGCTGAGGCGGGGGAGGTCGGCGGCGAGTCCGTCGACGATGCGGCGGGCGGTCCGGCGGGACGCCTCGTCGGGCCGGGCGAGGAGGAAGTGGGCGATGCCCGCGCGGCCGTGCGCGAAACCCTCGGCGAGGGCGGCGGTGCCGGGGTTGGGCTCCTCGCCGGGATCGTCGAGGGGCCGGGCGGTCAGTGCCGTGGCGCACGCGGCGGCCGCCGCGAGGTGCCGGTCGGTGTCCCGGCCGAGGGCGGCGCGCAGCAGGTGGGCGGTGCCGATCCCGGCCGCCCCGGCGATCTGGTCGTCCCCGGCGGGCTCGTGGTGGCGGTGGTACGGGGACTTCGTGCCGGGCGGCTCCGTACCGAGGGTGGCGGCGGCCCGTGCGAGGAACAGGTCGGCGCCCGCCCGGCCCTGGTAGAGCGAGCCGTCGAGGCGTTCCAGCGCCGGGTGGCCGGCCGTCCAGTCGGCCAGGGCGGTGGCGGCGGCCCGGGCGTCGGGGCGGTCCGCGTGCTCCAGCAGTTCGAGGCCGAGGCCCGCGGCCCCGTCGTAGAGCGACAGCAGGGTGCGGGGTTCGCCGGCGCGCGGGTCGGTGGCGACCAGCTCGCGGGCCATCCGCACGCAGGTGCCGACGGTGTGGTCGACGGCCTCGTCGAGCGGGGCCCGGCGCGGCCCGGCCGAGCGCCGTGCCGGGGGGCGGCCGGGCGGCCTCCCCTCCCGCAGGCCGGCGGCGGCGGCCGAGCGCCGGTCCCCGTCCGGGCTCACCAGGCCCGCGACCAGGGCCACCGCGGAATCCGCCGAGTCCGAAGGGCCGGGGAGGGCCGCGCGCAGACAGGCCAGGGTGCGGTCGCGGTTGGTCGCCGGGTCGGGGTCGATCACCACCGGGTCGAGGCCGGTGAGGGCGTGGTGCAGCGTGGTGCCCAGCGCGTAGTAGTCCTCGGTGGGGTCGGTCCCGGTGGCGCCGGGCAGCCCGTAGCCCGCCGTGGCCCCGGGCGGTCGGGCGCCGTCGAGGGCGCTGACGCCGAAGTCGACCAGCGAGCAGCGGCCGGCGGCGTCGAGCACCACGTTCGCGGGTTTCAGGTCGCAGACCACCACGCCGCGCGCGTGCACCGCGTCCAGGATCCGCAGCAGTCCGCACGCCAGGCCCCACCAGTCGCGCCCGCCGGTGCCCGGCCCGGGGTCGTACGGGCCCGCGGCGAGGACGTCGCGCCGCAGGTCGCGCGGCCCGCACGCGCCGCTGACCAGGTACTCGTCGGCGCCGTGCCGGAAGTAGTCGACCAGCGGCGGCACCCCGGGCACCCCGGCCAGGGCGGTGAGCACCCGGCGTTCGTGCCGGAGCCGGCCGCGCGCGTCGGTGCCCGCGCCGTCCTCGCCGACGTGGGCACGGGCCTGTTTGACCACCACCTCGTGCCCGGTGGCGAGTTCGACCGCGCGGTAGACGTGGCCGTTCGGCGAGCGGGTGATCCCGGCGGTGATCCGGTACCGGCCCTCGCCGACCCGGGTGGTCGGCGGCCGGGCGGCGGCGACGGGCGTGAACGGGTCGCTCGCCCAGGGCGGTTGGCGGTAGCGGGCTTCGGCCAGGCCGGGGAAGACCGACCCGTCCGGGCCGGTCATGCCGTAGTCGGCGCCGTCGTCCGTGACCCGGAACAGTCCGTAGCGGTAGTAGACCGGCGCGTCCGGCCGGAGCCGGCGGTCGCTCACCACCCGGGGCCCGGCCCAGCCGGCCAGCGCCCGGGCCAACTCCGTTCCCAGCGCGACGAGATCCGCCTCGTCCGGGTAGACCGTGACGGCCTTGCCCACGGCCGCGGGGCCGCGCAGCCCGCTGTTGAGCTCCCGCAGCACGGCCGCACCCGCCGCGAACTTCGCGTCGCAGGTGCGGCGCAGCAGGATCGGGACCACCGCGTCCAGCAGCTGCGGGAGTTGGCCCTGCCGGGCGGACAGGTGGAGCTTCCAGCCGTGGGCGCGCGCCGGCATCCGCGGGTCCTGGAGGTACCACCACTGCCCGTCGGTGTGCAACGGGCGGCGCGGGCCGGGCGCGGCGGCCGCCAGGTCGGCGACCCGGCGCCGCAGTGCCTCGGCGGAGCCGGGGTCGGGTGGTGTGGTCATCGCTCCGCCCCTCCCCCGGTCCGCTTCCTCGGTACGGGTCAGCAGTCCACGGCGCAGTCGAAGCGCGTCGGAACGTAGGTGACCCACGGGTCGGCGAGACACGCGACCGGGGTGAGGTCCGCGTCGTGCTCGTCCTCGAAGACGATGGCGTCCTCGTCGATGTCCAGCAGGCCTGCGTCGCGGATCTCGGTCACCACTGCGCTCATGGGTGGTTCCTCCCTTGGGGGTTGGACCTGCTCTCTCGGGTCACGCCGGGCGCGCGGGACACCTGGGCACGCTGATCCGACGTGACCCGCAAGAGGGGGCCTGGGCCGGTGTTCCTTGCGGTTGGCGCCTCATGCTAGCCACGCCGACCGGTCCGCGACAGGGGTACGACACCGCCAACTCGGCCGCTCAGCACCGCGATTCCCGGCGACCGGAACGGACCGTTCAGTCGCTCACCAGGCGGCGGCCGGTGATCTCGTCCGGGCTGATCCGGATCCAGCAGGTCCGGTCGCCGCCGGCCCAGGGGATGGCGCCGGGGAGGCCGGCCAGGTGGTGCAGGGCGGCGGGGTCGTGCACGTGGTGCGCGGTACCGAGGAGGAGGACGCTCCAGCCCCGGCCGAGGTATTCGTCGATGTGGTCGATCTGGAAGGAGAGCGCGGTGCCCTCGGCCGGGGCGCCGCGCCCGGTGGTGCGGTAGGCGATGGCGGCGTCGTCGACGACGTAGTTGACGGGGACGACGACCGGGCCCGGCTGGAGCGGCAGGGCGATGCGGCCGACGCCGTGGGTGCCGATCAGCTCCCAGCACTCGGGTTCGGTGAGGCCGAGCAGCCGCGGGTGCGGGCCGGGGCCGCCCTGGCCGGGCGGGGCGTCGGCGCGGCCTTCGAGCAGTTCGCCGCGGCTGAGGCCGAGTGCGGCGGCGATCCGGACGAAGCCGCCGGGGTCGAAGGCCGGTCCGGCTTCGAGCAGGTAGTGGAGGTAGCGGGGGGCCATGGCCGCCTGGTGGGCGAGGTCGTCCTCGCTGAGGCCGAGTTGTTCGCGCCGCTCGGCGATCCGGCCGGCCACGGCGGCGGGTTCGGCCCGGTCGACGGCGTCAGGGGTGTCGTTCACGGTGGTGGCTCCTCGGCTTGCCGGCGGGTGCCCGGGGTCGTGTCCCGGGGTCGTGTCCGGGCGGTGACCAGGCCGGATCCATCCAAGCGCCCGGCGTGCGCCAAGTCGAGGAACGGCGGGGCGCCGTGCGTGTCGGCCCCGGCCGGGATGTTCGACGCGGGCCGGGACCGGTGGCGGGCCGAGGACACGGGCCCCGACCCGGCCAGCTCCAAGATCAACTTTCGAACATCTCACATCTGCTTATAGATAAATTCATACGATCGGGTGAGTTTGGCGACGGTACCCACCCGATGGTGTGCACCGGTCCTCACGGCCCCTCATCGAACACGCTCACGCCCCCTCGGTGCGGCCGGAACAATCGTCGCGGCGGGTCGGCCGAGGCCGAATCCCCGCCTCCGCAACGAACTTGACGCCAACTCAGTTCTCCCGACCAGAACAGGGGCCAGCCATGACGACCGAGACCGTCCAGCAGAGTCAGCAGAGCAGGCAGAGTCTCAGCACCTCAGCCGCCCGGAACCTGGCCACCACCACCAAGACCGCACCGCAGATGCTCGGGATCACCCCCCGCTACCTGCTGCGCGCCCTGCCCTGGGTGGACCTGGAGGCCGGGGTCTACCGGGTCAACCGCCGCCGGGGCTTCATCCTCGGCGACGGGCAGATCAGCACCTACGTCAACGGCGACGGCGCCTCCCGGGTGATCGCCGAGGACCTGCGCGAGCTGCCCTTCCTCAGCCAGGTGGACAGCCCGCTGCTCACCGCCCTCGCCAACGGCTTCGTCGAGCGCGAGGTGGCGCCCGGCGAGCTGATCGTCGACGCCGGTGCCCCCGCCGAGCAGCTGCACCTCATCGCGTTCGGGCGAGCCGAGCAGCGCGCCACCGGGGAGTACGGTTCGGACGCCCTGATCGCCGTCCTCGGCGACGGCGACTTCTTCGACGCCACCGCCTGGGTCGACGGCACCCCGATGCCCTACCGGGTCAAGGCGGTCAGCGCGTGTACCGTGCTCTCCCTCGACCGCCGGATGCTCCTCGAACTCGCCGACCGTGAGCCGTCGTTGCGCGCTCAGCTGGACGCCTTCGGCAACGACCGCCGGGAGCCCGCCGACCGCGAGCACCCGATCGACCTCACCTCGGGCCACTCCGGCGAGCCGTACCTGCCGGAGACCTTCGTGGACTACGAAGAGGCCCCCCGCGAGTACGAGTTGAGCATCGCGCAAACCGTCCTCAAGGTGCACACCCGGGTCGCGGACGTCTACAACTCCTCGATCGACCAGGTCCAGGCCCAACTGCGGCTGACCACCGAGGCGCTGCGCGAGCGCCAGGAGTGGGAGATGCTCAACCACCCCGAGTACGGGCTGCTCAACAGCGTCGCGCCCAACCAGCGCGTGCGCACCCGCAAGGGCGCGCCGACCCCGGACGACATGGACGAGCTGCTGGCCCGGGTCTGGAAGCAGCCGGCGTTCTTCCTCGCCCACCCGCGGGCGATCGCCGCGTTCGGGCGCGAGTGCACCCGGCGCGGGGTGCCGCCGCAGATCGTGGAACTCTTCGGCAGTCCGTTCCTGACCTGGCGCGGCGTCCCGCTGCTGCCCTCCGACAAGCTCGACCTGAAGGGCTCGGCCACCTCGGCGCCCGGCACCACGAACATCCTGCTGATGCGGGTCGGCGAGGACCGTCAGGGCGTGGTGGGCCTGCGCCCGTCGAAGGTCCCGGACGAGGTGGAGCCGGGCCTCTCGGTGCGGGCGATGGGCGTGGACCGGCAGGCCATCACCTCGTACCTGGTCACCAGCTACTTCTCGGCCGCCGCGCTGGTGGACGACGCCATCGCGGTGCTCCAGAACGTCGAGGTGTCGAACTACCATGACTACTCCTGACGGATTCGGGCGCGGCACCGGGGTCACCGGAATGGGCCGACCGCCGCTCGACACCGGCTCCTCGACGGGCCCGGGAAGCGGCCTGGTACCCGGCCCGGTCCCGCTGCCCGCAGCGCTCGCCCACGCGGCGGGCGGTCCGCGGTACTGGCTGCCGCAGCAGCCGGCCCGGGCGGCCCAGGCCGACCCCGCCACCCCGCCCTCCGCACCGCCGGGCGGGTTCGACGTCGAGGCCGTCCGGCGGGACTTCCCCCAGCTGCACCGGGAGGTGAACGGCCACCCGCTGGTCTGGCTCGACAACGGGGCCACCACCCTCAAGCCGCGCCAGGTGGCCGAGGCGGTCGCCGAGCACTACTCGATGGGCACCTCCAACGTCCACCGCGGTGCACACACCCTCGCCAAGCAGGCGACCCAGGTCTACGAGGAGGGCCGCGAGGAGGCCGCCAAGCTGCTCGGCACCCAGGACGCCGGCGAGATCGTCTTCGTCCGGGGCACCACCGAGGCCGTCAACCTGGTGGCACAGTCCTGGGGCCGCGCCAACCTCGGCGTGGGCGACGAGATCCTGGTCTCGGCGGCCGAGCACCACTCCAACCTGGTGCCCTGGCAGCTGATCGCCAAGGAGCGCCGGGCCCGGATCCGGCCGATCCCGCTGCTCCCCGACGGGCAGCTCGACCAGGACGCCTACCGGGACCTGCTCGGGTCGCGGACGAAGCTCGTCGCGCTCACACACGCCTCGAACGTGCTGGGGACGGTCCCGCCGGTGGCCGAGATGACCGCGCTGGCGCACCGGTACGGCGCCAAGGTCCTGGTGGACGGCGCACAGGCGGTGAGCCACTTCCCGGTGGACGTCACCGCGCTGGACGCCGACTTCTACGCCTTCTCGGGGCACAAGATCTTCGCCCCGACCGGCATCGGCGTGCTCTTCGGCAAGCGCGAGCTGCTGGAGGCCATGCCCCCGTGGCAGGGCGGCGGCAACATGATCGACTCGGTGGGTTTCGAGGAGACCTCCTACGCGCCCGTACCGCACCGGCTGGAGGCGGGCACCGGCCACATCGGCGGGGTGGCCGGCCTGCGGGCGGCGCTGCGGTACCTGGCCGGGCTGGACCGCCAGGCCGCCACCGCGTACGAGGAGCAGCTCACCGCGTACGCCATGGGCGCGCTGGCGAGCGTCCCCGGGCTGCGCCTGATCGGCGACGCGCCGGGGAAGATCGGGGTGCTGACCTTCCTGCTCGCCGGCACCGACCCGATGGCCCTGGCCGGGGCGCTCGACCAGCAGGGCATCGCGGTGCGCGCCGGGCACCACTGCGCGCAGCCGGCGCTCGCCGCCTTCGGCCTGCAGAGCGCGGTGCGGGCCTCGCTGGCCCTGTACAACACCGTGCAGGACGTCGACGCCCTGGTGTCCGCCCTCCAGGGCGTCCAGGCGGCCTCGGCGGGGTAGGCCGGGGCGGCGGCGGGCGGGTGGGCACCGAGAAGGGTGCCCACCCGCCCGCCGTCCGCGGCGTCGCCGAACGGCCCGACCGGCGGAGCGGACGGTCCGTCAGGATCCCCGGTGCACGCGGCTGTCGATCCCCGCGGCCGGGGCGCATACTGTCCTGCGCGGCTCGCACCCGCGCGACAGGGCCCGTTCCGGACCCGGCCCGGGCTGCGCCGCTACGGGGAAGGTCGGACGAACGTGGCAATTGTCGTTCTCGTCGTCGTGCTGGCGCTGTTCTGGCTGATCACCGGCGTGCGGGTGGTGCAGCAGTACGAGCGCGGCGTGGTGTTCCGGCTCGGCCGGGTGCGCGAGCAGGTCCGCCAGCCGGGCCTCACCCTGCTGGTGCCGGTGGTCGACCGGATGCGCAAGGTCAACGTCCAGGTCGTCACCATGCCGGTGCCCGCCCAGGAGGGCATCACCAAGGACAACGTCTCCGTCAGCGTCGACGCCGTGCTGTACTTCCGCGTCGTCGAGCCGGTCAAGGCCACGGTGGACGTCCAGAACTACTCCTTCGCGATGCTTCAGGTCGCCCAGACCTCGCTGCGCTCGATCATCGGCAAGAGCGAGCTGGACGACCTGCTCTCCGGCCGGGAGAACCTGCACCAGGGGCTGGAGGTCATGCTGGAGAGCCCGGCCACCGGGTGGGGCGTGCACATCGACCGGGTGGAGATCAAGGACGTCAGCCTGCCCGACTCGATGAAGCGCTCGATGGCCCGCCAGGCGGAGGCCGACCGCGAGCGCCGGGCCCGGATCATCACCGCGGACGGCGAGTTCCAGGCCGCCGCCAAGCTCGCCGAGGCCGCCGTCACGATGTCCGAGACCCCGGCGGCGATGCAGCTGCGGCTGCTGCAGACGGTGGTCGAGGTCGCGGCGGAGAAGAACTCGACGCTGGTGCTTCCGTTCCCGGTGGAGCTGCTGCGCTTCTTCGAGGCCTCCGCCGCCCGGGCCGCCGAGGCGGGCTCCGCGCCGGCGCCCGCCGTCCCGGCCCAGGCGCCGTCCGACGCCGGCTGACGGCCCGCCCGTACGACCACGGCCGGTCCGGGGCCCACCCCGGACCGGCCGTCGGCCATCAGCCATCAGCCATCGGCCTGACCGTCCGTCACGGACGGACGATCGGCAGCAGCACCTCGTCGACGATCTCCGCCGGGTCGAGCTGCGCCGGCGCGCCGCCGCACATCTTGATCCGGTACAGCATCAGCGCCGGGACGACGTCGGTGACCAGGGGGGTGACGGACCCGGGGCGGACCTCGCCCCGGGTGGCGCCGCGGGCGAGCACCTCGGCGATCAGCGCGGCGGTGGGCTCCACCACCCGCTCCAGCACGATCGCCAGGAAGGTGTGGGCCCGGTGCCGGTCCAGCTCGCCCATGATGGCCCGCACGGCGGCCCCGGGTTCGCTCAGCATCGCCGCGCGCAGCCTGGTCACCACCTCCAGCAGGTCCCCGCGCAGGCCGCCGGTGTCGGGCGGCGGGCCGGCCGGGGGCAGGCAGGCGCGCAGCGCGTCCTTGACCAGTTCCTCCTTGGAGGGCCAGCGCCGGTAGAGCGCGGCCTTGCCGGTCTGCGCGGCCGCGGCGACGCCCTCCATGGTGAGCCGGGCGTAGCCGTCGGCGGTGAGCTGCTGGAGGGCGGCCTCGAAGATGGCGTTCTCCAGCGCCTCGCCGCGCCTGCGGAGCGGGGCGCCCGTCGCCGGTCCGCGCGCGACTGCGGGTTCAGCGGGCATGGCTGCGCACCTTCTTCGGTTCCACCTCTCGACACGCCCGTTCACCGGCTGTCCGCAATGAACGGATGTGTTCCCTATATCCAGGGCCACTGTCGATGTTAGTGAACGAACCCGTCCCGTCCCAATCGTTCGCCCCCCGGCCGTCGCGGACCGCGCCGGCGCCGTCTGACCGGCCTGCCATGGCTCTCCCTCCCCTCGCCCGCGCGACGCTGCCGCCTGCCCGACGCGCCGCCCGCCGGAGCGCGATCGCGTCCGGGCCGGAGGCCGTCGATACGCGGGGCCGCCGTCAGGACACCGTCAGTGACGACGCCCGCGCAGTCAAGGGGGCGTCAGGATCGCCCGCCCCCCGGGGGTCCGCGGCCTAGGCTCGGACTCGCCCCCGCCCGGCTGACGCGGGCCCGGTGCCCCGTCACCTCCCTCCGGAGCATCCGCAAGACACGCCGTCAGCCGCCCACACCCGATCGATCCGCCGCGTCGGACGATACGTCAACGAAGGTGAGGTCCCCGTGGCCGTTCTCGGCGCCTTCCACCGCCGCCAGCCCCTCCCCGCCAGCTGGCCCGCATCCGCACCGGCGCGCGGCTCGGTCGCCGCGACCCTGTCCGCGATCGTGCGCAGGCTCGCCGACAGCCCCCTGGACAATTCCGTGCTCCAGGCCGTGGGCGCCCCGACCGCCTCCAGGGGCGCCGGCGCCGCCCGCCGCACGGTGCGGATGCGGGCCAGCTGGCGGGCCGTCACCACCCCCGACGGCGCCCGCCGGCTCGAAGCCCGCTGGGGCCCCGGTCGCTGAACACCCCGGGAGCCGGGCCCGCCCCGGCGGCCCCGACAGCGCGGAGCCGTCACGTGCGCACGCGTGCACGCATCGGACGCACGCCGATCTACGATGAGCCCATGAGCACAAGCACCGACCTGGCAGCTGCACACGGCTCGCAGGAACAGGGGCAGGGGCAGGGCAGCAGCGAGCGGCTGGACGTCGCCGCGTCCGTCCTCGCCCTGCTCGCGGACCGCACCCGGCTCGCGCTGCTGCACCGGCTCGGCGCGGGCGAGGCCGACGTCACCTCCCTCATCGAGGCGTGCGGAGCCCCGCGCACCTCCGTCAGCCAGCACCTCGCGAAACTCCGCCTCGCGGGCCTGGTCACCACGCGCAGGGACGGGCGCCGCGTCGTCTACTCGCTGCGCCACGGGCACCTCCGGCGGCTGGTCGACGAGGCGCTGAACGTCGCCGACCACCAGATCGGCTCCCTGCCGCCGCACGACTGACCCGCCGCACGACCGACCCACCCCCGCAGCCCGTAACGGCGGCGAGAGCCGCACTATCGTAGCCAACACGTGCACACGTATGCACGTGTTGGCTACGATAGTGCCGCCTCACCACGCCGCCGACCGGGACGGGGCCGATGCTGTCCACCCTGCGCAACCGCACCTACCGCCACCTGTTCGCAGCCCAGGTCATCGCCCTGGTGGGCACGGGCCTGGCCACCGTGGCGCTGAGCCTGCTCGCCTACGACATCGCCGGCGTCGACGCCTCGGCGGTCCTCGGCACCGCGCTGGCCGTCAAGATGGTCGCCTACGTGGCCGTCGCACCGGCGGTCGGAGCCCTCGCCGACCGCGTTCCGCGCCGAACGCTGCTGGTGGCGATGGACCTCACCCGCGCCGCCGTCGCGCTCGCCCTGCCGTTCGTCAGCCAGGCCTGGCAGATCTACGTCCTGGTCTTCCTGCTCCAGGCCGCCTCGGCCGCCTTCACGCCGGCCTTCCAGGCCACCATCCCCGAGGTCCTGCCGGCCGAACGGGACTACACCCAGGCACTGTCGATGTCCCGCCTCGCCTACGACCTGGAGTCCCTGTTCAGCCCCGCGCTCGCCGCGGGCCTGCTCGCCCTGGTCCCGTACACCTGGCTGTTCACCGGCACCACCGCCGGCTTCCTCGCCTCCGCCACCCTGGTCGTCTTCGTCGCCCTGCCCAAGCCCGCCCCCGTCGAGCGGACCGGCGGCGTCCACGCCAAGGCCGCCTTCGGCGCCCGCCTGTTCTGGGCCACCCCGCGCCTGCGGGCCCTGCTCGCCCTCGACCTCGCGGTCGCCGCCGCCGGGGCGATCGTCTTCGTCGACACCGTCGTCGCGGTCCGCGAGCACTTCCACCGCCCGGCGGGCGCGGTCTCGCTCGCCCTGGGCGCCTACGGTGCCGGCTCCATGCTGACCGCCCTGCTCCTGCCCCGGCTCCTGCGACGGCTCTCCGACCGCGCCGTCATGCTCCCGGCCGCCTTCGCTCTCCCCGCCGTCCTGGCCGCCGTCGCCGCCGTCACCGCCGCGGCCCCGGGCGGCTGGTCCTGGGCCGCGCTGCTGGCGTCCTGGGCCGCGATCGGCGCCGCCTGTTCCGCCGTCCTCACGCCGGGCGGGCGCCTGATCCGCCGCTCCGCCGCCGACGCGGACCTGCCCGCCGCCTTCGCCGCGCAGTTCTCCCTCTCGCACAGCTGCTGGCTGCTCACCTACCCCCTCGCCGGCTGGCTCGCCGCCGGCGCCGGCCTCCCGGTGACGGCCGTCGCCCTCGGCGCCATCGCCCTGCTCGCCGCCACCGCCGCCACCGCGATCTGGCCCGCCCGCGACCCCGCCAGGCTCGACCACGTCCACGCCGACCTGCCCCCGGGCCACCCCCACCTCACCGACGCCCACCCGGCCGCGGACGGCTGGCTCCACGGCCACGACTACGTCATCGACCAGTACCACCGCCACTGGCCGCAGGGCCTCGCCGCGCGGGCCAACTAGGGCGTGCCCGGCGGGGGCGCCAGCCGCATCACCCGGGAGGGTCAATCCAGCGGGAATAAATGAAGAGCTGTTCATGTATTCCTGTATGGTCGACGCGTCGCCCCGTCCTGCCCGCGTGGAGGAACACCACAGCCATGTCCGCAACCCTCACCGAGCGCCCAGCCGCCGCAGCCCCGCGCGGCGGCGCCGCTCCCAAGCGCCGTACGCGCGTCTTCGCGCTGGCCGAGGCCCGCTGGGCCGCCGCCGCGACCGTCGCCTTCCTGACCGCCCTGCCGCTCCAGCTGACCGGCGCCCCGGCCTGGGCCTGGGGGCCGCTGTACGCGATCGCCTACGTCACCGGCGGCTGGGAGCCCGGCTGGGCCGGCCTCCGGGCGCTGCGCGAGAAGACCCTCGACGTCGACCTGCTGATGATCGTCGCCGCGATCGGCGCGGCCTCGATCGGGCAGGTGATGGACGGCGCGCTGCTGATCGTCATCTTCGCCACCTCGGGCGCGCTGGAGGCGCTGGCCACCGCCCGCACCCAGGACTCGGTACGCGGCCTGCTCGACCTCGCCCCCACCACCGCCACCCGCCTGCTGGACGACGGCGGCGAGGAGACCGTCGCCACCGAGGACCTGGTGGTCGGCGACACCATCCTGATCCGCCCCGGCGAGCGCGTCGGCGCCGACGGCCGCGTCCTGGACGGCGCGAGCGAGATCGACCAGGCCACCATCACCGGCGAGCCGCTGCCGGCCGCCAAGCAGCAGGGCGACGAGGTCTTCGCCGGCACCCTGAACGGCACCGGCGCCCTGCGCGTGAAGGTCGAGCGCGACGCCTCCGATTCGGTGATCGCCCGGATCGTCGCCATGGTCGAGGAGGCCTCGGAGACCAAGGCCCCCACCCAGCTGTTCATCGAGAGGGTCGAGCAGCGCTACTCCCTGGGCATGGTCTTCGCGACCCTCGCCGTCTTCCTGGTCCCGCTGGCCTTCGGGGCCGCCGTGACCGGCTCGCTGCTGCGGGCGATGACCTTCATGATCGTCGCCTCGCCCTGCGCGGTGGTGCTGGCCACCATGCCGCCGCTGCTGTCCGCGATCGCCAACGCCGGCCGCCACGGCGTCCTGGTGAAGTCCGCCGTCGTGATGGAGCGGCTCGGGCAGGTCGACGCGGTGGCTCTGGACAAGACCGGCACCCTCACCGAGGGCACCCCCCGGATCACCGACCTGCTCCCCCTCACCGGCAGCGGCCTGGACGAGGACGAACTGCTGGCCCTGGCGGGCGCCGCCGAGCACCCCAGCGAGCACCCGCTGGCCCGCGCGGTGGTCGACGCCGCCCGCCGACGCGGCCTCGACCTGCCGGTCGCCGAGGGCTTCGCCTCCACCCCCGGCATCGGGGTGACCGCCACCGTCTCCGGCGCCGTCATCGCGGTCGGCGCCCCCGCCCGGCTCCTCGACGGCGCCGCCGACGCGCCCTCCGCCGAGGCGGAGGCCACCGCCACCGCCGCTGCCGTCGCCGAGGAGCTGGAGCGCGACGGGCGCACCGCCGTCCTGGTCCAGCGCGACGGCGTCCCGGTCGGCGTGCTCGGCATCGCCGACCGCCTGCGCCCCGACGCCGCCGCCACCGTCACCGCCCTGGCGGCCCTGACCGGCGCCGCCCCGGTGCTGGTGACCGGCGACAACCCGCGCGCCGCCGCCCGCCTCGCCGCCGAGGTCGGCATCACCGACGTCCGCGCCGGGCTGCTCCCCCAGGACAAGGTCGCCGCCGTCCAGGAGCAGGAGCGGGCCGGGCGCAAGGTCCTGGTGATCGGCGACGGCGTCAACGACGCCCCCGCCCTCGCCGCCGCCCACACCGGCATCGCGATGGGCCGGGCGGGCTCCGACCTGGCGCTGGAGACCGCCGACGCGGTCGTCGTCCGCGACGAACTCGCGACCGTCCCCACGGTGATCGCGCTGTCCCGGGCGGCCCGGCGGCTGGTCGTCCAGAACCTGGTGATCGCCTCGGTGTTCATCTCCGGGCTGGTCGTGTGGGACCTGGTCGCCACCCTGCCCCTGCCGCTCGGCGTCCTCGGCCACGAGGGCTCGACCGTCATCGTCGGCCTCAACGGCCTGCGGCTGCTGCGCGAGAGCGCGTGGAAGCGCGCGGGCGCCACCGGGCCGCGGCCGGTTCAGGAGCCGGCGCGGGCCCGACGCAGCAGGTAGGCGCCGGAGGCGGCGGCGAGCAGGGCCATGCAGGCGGTGAAGACCAGGCCGGCGCGGGCCAGGCCGATCGGTGCGGTGAGCAGGCCGATGCCGATCACCGGGATCGAGATGCCGAAGTAGGCGACCACGAAGAGCGCCGACAGGGCGCCGCCGCGGTGCTCGGCGGGAGCCGCGGCGGCGATCTCGCCGACGGCTCCGCGCAGGCCCATGCCCTGGCCGGCGCCGCCCACCAGGGCGCTGAGCACCAGCAGGGGCAGGGCCGTCCAGGCGAGGGAGCCCGCCATCAGGGCCAGCCCGGCGATGAGCACCAGGCAGCCGATCGGGATCGCCCGGGCGGTGCCGAGCCGGGGCACCACGAGCTGGCCGAGGGTGGAGGCGAAGAAGGCCGTGCAGACGATCAGACCGACGACGGCCGGGCTGTGGACGCCCAGCCGCTGGGCGAGGAAGGCCGGGCTGACGGAGGTGAAGACGCCCAGCAGGGAGAAGCCCGCGAACGCGGCGAGGCCGGCCGGGACGAACACCCCGCGGACCTCCGGCGGCAGGGACGGCCGGCGCGGCCGGGCGGTGCGCAGCGGGCGGGCTCCGGTGACGGTCTCCGGCAGGAGCCACGTGACGGTGAAGGAGGCGGCGAGCAGCACCAGGTGCACGGCGAACGGCAGGGTCAGGGGGTGGGGCGTGTACTCGGCGAGCAGTCCCGACAGCACCGGTCCGCAGCCCAGGCCGCCGATGTTGGCGGCGGTCGCGACGAAGCCCGCGCGGGCCTGGTGTCCGGGTGGGGCGAGCTCCAGGACGTACGCGGTGGCGGTGCCGGTGAACAGGCCTGCGGACAGGCCGGACAGCAGGCGGCCCAGGGCCAGCAGCGGGAGGCCGCCTTCGGCCAGGAAGGCGACGGCGCTGCACGCCGCGAGCGCCAGTCCGCAGAGCAGGACGGGCCGGCGTCCGACGGAGTCGGAGACGTTGCCGACGAGCAGCAGGACGCCGATGACGCCGAAGGCGTAGATGGCGAAGACGACCGTCACCATCAGTTCGGAGAAGCCGATCTGCTCCTGGTACAGCCCGTACAGCGGGGTGGGCAGGGTGGTGCCCGCCATGCAGACGGCGAAGCCGGCGGCCGCCCCGAGGTAGCCCGCCCGGCCCATCGCGGGCCGCGCGGTCTGATGATCGGTCATTCGCCCACGGTAGGGCGGCCGTCGCCGTCGCAGCCACGGCTCGCGGGGCCGACTAGGCCGATCCGCCCAAGAACCGACGCCCGGCCCCGGCCACGCCCGGCCCCGGCGTGGTCGGCCCCGGCGTGGTCGGCTACCGGCTACCGGATCGCGCCGCGGTCCGCGGACAGGCCGTGGGTGGTGCCGCCCCCGGCCCGCACCTGCGTCGGGAGCGCTCCCCAGTGGCGCCGGAACGCGGTGCTGAAGTGCCGGGTGTCCGCATAGCCGCAGGAGCGGGCGACGGCCGCGACGGACAGCGGGCGCAGCGCGGGATCGGCCAGGCGCTGCGCGGCGACGTCCAGCCGTCGGCGGGTCAGGTAGGCGATGATCGTGCACCCGGTCTCCTGCTGGAAGAGCCGTGCTGCGTGGCGCTCGCTCAGGTGGACCTGGGTGGCGACGTCCCGTACCCGTACCGGGCGGTCGAAGTTGTCGTCCAGGTAGCGGGTCATCCGCGCGGCGACCGCCGCCGCGCGCCCACCCGGCACGGGCGTCGGGCGCGGGGCGTCGGGCAGGCCGGCGACGACGCGGGCGCAGGTGAGGACCAGTGCGGGGCCGAGGGCGGCCAGCAGGTCGGGGCTGGCCGGCCCCGGAGCCGCGGCCTCTTCGGCGAGTGTCGCCAACAGCCGGGGAAGCGGGGTTCCGGCGGCCGGGACGACCTGGCGCGGGCCGGCCGCGACGGCGTCGAGCAGGGCGGCGGTCTCCGGGGAGCCGGGCCCGGCGGCCCCGCGCGGACCGCGTTCGGGGACCATCGTCCAGGACCAGAAGACGATGCCGAGCGGGTCCCGGGCGTCGGTGGTGATCTCGTGGACCTCGCCGGGGCGGGCCAGGAACAGCTCGCCGGCTCCGACCGGGTGCTCCAGCGCGCCGAGCCGGAACGTCCCGCGCCCGGCGTAGGCGTAGCAGAACTCGAAGTAGGAGTGGCTGTGCCAGTAGTTGCGCCATGGCTCGGGCGGGTAGAACCCCCAGTCCACGAACTCGACCCGTCGTCCGGCGAGGGTGGTGCCCAGCCGCACGGAGTTGAGCAGGGGCAGGGCGGCGCCCGCCCGGGCCAGTTCGGTCATCTCGGCTCGCCCGCCCCGTCCGTCCTGCGCGCGGTGGGGTCGACGCCCCGCAACATCATGCCCTGACCGAGGGACCAGGTGTGATCGTCCGTGGTGGGCCGGTCCGCAGGGTCCCGGAACTGTACCAGCCAGGTGGTGCGGGCCTGGTCGGAGGTGTTCAGCCCCGAACCGTGCACGGTGAGGTAGCCGAAGAACAGGACGTCGCCGGCCTCCGCCGGGCACGGCCGGGCGTCCTGGAGCCGCCAGGTGTCGGGCGGCAGGTGCCAGCTGCCGTCCTCGACGTGCGGCAGCGGGCCCTGCCGGTGGCTGCCGGGGACGGCCCTGATGCAGCCCTTCTCCTCCGGGGCGTCGTCGAAGTGGAAGACCGCGGCCGCGACGGTGTGCCGGACGTGCGGGAAGAACGGGTGGTCCTGGTGCAGGGGGAAGGGGGAGCCGGTCTCCGGAGGCTTGATGAACATCTTCGTGTGGTGCAACTGGAGGTTGGGCCCACCGAGCAGTGCGGCCGCGACGTCCGTGAACCTGGGGTCGACCAGCAGCCGGGCGAAGGCCGCCGAGTGGAACTGCGCGTCGTGGGCGTGCTTGAGGGCCGTGCGTCCGGCGGACGCACCCGCGATGGTGCGCGCGCTGGCCCAGGTCGGGTCGGCGTCGGAGTCGAGGCGGGCGGCCAGGGCGTGGCACTCCTCCCGCATCGCCGCCGCCTCCTGTCGGCTGATCAGGTTCTTGACGAGGAGGAAGCCGTTCTCGTGGTAGGCGGCGAGGTCGTCGGGGCTGAGGGGTTCGTTCATGGCCTCGACCGTAGGCGTGGGGGCCGGGCCGGACCGAGGGGCGATACGGACGGCCCGGTGGGTTATCCGGACATCGGCCCGCGCGTTCACGTCCCTCCCGCCGGGCCGCAACCGAGCAGGTGGCGGGGCTCCCGAGGCGGGGAGCGCCCCCGGCTCGATGCCCGGGCACCGTCGCCTCGATGTCCGAGCACCCCCAACTGGCGTGCGGTGCGGCCGAATCCGTTCGCGTTCGCCCCCTTGTCAAAGGTTAGGGATGTTTCCTAACTTAATGTCATGTCCGAGACCACACGGCACTCCCGGCGCGACCTCCTGCGAGTGAGCGCGGCGGGCGGTGCCGCCTTCGCCGCGGGCAGCCTCCTGCTGCCCGGCGCCGCCCAGGCCGCCCCCCGCCCGACCGCCCTCGACACCCCGCCCCTCCCCGCACCCCGCAGCGACCGGACCGCCGGGTCCGCGCTGCGCCCCTTCGGCCGGCACCTGGCCTTCGGGGCCGATCCCTCCCAACAGGTCGTCGTCTCCTGGCAGGTGCCGGGCGCGGTGACCGCCCCCTTCGTCCGGATCGGCCTCCAGCCCGGCGACTTCGGCTCCCCGATCGCCGCCGAGGTCCGCACCCTGGTCAGCAAGCTGTCCTGGCAGCACCCGGTCGAGGACCAGCCCCTGGTCAAGCCCACCACCGTCACCCAGTACTACCTGCACGCGCAGGTGGACCAGCTGATCCCGGACACCACGTACTACTACGTCGTCGGCCACCAGGGCTACGACCCCGCGGGGCAGCGCGCCCAGCTCGGCGACGTGGCGAGCTTCCGCACCGCGCCCGCCCCCGGCCGCGGCACCGGGTTCACCTTCACGGCCTTCGGCGACCAGGGCATCGGGTACAACGCGGCCGCCACCGCCAACCTGATCGCCGGCCTCGACCCCGCCTTCCACCTCCACATGGGCGACCTCTCGTACGCCAACAGCGGCGGCAGCGGCAAGACCAGCGACCCCTACGACGCCCGCCTGTGGGACTCCTTCTTCGTGCAGAACGACCCCGTCGCCTCCCGGACCCCGTGGATGATGGCGATCGGCAACCACGAGATGGAGGCCTGGTACGGGGCCGACGGCTACGGGGGCGTCCGCGCCCGGTTCACGATGCCCGACAACGCCTGGGCCCAGTCCACCGGCATCTACTCCTGGCGCTGCCAGAACGTCGGCCTGATCAGCCTCGACGGCAACGACATCTGCTACAACACCGCGGCCAACCTGAACTACACCAAGGGCAAGCAGAAGAAGTGGCTGGAGAGCCGGCTCGCCGCGCTCCGCGCCGACACCACCATCGACTTCGTCGTCGTCTACCTGCACCAGTGCACGTACTCCACCTGCCACGACAACGGAGCCGAACTCGGCGCGCAGCAGGACTGGGCCCCGCTGTTCGACAAGTACCAGGTGGACCTGGTGCTCAGCGGCCACAACCACGTCTACGAGCGGACCGACCCCATCCGCTCCGGCAAGCCCACCCGCAAGGTCGCCTCCGGCGACACCGTCAATCCCCCGAAGGACGGCACCACGTACGTCGTCGCGGGCGGCGGTGGCGGCGGGGTCTACTCCTTCCCCGTCGCCGACACCTACCTCGGGCACGAGACGAAGAACGACTCCCCCGTCCCGATGGTGGTCGCCGATCCGACCGGCCACAACCAGACCGTCAAGGTCACCTGGTCCAGGGTCCGTTACACCGGTTACTGCCTGGTGGCGGTCGACGTGACGCCCGCCGCCGCCGGCAAGCCGGCCCGCATGGCGGTGCGCTCGATCACCGAGGACGGCACCGCCGTGGACCAGTTCACCGTGCAACGCGGCTGAGCCTGCCCGCGCCCGCGCCCGGACGGTCTGCTCCCCGCCAGCCGGGCCGGGCGCGGCGGCGGGCCGGCGGGGTGTGCGTCAGCGGTCCGTGGTGACGGTGAAGCCCTCCGGGGCGCGCAGGTCGACGGCTCCGGTGTGGTCGGTGGACACCTCGATCGGCAGGCCGGCCACCGTCAGGCCGGTGAACGTCAGCGACTCGTAGCCGGCCGGGAGTTGGGCCCGCACCCGGAGCCGCCGGTTGGGGGCGTCGGCCTCCAGGCCGAGCAGTGCCTGCACCACCTGGACGGAGGCGGCGGCGGCCCAGGCCTGCGGGCGGCAGGAGGCCGGGTAGGGGACGGGGCGGGCGACCTCGGCGCGCGGGTGGCCGCCGAAGAGTTCGGGCAGGCGGTGGTCGAAGGCCGCCGCCGCGCGGACCAGGCCCGCGGCCAGCGGCGCGGCGGCGTCGTGCAGCCCGGCGCGGGCGAGGCCGTGGACGGCGATGGCGCTGTCGTGCGGCCAGACCGAACCGGTGTGGTAGCCGAGCGGGTTGAAGCCGGTCGCAGCGGCGTCCAGGGTGCGCAGCCCGAAGCCGCTGTCCATGCCGGGGGCGGTGAGCCGACCGGCGACCAGGGCGCTCTCCTGCGGGTCGAGCAGGCCGGTGCCGAGCAGGTGGCCCATGTTGGAGGCGATCGAGTCGACCTTGTGCTTGCCGCCGTCGAGGGCGACCACCGGGTACGGGCCGTGCGCGTCCTCGGTCCAGAACCGGTCGCGGAAGCGCAGCCGCAGCTCCTCCGCCCACTGCCGCCAGCGGTCGGCGCCGGGCCGGCCGAAGGCCTCCAGCAGGGCGGCGGAGGCGACGGCGGCCTCGTAGGCGTAGGCCTGGACCTCGCTGAGCGCGATGGGGGCGTCGGCGATCCGGCCGTCGCGGAAGCGGATGCTGTCGGAGGAGTCCTTCCAGCCCTGGTTGGAGAGCCCCTTGCCGGAGCTGTCGACGTACTCCAGGAAGCCGTCGCCGTCCGCGTCGGCGTGGTCGGCCAGCCAGGCGAGGGCGGCCTCGGCGTGCGGCAGCAGGGCCTCGACCTGGTCCTCGGGCATGCCCCAGCGCCAGGCGTCGTGCAGCAGGGTGAGCCACAGCGGGGTGGCGTCGGCCGTGCCGAAGTAGCAGGGCGGCAGGTGGGAGCCGTTGTCGAGGTGCTGCTCGTCGCGGCGGACCTCGTGGAGGATCTTGCCGGGCTGCTCCTCGGTGGCCGGGTCGAGGGCGCGGCCCTGGCGGCGGGCCAGGGTACGCAGCGTGCCGGCGGCGAGATCGGTGCCGAGCGGGAGCATCATCCGGGCCGCCCAGAGCGAGTCGCGGCCGAACAGGGTGAGGAACCAGGGGGCCCCGGCGCCGAGGAAGTGGTCGGCGGGCTCCAGCGGGTCGGTGAGCAGGAGGCCGCGCAGGTCGTGGTGGGAGCGGGCGATCCAGTGCGCGAGGTGGTGGTCGCGGCCGGTGATCCCGGGGGTGCGCCACGGGGCGGCGTCGGCGGCCGGGGCGGGGAAGAGGTCGCCGTCGCGGTGCTCGGCGGTGCACTCCAGGACGGCCTGCCAGGTCTGGCCGGGGGCGAGTTCGAGGTCGAAGCCCAGGGTGCCGGTGTCGGCGGCGAGGTGGTCGGGCGCCGGCTCGACGGTGAGGGCGGCGCTGAGCGGGCCCTCGCTCCAGCGCAGGCCGTTCGGGCCGGCGGTGGGCGTGAGGGCCTGGGTGGTGCGGCCGGCCTTGACGGAGTCCATCGCGGCGAAGTCGCTCTCCGCGCGCAGGTCCAGGCGCAGGCGGGCGGTGAGGTCGCCCGCGTTGCGGACGGTGTACCGCTCGACGAGGCGGCCGGGGTGCAGCTCCCGGCGGCGTTCCAGGGTGACGGCCGGGTCGGGGGTGAGTTCGGCGATGCCGCGCAGCACGGTGACGAAGGTGGTGCGCCCGTCCTCGCCGTGCGCGGTGGCGACGGGGGCGTTGGGGATCCCGGCGACGCCGGCCTCCAGGCGGGAGAGGATCCGGCGGTCCCCGTGGTAGAAGCCGTCCGCGCCTTCGCCGATCCGCCCGTCCGGGCGCGAGGCACAGAAGCTCGGGGCGGCCACGGAGAGCTGGGCGTCGTGCAGGAACGGCTGCAGGGCGATCGCTGACATGGTCTCTTCATCCTCGTTTTGGGGCTTGACAGTTGCTTCCACTCGGGCGCAACCTTTCTGCCATTGGAGCGTTCCAAGACATTAACCCCCCTGGTGGGGAAGATGGAACCCCGTATTGGAACGCTCCAAGATCTTGTCAATGAAGACAGAACCTAGGATCGCCGTCATGCATGCACACTCATCGCCCCGGCCCAGGACAGGGTCCGCCGCGACCCTGGAAATGGTCGCCGCCCGGGCCGGCGTGGGCCGTCAGACGGTGTCCAACGCGATCAACTCGCCCGAGCTGCTGCGCCCGCAGACGCTGGAGCGGGTCCAGCGCGCCATCGACGAGCTCGGCTACCGCCCGCACCGGGCCGCGCAGGCCCTCAAGACCAGGGCCAGCCGGCTGATCGGCTACGGCATCCGCTCCAGCAGCACCGGCGTCCCGACCCCGGTCCTGGACCAGTTCCTGCACTCGCTCTCCGAGGCCGCCGACCAGGCCGGCTACCGGGTGGTGCTGTTCGCCGTCGCCCCCGGGGACGACGAACTCACCAGCTACCAGCAGCTGCTCGACGAGCACGGCGCGGACGGCTTCGTACTCAGCGGCACCGACCGCGGCGACCGCCGCCAGGGCTGGCTGCACGAACGCGGCGTCCCCTACGTCGCCTTCGGCCGCACCTGGTCCGGCCGGGACGTCGGCGACTGGGTCGACGTCGACGGCTCCGCCGGGACCTCGGCCGCCGTCCGGCACCTGGCCGGGCTCGGCCACCGCAAGATCGGCTTCCTCGGCTGGCCGAAGGGCTCCGGCGTCGGCGACGACCGCGCCCGCGGCTGGCAGAGCGCGATGCGCGAACTGGGCCTACCCGCCCGGGGCCGCCGGGCCGAGAGCCCGGACGACCAGGCGAGCGCCACCGAGGCCGCCGAACGGCTGCTCGCGACCGGCGCGACCGCGGTCGTGACCGCCAGCGACACCCTGGCGCTCGGCTGGTACCAGGCGCTGCGCCGCGACGGCCGCGCCCCCGGCCCGGACGCGGCCGTCATCGGCTTCGACGACTCGCCGGTCGCCCCCCTGCTGTTCCCGTCGCTGTCCAGCCTCGCCCAACCGCTCGACGCGGTCGGCCGCGAGTGCATGCGACTGCTGCTGGAACGCCTCGGCGACCGCCACCGGCCGACCGAACACGTGCTCCTGGAACCGGAGCTGGTCCTGCGCGAAAGCGTCTGACCGCCACTCCCCCGAACCATCTCCGCCCACTCCCCCCACCCACCCTCGCAAGGAGATCCCGCATGGCCACCTCCCGCACCCTCGCCGCGGCAGCCGTCTGCACGGCCGTCGCCCTCGGCGCCGTCACCGGCTGCTCCTCCTCCGGCGGCTTCGGCGACTCACCGGCCAAGCAGTCCTCCGGCGGCAACCAGAGCCTGACGGTGCTGATCGCCACCTCCGGCGAGTCCGAGACGGCCGCGGTCAAGGCCGCCACGGCCGACTGGGCCAAGAAGACCGGCAACACCGTCACCGTGCAGATCGCCAGCGACATCAACCAGCAGCTCGGCCAGGCCTTCGCCGGCGGCAACCCGCCGGACCTCTTCTACGTCAACTCCGACCAGTTCGCGAACTACGCCAAGGGCGGCTCGCTGTACGCCTACGGCGACCAGATCCCGGACGCCGCCGACTTCTCCGAGCCGCTGCGCAAGGCCTTCAGCTACGACGGCAAGCTCACCTGCCTGCCCAAGGACACCTCCACCCTGGGCCTGGCGATCAACACCACGCTGTGGCAGCAGGCCGGCCTGACCGAGGCCGACTACCCGACCAGCTGGCAGCAGCTCTCCGACGACGCCGCCAAGCTCACCAAGGACGGCGTGACCGGCCTGGTGACCGCCCCCGACTACCAGCGGCTCGGCGCCCTGCTGAAGGAGGCCGGCGGCTGGATCACCAACCCCGAGCAGACCGCGATGACCGCCGACAGCCCGGCCAACAAGCAGGCGCTGGAGTACGTGCAGTCGATGATGAAGGCCGGCTCGGCCAAGTACGTCGCCGAGGTGGACGCCGGCTGGGGCGGCGAGGCGCTCGGCAAGGGCAAGGCCGCGATGACCATCGAGGGCAACTGGCTCAAGGGCGCGATGGCCAAGGACTACCCGAACGTCCAGTACAAGGTGCTCCCGCTGCCCGCCGGCCCGGCCGGCCCCGGCACCCTCGCCTTCAGCAACTGCTGGGGCATCGCCGCCAAGAGCCAGCACCAGGCGGCCGGGGTCGACCTGGTCAAACACCTCGCCTCCGCCGACCAGCAGCTGGAGTTCGCCCAGGCCTTCGGCGTGATGCCCTCGCGCACCAGCGCGCTGAGCGCCTACGCCCAGAAGTACCCCGAGTCCAAGGCCTGGGTCGACGGCGTCGCCAACGCCCAGGCGCCGGTCACCATCGCCGGGTTCACCAAGGTGCTCACCCAGTTCAACACCGACCTCCAGTCGCTGAAGACGGGCGACCCGGCGGCCATCCTGGCCACCCTCCAGCGCAACGGCGAGCAGGCCATCAAGAATGCCAAGTAACAGCTCCACCGGCACGACACGCCGGCGCAGCCTGCGCGAGGGAGCATGGGGCTGGCTGTTCGCCGGCCCCATGGTCCTGGTCCTCGGCCTCTTCATGGTCCTGCCGATCGGGATGGCCCTGTGGGTCAGCCTGCTGCACTGGGACGGCCAGTCCAACCCGTTCAGCGGCAGCGCGGACTTCATCGGCCTGGACAACTACCGCCGGCTGTTCGCCGAGGACGGCCTGGACCGCACGCTGTTCGCCACCTCGATGCGCAACACGCTGTACTACGTCCTGCTGACGGTGCCGCTGCAGACGGTGCTGGCACTGCTGCTCGCCATCCTGGTCAACCAGCGGATGCTGCGCGGCCGGGGCGCCCTGCGCACGGTGTTCTACTTCCCGTCCGTCACCAGCTCGATCGCGATCTCGACGGTCTTCCTGTTCCTCTTCCAGGGCAGCGGCGCCGTCAACCGGATGCTGGGCTGGCTCGGGGTCAAGGGGCCGAACTGGTTCGCCGACCCGCGCGGGGTGATCTGGCTGGTGCTCGGCTGGTTCGGCCTGGACCAGCCCGCTCCGGGCACGGGCGGCCCGCTCGGGCTGTCCTGGTCGGAGTGGTTCGCCGGGCCCTCGGTCGCGATGTGCACGCTGATCCTGATGGCGGTGTGGACCACCTCCGGCACCTTCATGCTGATCTTCCTCGCCGCCCTCCAGGACATCCCGCGCGAACTGGAGGAGGCAGCCGCGCTCGACGGCGTCAACCGCCGCCAGCTGCTGCGCCACGTCACCCTGCCCGCCCTGCGGCCCGTCCTGTTCCTGGTGCTGACCCTCGGCCTGATCTCCACCTGGCAGGTCTTCGACCAGGTGTACGTGATGGGCAAGGGCGCGCCCGGCAACACCACCCTGACGCCCGCCTACCTGTCCTACTCGGCCGGCTTCGACAACGCCGACTTCGGGCAGGGCGCCGCCATCGCGTTCGTCCTGCTCGGCCTGATCCTGCTGCTCACCGCCGTCCAGCGGTGGGTCCTGCGGGAGCGGGACGGCAAGCCCCGCCGCAGCCCGAAGGGAGCCCGCCGTGCCGCACGCTGACCGCAAGGCCACCGTGGACAAGCCGATCCTCGGCCGCTTCCCCCGGCCGCTGCGGATCCTCGGGTACACCGTCCTGCTCGGCTTCGCGCTGCTCTACCTGCTGCCGTTCCTGCTGCAACTGGTGAACAGCTTCAAGACCGACCCGGACGCGGCCGCCAACCCGATGTCGGTACTGCCCGACGGCGGCACCCTGGCCTCCTACCGGCGGCTGTTCGGCCTGGCGGAGGGCGTCGAGAACATCCCGTTCCTGCGCTGGCTGGGCAACAGCGTGGTGGTGACCGTCCTGGTGACGGCCGGCCGGGTGCTGTTCGACTCGATGGCGGGCTACGCGCTGGCCCGGATCAGGTTCCCGGGCCGCCGGCTGCTGTTCGCCTTCGTGCTCGCCGTGATGGCGGTGCCGGGCGTGGTGCTGCTGATCCCGAAGTTCCTGGTGCTGAAGAGCTTCGGCATGTTCGACAGCTACAGCGGCATGATCCTGCCTCTGCTGGTCGACGCCGCGGGGATCTTCATCATGAAGCAGTTCTTCGAGTCGGTGCCGCGCGAGATCGAGGAGGCGGCACGGATCGACGGCGCCGGGACGTTCCGGATCTTCTGGTCCGTCGTCCTGCCGATGTCCCGGCCCTCGCTGATCACGCTCACCGTGCTCTCCTTCCAGGGCTCCTGGAACGAGTTCACGCACTTCCTGGTCTCCACCCAGTCCAGCGAGCACGACACCCTCACCACCGGCCTGGCGCACTTCGTCTCCGGCGGCCTCGGCTCCGGGACGCAGTACCCGCTCAAGCTGGCGGCGGCGCTGGTCTCCACCCTCCCGGTGGCGATCCTGTTCTTCTGCTTCCAGCGCCACTTCGTGCGCGGCGCCAACTCGGGCTCGCTCAAGGAGTGAGCCCGGCCCGGCCCGGCCAGTACACCCCCTCTGCCGAACCTTCCTGTGAACCCTTCTTGGAGAACCACGTGCCCGCCCGTATCGAGGACTACGCGCTGATCGGCGACATGCAGACCGCCGCCCTGGTCGGCAGGGACGGCGCCGTCGACTGGCTGTGCCTGCCCCGCTTCGACTCCCCGGCCGTCTTCGCCGGCCTGCTGGGCACGGACGAGCACGGCTTCTGGCGGATCGCCCCCGGTGACGCCCCGCCCGCCCACCGGCGGCGCTACCGGGGCGATTCCCTGATCCTGGAACAGGAATGGGACACCGCCGGGGGCACCGTCCGGGTCGTCGACTTCATGCCGCCGCGCGGCACGGCGGCCCCGCAGCTGATCCGGATCGTCGAGGGCGTGTCCGGCACCGTCCGGATGCGCTCGGCCCTGCGGATGCGCTTCTCGTACGGGCGCGTCGTGCCCTGGGTGCACAAGGTCACGGACGGCACGGGGACCCGCACCGTCGCCGTGGCCGGGCCCGACTCGGTGTGGCTGGACGGCGAGTCCGAGACCTACGGCCGCGACCTGACCACCTACGCCGACTTCACCGTCACCGCCGGCGAGCGGATCGCCTTCGCCCTCACCTGGCAGGCCTCCCACCTCGGCGCGCCCGACCGGCCGGACGCCGAGCAGGCACTCGCCGCCACCGAGGAGTTCTGGCGCGACTGGGCCGCCCAGTGCACCTACCAGGGCCCCTACCGCGAGGCCGTGATCCGCTCCCTGATCACCCTCAAGGGCCTCACCTACGCCCCCACCGGCGGCATCGTCGCCGCCCCCACCACCTCGCTGCCCGAGGACATCGGCGGCGTCCGCAACTGGGACTACCGCTACACCTGGCTGCGCGACGCCACCATCACGCTCTCCTCGCTGCTGCGCACCGGCTACCGCGACGAGGCCAAGGCCTGGCGCGAGTGGCTGCTGCGCGCCGTCGCCGGCGACCCGGAGAACCTCCAGATCATGTACGGCATCGCCGGCGAACGGGAGCTGGTGGAGACCGAACTCGACTGGCTGCCCGGCTACGAGGGCTCCCGCCCCGTCCGGATCGGCAACGGCGCCGCCGGCCAGCTCCAACTCGACGTCTACGGCGAGGTCGTCGAGGCCCTGCACCTCGCCCAGCACACCGGCCTGGCCCGCAACGACCACGCCCACCTGCTGCAACTGCGGCTGATCTCCTGGCTGGAGGAGCACTGGCAGGAGCCGGACGAGGGCATCTGGGAGGTCCGCGGCCCGCGCCGGCACTTCGTCCACTCCAAGGTGATGGCCTGGGTCGCCGTCGACCGGACGGTCCAACTGCTGGAGCAGACCGACTGCGAGGGACCGCTGGAGCGCTGGCGCGCCCTGCGCGACACCATCCACGAGGACGTCTGCACCCACGGCTACGACCCGGACCGCAACACCTTCACCCAGTCCTACGGCTCGCGGGAACTCGACGCCTCCCTGCTGCTCATCCCCCAGGTCGGCTTCCTGCCGCCGGACGACAAGCGCGTCATCGGCACCGTCGAGGCGATCCAGCGCGAACTGTCCACCGAGGACGGCTTCGTGCTGCGCTACCCCACCAGCGGCGGGGTGGACGGCCTGCCGGGCGACGAAGGCGCCTTCCTGGCCTGCTCGTTCTGGCTGGCCGACGCCCTGGCGATGATCGGCCGGACGGACGAGGCGCACCAGCTGTTCGACAAGCTGCTGTCCATCCGCAACGACCTCGGGCTCCTGGCGGAGGAGTGGGACCCGCGGCTCAAGCGCCAGGTCGGCAACTTCCCGCAGGCCTTCAGCCACGTCCCGCTGATCGACACCGCGTTGCGCCTCGGCCGGGGCTGAGCGCCGGGGCCCGCCCGTGGTGGCGGTCAGCCCGGCCGTCCGGCCTGGCCGCCCCTTTCGCCCTACCCCTACCCCTACCCCTACCCCTGCTCCTACCCCTGCTCCTGCTCCTGCTCCTGCTCCTGTGCCCAGGCGACCGCCCACTCGTCGAGCGGGCGCAGCGCGTGGCCGAGGGATTCTCCCAGCCGGGTGAGCTGATAGCCGTCGGCCGACGGGGCGATGAGACCGCCCGACGTGAGTTCACGGAGCCGCTGGTAGAGGACGCTCGACGACAGGCCGTCACACCGTGCGAGCAGGGCGCGGGCCCCGAGCGGGCCGGCGCGCAGCTCCCAGAGGAGGCGCAGGGCCCAGCGGCGTCCGAACAGGTCCATCGCGGCCATGATCGGGCGGCCGCTCGTCGAGCCGCGGACCGGCTCCCCCGGGCGTGGTGTCGGCATGACTCCCCTTGTGTTTCGTTATTCGAAACATTAGCATCCACCCTGCTGTTTCTGATTCCGAAACATCCGGAACGAGCACAACGGGAGAGCCCATGCCGCGGATAGCCCCGCTGGAGCCGCCGTACACCGACCAGGCCGCCGCACGACTCGCACGCATGACGCCCGAGGGAGCCGAGCCGATCGGCCTGTTCCGCCTGTTCGCCAGGAACCTGCCGATGGCCGACGCCATGCACGGGTGGGGCCGCTACGAGCTGGGCCGGCAGCTGAGCCTGACCATGCGCGAGCGCGAGATCGTCATCGACCGGACGTGCGCGCTGTGCGGCTGCGAGTACGAATGGGGCGTCCACGTGGCGACGTTCGCCGAGCGGGTCGGCCTCACCCGCGCGCAGACGGCGTCACTGGTCCACGGCGGAGCCGCCGACGCGTGCTGGACGTCCGAACGGGAACGGCTGCTCATCCTCGCCGTCGACGCGCTGCACGCCGGCTCCGACATCGACGACGCGCTGTGGGCGCGACTCGCACCGGTCTTCGACGACCACCAGTTGCTCGACCTGCTCCTGCTGTGCGGCTGGTACCACGCCGTCAGCTTCACCGCGCGGGCCGCGCGGGTGCCGCACGAGCCCGGCGCACCCCGTTTCGCCGACGTCCTCCCCGGTGCCCGCTGAGCCACGCCCCCCGAAATAATCGGCCACCCCCTTGCCGATGATGTGATCAAATGTGTAAACACTGTGGCGCTCGACGCCACCGGGGAGGGACTGGTCTGACCATGTGGTCAGGCCCCGTTACACAGGAGACGTACCATCAACACCGCCATTCGCCGGGCCGCACGCGGAACCGTTCCCGTCGCCGTCACCGCATCCGTGCTCGCCGCCGGCCTGGCCGCCTGCGGCACCGTCGAGCAGTTGTCCGCCGCGCAGAAGGTGTCCAAGGCCTTCACCAAGGTCGGCGAGGGCAAGGCCGCCGGCCTCACGTTCTCCGTGGACGCCACCCCTGAGCAGATCACCGCCTTCGGCGCGGCCACCGGCGACAAGGTCGACCCGAAGAGCGCCGACGCCGTGTCCGGGCTGAACTTCTCCGTCGCGATATCCGCCGACAAGCCGCTGAAGGACCTCGACACCTTCAAGAACGCGCAAAGCAGCGGCGCCGACAAGGACCTGACGCTCGACAAGTCGGTGCGCCTGTCCTACGTGCTCTCCGACCGGAAGGGCACCGCGCTGCTGGAGTACCGCCAGGTCGACGCCAAGGCGTTCCTGCGGGCCGACGCCAAGGGCCTGGTGAAGCTGGTCGGCGAGGACCCGTCGCAGGTCGACGCCATCAGCAGCGGCCTGCCCGCCGAACTGAAGCCGGTCAAGGACGTGCTGGCCGGCAAGTGGGTCTCCTTCGACCTCCAGAAGCTCGCCGACGACGCCAAGAAGTTCGACGGCGCCAAGGCCACCCCGAGCGCGCAGCCCTCGCTGGACCCGGAGTCCGCCAAGCAGCTGACCAACTCCCTCAAGGACGTGCTGTCCCGCACCGTCACCTTCGAGGACAAGGGCAAGAAGGACGGCGCCGAGCACATCTGGATGAGCGCCCCGGGCCGCCAGCTGGCCGACGAACTGCTGAAGGCCCTCAAGCCGCTGGCCACCAAGCTCCCCCAGCAGTTCGGGAAGCTCCCCACCTCCGTCCCGAGCACCGTGCGCGAGGACAAGGTCGGCGCCGACCTCTACCTGAAGGACGGCAAGCTCTCCGCCGCCACCTTCGACCTCGCCCAGTTGGAGGCGAAGGCCGGACCGGGCGTCAACTTCCCGGTGAAGCTCGCCTTCAACCAGAACGCCCCGACCGTCGAGGCGCCCGCCGACGCCGTCGCGCTGACCAGCGACGACATCCAGAGCGCGATGCTCAGCCTCCTCACCTCCGGCGCCGCCAGCGGTGGCAAGGGCGGCACCGCCCCGACCACCCCGGCGCTCACCCCCGGCAAGCCCCTGACCCCGGCCCAGGCCGAGGAGCTGAAGGGCCTCGGCCTGCCCCTGGAGCAGCAGCAGGTGTTCAGCAAGCTCGGTATGGGCTACGAGGACATGAAGAGCCTCGCCCAGGAGGGCTGATCCCCGCTTCTCCCCCACGGCGCCCGGCCGGCCGCGACAGCGGCGGGCCGGGCGCCGCTGTTCGACGTCACAGCCGGTGCCCCGGCCGCCCGGATCACCGGCGCGCGAGATGGACGGTGAGGTCGGCCGCGACCTCGACCGTCTCGGGCAGCACCCGAGCGATCGCGTCGAAGGCCTGCCGCCGCCTCGGCGGCGGCAGTTGGAGGTACGCCGAGATGGTCGACAGGTGGCCGAGGTAGTACGGGGCGCTCACGAGCAGGCGCCGCCGGATGACGGACTGCCGGACGTCACGGAACAGCCGGGACCGCTCCAACTCCGTTCCCGGCCAATGTAGTTCCTCCTCGGGGGCGGTCCCGTCCGGGGACGGGACGTCGTCGCTCTCCAGGAACGGCGCCCGGGCCGCCCGCACGGCCTCCTCGACGGCCGGGTCGGCCGGCTGGAACGGACCGCCGAAGTTGGCGAACACGCCGTCCGGCTCCAGCAGTTCGGCCACCCGCGACCACCGGCCCTCCGGGCGCGTCCAGTGCAGGGCCGCCGCCGCGTAGACCAGCCCGTACGTCGCGCCCGGCCGCAGGTCCTCGAACGCGGCCCGGACGGTCCGCACGTTGGGGGGCGCCGTCCTGCGCAGTTCGGCGAGCATGGCCGCGTCGGGCTCCGTCGCCGTGACGTCGACCCCGTGCCCGGCGAACAGCCGGGTCGCCTTTCCGGTGCCCGCACCGATCTCCAGGGCGGTCCGCACCGGCCGGCCCGCGTACGCCGTCACCGTGTCGAAGAGCTCGTCGGGGTACCCCGGCCGGAAACGTTCGTAGGCTTCGGCGACCGCGCCGAAGCTCAGTGCACGAGCAGACATGCCGAGCATCCTGACACGACCGCGGCGGGCCGTGCCCCGGGCTTTCCGCCGCCGCACCACGCCCGGCGGAGTGGTGCGGGTCCGGAATCAGCCGGTTGTCGGTAATGAACGATTGTGTTCCCTATACCCCGGGGATACTGCCGGTGTCATTCGACGGACCCGCCCCCTCACCGTCATTCGCTCCCGAGTCATTGGGGGACCTGCCATGGTCACCTCGCGCGCCCTGGCCCCGGCGCCGCCCGCACCCGCGCGACGCGGCCAGCACCCGGGGACAGCCCTCACCGTCATCGCGGCCACCCAGCTCATGGTGGTCCTCGACGTCACGATCGTGAACATCGCCCTGCCGCACATCCAGCAGGCGCTGAGGTTCGACACCACCGACCTGTCCTGGGTCGTCAACGCCTACACCCTCGCCTTCGGCGGGCTCCTGCTGCTGGGCGGACGGATGGGCGACATCCTCGGGCGCCGGCGCGTGTTCGTCGCCGGGGTCCTGATCTTCAGCCTCGCCTCACTGCTCGGCGGCGTCGCACAGTCCTCCGGCTGGCTGCTGGCCGCGCGCGCTCTCCAGGGCCTGGGCGCGGCGATCGCCTCGCCGACCGCGCTCGCCCTGATCGCGACCAACTTCCCGGAGGGCCCGGCCCGCAACCGCGCCTTCGGCGTGTACTCGGCCGTCGCCGGAGCGGGTGGGGCCGTCGGCCTGCTCGCCGGCGGGATCCTGACCTCCTGGCTGTCCTGGCGGTGGGTGCTGTTCGTCAACGTGCCGATCGGCATCGCGATCGCGCTGCTGGCGCCGCTCTACATCAACGAGTCCGAACGGCACCCCGGACGCTTCGACCTGACCGGCGCGTTCGCCGCCACCGCGGGCATGGTCTCGCTGGTCTTCGGCTTCATCCGGGCCTCCGACCACGGCTGGACCGACCCCGTGACGCTCACCTCGTTCGGCCTCGCCGCGCTGCTGCTGGCGGCCTTCCTGTTCCACGAACGGCGGGCGCCGCAGCCGATCACCCCGCTGCACCTGTTCCGCGACCGCAACCGCTCCGGCGCCTACGGGCTGCTGCTCTGCGTGGCCGCGACCATGTTCAGCATCTTCTTCTTCATGACCCTGTTCGTGCAGGACGTCCTCGGGTTCAGCCCGCTGCGGGCCGGCCTCGCCTTCCTGCCGATCAGCGCCGCGAGCGTCGCCGCCGCCCAGTTCGCCGCCCGCACCCAGCTGCGGTACGGGCGCAGACCGTTCCTGGTGGTGGGCTCGCTGCTGGTGGCGGGCGGGACGTTCTGGTCGACCCGGCTCGACGCCCACAGCGGCTACCTGACCGGGGTCCTCGGCCCGACCCTGCTGTTCGGCCTCGGGATGGGCTCGATCTTCGTCCCGGCCACGCTGACGGTGGTCTCCCGGGTCGCCCCGCACGAGACCGGCGCGGCCACCGGCATGCTCAACACCACCCAGCAGGTGGGCGGCTCGCTGGGGCTGTCGATCCTGGTCACGGTCTACGGCGCGGCCGGCCGCAACGAGGCCGGCCGACAGGTCGACACGTTCCTGCGGCAGGCCACCCCGCAGCAGGCGGCCCAGTTCCGGGCCAGCGGAAAGCTGCCGGCGCCGTACTCCTCCGAGGTGCTGGCGCACGGCATCTCCAGGGCGTTCGACATGGGCCTGGCCTTCGCCGTGCTCGCGGCGCTGATCGCCCTGTTCGTCATCAGGACCGACCGGGAGGCGCCGCCCGTCAGCCCTTCGGGGGACGGCACTTGACAGGGCCTCCGGACATCGCCGACAGTCCATCTTGCAATGGTTTTCATCTTCGATAACCAGACTCCGCGAAAGAGGACACCCATGTCGCTCGACGTCTCCCCCGCCCTCCTCGCCCAGGCCGAGCACGGCCGGGTCAACCAGGCCGACTTCCTCGACACCGTCCGCACCTCCCTCCCCTACGCCTACCAGGTCGTCGCCGGGCTCAGCACCGAACTCAGCGCCACCGAGGACGAGTTCACCACCGACAACACCACGCCCACCGACGAGGAGCGCGCCCAGCTGCTGCGCGCGCTCGCCAGCAACGCCATCCGCGGCAGCCTGGAGGACCACTTCGGCGTCAAGCTCGCCTTCGTCAACTGCCACCGCGTCGGCGCCTTCCGCCCCGGCACCGAGGACGGCGACGCCTACCGCGAGTTCACCTCGCTGCACAACCAGATCCGCAACCAGAGCCCGGAGCTGCGCAGCTGCTGACCCTCCCGGACGCGCGGCGGGCCCCGTCGGGGGAGGGGGCCCGCCGCGCCCCGTACCGGGTCGATGTGGAGGCGGGATTGCGCCGTGTTGCGTGCCGATGTCCGATCCCGCGCCGATCTTGTGGGGACGCGAGCCGCCTGCGTACGTTCGACGGGCACCACCCGCCCGGCCCTCCCGGGGCCGCCTCACACCACCCGGAGCCACCCACCATGCCGCCGACCCCACGACCGCTGCGGAAACTCGGCTTCCTGACCATCGGGCTGTTCGACGAAACCGACCCGCGCCGGGGCCACGAGTCCACCCTCGACCTCATCACCCTCGGCGAGCAGCTCGGCTTCGACAGCGCCTGGCTGCGCCACCGCCACCTCCAGTACGGGATCTCCTCCCCCGTCGCCGTGCTCGCCGCCGCCTCCCAGCGCACCAGTCGCATCCACCTCGGCACCGCCGTCACCCCGCTCGGCTGGGAGAACCCGCTGCGCCTCGCCGAGGACCTCGCCACCGTCGACATCCTGTCCGGCGGCCGCCTCAACCCCGGCTTCAGCGTCGGCCCGCCCACCCACTACGACCGGGTCCGCGGCGCGCTCTACCCCGACACCGGCGAGCACGAGGACTTCGGGACCGGTCGCGCCGAGCGCCTCCTCGGCCTCGTCCGCGGCGAACCCGCCTCCGAGTTCGCCGGCACCGAGGGCATCGAGGTGTACTCCCGCCGGGTCCAGCCGCACTCCCCCGGCCTCGCCTCCCGGCTCTGGTACGGCGCCGGCAGCCTGCGTTCCGCCCGCTGGGCCGGCGAGCACGGGCTCAACCTGCTCACCAGCAGCATCGTCAAGGCCGGGGAGCCCGGGGAGTCCGAGGACTTCGCCGAGATCCAGCGCACCCAGATCCGCGCCTTCCGCGCCCAGCACCCCGACGGCGAGCGCGCCCGCGTCTCCCAGGGCCTCGTCGTCATCCCCACCGACGGCGCCACCCCCGAACAGCGCGCCAAGTACCAGGCGTACGCCCTCGCCCGCGCCCCGCGCACCCTCGCCCCGCAGGGCCCGGCCCGGATGGTGTTCGCGCCCGACCTGGTCGGCCCGTCCGAGGAGATCGCCGAGCGGCTGCACGCCCACGCCGGCTACCAGGAGGTCGACGAGGTCGCCTTCGCCCTGCCCTTCACCTTCGACCACCAGGACTACGTGCAGATCCTCACCGACCTCGCCACCCGCCTCGGCCCCGCCCTCGGCTGGCAGCCCTCGACCGGACGCGGCTGACCGACGAGTACCTGGGCGCGCTGCGGGACGCCTGGCGTCCGGAGGCTCCGGGAACGGGGACGGGGACCGGGACGGGGACGGGGACGGGGACGGGGACGGGGACGGGGACGGGGACGGGGACGGGGACGAGGACGAGGACGGGGACCGGGAGCCACGGCGCCCCGACGCCCGTCTGGGTCGGCGGCCACAGCGGGGCGGCGATCCGACGCGCGGTCAGGTTCGGCGACGCCTGGCACCCGCTGCGACTCCCCCTTCCCCTGATGCGCTCCATCCTGGCGGCGCACTCGCTGCCGGGGTTCTCCCCCCGCATCGCCCTGCGGATCACCGAGGCGCCGGTCGACGGTCCCGAGCGGCCCGCCGGGGTCGGCACCGTCGAGCAGGTCCTCGACGACCTCGACCAGCTGCGGCTGCTCGGCGCGGACACCGTCGTCCTCGACCCCTACCACGGCGATCCGGAGGAGACCCGTCGGCCCCGCGCGGCCTGGCGGGCGCTCACCACCGTGGCCACCCACTGGAAGGCCCGCCCGTGATCACCCTGGCCGACGAAACCCTCCTGCGGCGCGCCGTCGCCCTCGCGGCCCGGGCGGTCGCCCTGGGCGACGCACCGTACGGCTCCCTGCTGGCCGGCCCGGACGGCGCGATCCTCGCCGAGGCGCACAACACGGTGCGGCGCGACGACGACATCACGGCCCACCCGGAGCTGAAGCTCGCCCGCTGGGCGGCCCGCGAACTCGACCCGGACCTGGCCGCCCGCACCACCCTCCACACCAGCTGCCAGCCCTGCGGCATGTGCGCCGGCGGCATCGTCCGCTCCGACCTCGGCCGGGTGGTCTCCGCGCTCTCCACCGAGCAACTCGTCGAACTCAACCCGCAGTCGGGCGCCTGGCCGACGGTGGCCCAGGACGGCCCGGCCCTGTTCGACGAGGCGCGCGCACCCCTCGACGCCCACTACCGGCCAGGCCCCTGACGTCGACGCGCCGGGCGGGCACTGGTCAGATGACTAAGCGCTTGCTTAGACTCGGGCGTCCAGTGCAGGCCCGCGCGCCCCCAGGAGACGTCATGACCGCGACCAACCGTCAGATCCGCCTCGCCCGCCGTCCGGTCGGGGAGGTGCGGGCGGAGGACTGGGCACACGGGTCGGAGCCGGTGCCGGCGGCCGGGCCCGGGCAGTTCGTGGGGCGGACGCGGTACGTGTCGCTGGACCCGGCGATGCGCGGGTGGCTGGACGACCGGCCGTCCTACCTGCCGCCGGTCGGGCTGGGCGAGGTGATGCGGGCCGGGTCCGTGGTCGAGGTCGTCGAGTCCGACCACCCGAAGTTCCGCGTCGGCGACCACCTGGTCGGCAGCTTCGGCGTCCAGGAGTACGTGGTCTCGGACGGCAAGGGCGCGCTGAAGGTCGACCCCGCGCTCGCGCCGCTGTCGACGTACCTCGGCGCGCTCGGCATGCCCGGGATGACCGCCTACTTCGGGCTGCTGGACGTCGGGGCGCTCAAGGAGGGCGAGACCGTGGTGGTCTCCGGCGCCGCCGGGGCCGTCGGCAGCCTGGTCGGGCAGATCGCCAGGATCAAGGGCTGCCGGGTGGTCGGCATCGCGGGCGGCCCCGAGAAGTGCGCGCTGCTCACCGGGGAACTGGGCTTCGACGCGGCGATCGACTACCACTCCGAGGACGTCCGCAAGGCGCTGCGCGACCACGCGCCAGACGGCATCGACGTGTACTTCGACAACGTCGGCGGGGACGTCCTGGACGCCGCGCTCACCCGGCTCGCGATGCACGCCCGGGTGGTGCTCTGCGGAGCGATCAGCCAGTACAACAACGAGACCGCCGTGCAGGGCCCGTCCAACTACCTGTCACTGCTGGTGCGGCGGGCCCGGATGGAGGGCTTCGTGGTGTTCGACTACGCGCCCCGCTACCCGGAGGCGGCCCGGGAGCTCGCGGGCTGGATCGCGGACGGCCGGATCAAGGTCAAGGAGCACGTGGTGGAGGGGACGGTGGACGACTTCCCGGCGGTCCTCGGGATGCTCTTCCGCGGGGAGAACACCGGCAAGCTGGTGCTGCGGCTGAGCTGAACTCCGGCCTGAGCCGGGCCCGGTGCGGCGGCGACGGGACGTCCGCCGCCGCCGCACCGGGGGCGTTCAGAGCAGGCGCTTGATCTCGCCGCGCGCCCGGTAGAAGCCGCCCGAGGCGGACTCCCGCACCTCGGCGACCAGGTACCGCGCCCCGGCGACCCGGATGTCCTTCGGGAACTGCACCCGCCGGCCCGGGTCGAAGCCCGCCGACACCACCCGCACCCGCAGCCGGGCCCCGTCCTGCACGCACTCGACCTCGATCCCGCCGCCGGGCAGGCCGCCGGTGCCGACGACCACCGTCTCCAGGGCCGTGCCCGGCCGCACCGCCTCCCAGCCCGCGTCGCGCACCTCGGCGGTGGCCGGCAGCGTCCCGGCCTCGGCCGCCCGGACGGCCTGCTCGCTCGCGTCCAGGCAGGCGAGCGAGCCGTCGGTGGTCACCAGGTAGAGCCGGCCGTCCCGGTACTGCATGCTGTACGCGGAGCCGCAGCCGGTGGCGAGCTTCCACAGCCGGGTGCCGTCGGCGGCGAAGCAGTACACCGAGGAGTGGTTGTCCCCGGCGAAGACGTACTCGCCGTCCGGGGAGGCCGCGCAGGAGAACACGGCGGCGTCGCAGCGGTAGGCGGCGACCTCGGAGCCGTCCGACTTGCGCAGCCGGTGCACCCAGCCGCGCCCGGTGCCGGCGAACACCTCGTCGGCCTCCTGCCAGCCGAACAGCACCTCGCCCTTCGTCGCGGTGTGCCACACCTGGTCGCCGCCGCGCGCCGCGTAGCGGGCGACGCCGCGCGAGTGGCCGTGGTAGACGCCGTCCGCGTCGCAGCGCACCATCCAACCGGAGCGGCCCTCGGCCTTGCGGCGCCACTGGAACTCGTCCTCGTGGTCGACGGTGGTCAGCCCGCCGCGTTCGTCGGCGACGCCCAGGACGCCGTCGTGGATGTCGAGCCAGAAGATGTCCACGTCCTCGGCTATCTCGTACGCCACCCGGGGGACCTTGCCGCCCAGGTCGTACACCTTGCCGTCGTCGCAGCCCGCGTAGATCCACCAGTCGTCGGCGACGATGCACTTGACGCCGTCCGGCAGGCCGAACCGGGCGGTGACCTCGCCGTCGTGGGTGAGGGTGTAGACGTCGCCGCGCTCGTTGCCGACCCAGGCGTGCTCCTCGCCGACGAAGACGCCGAAGGCCGGCGAGCCGGAGCGGAACCGCCACAGCAGCGGCGCCTGGTTCGCCGTCGAACGGGTGCTGACGAGCTGCCGCCTGGTCACCGCCCGGCGCTGGCGCACGCCCTGGACGGCCGGCGCGTAGCCCTTGCGGACCTTCTCGCCGATCTTCTTGGCCGCCGACGCGGCGGCCTTCTCGGCGCTCGGGAAGCTGGTGGACTTGGCCTGCCCCTCCTCGCCGATCCGCCCGTAGCGGACCGTCACCGTACTGCCGGCGAGCCGCACCTCGTAGAACTTGTGCGCGCTCCCCTCCTCCTCGGACAGTTCGAGGTAGGTGACCTGCTCTTCCACGGCGACGGACACGACGAAGTCCCCTTTCGGGTTCTCGGGCAACGGAGACGGGAGGCGGGGCGGGGCCTGTTCGCGGCCCCGCTCGCCGACAACCCCCAACCTAAGGCCCGGCACTGACAACGCGTCCCGCCGGGCTGCCCGGAACCCCGCCTCCCACTTGTCGCCTCACGAACCATTCTTCCGCCGTACATCTGGCCGTCGCCCGCCGCGCACGGTAGGGATCGGGTGGCGTTGCTAGAACCGCAGCGCCCGAACTTTCTTGTCCGTGCTCAGACCGCCGGGCCCACCAGCCCGAGCGGCCGTCAGGAGGAAGCTCATGCGGAGTACCCAGCGAGTCCGGCGCAGAGCGATGGCGGGGGCGTCCGCCGCAGCCGTGGTGGGGGCGCTGCTGGCGCTGCCCGGCGGCGTCGCCCAGGCGGCGTCACCCGACGTGGTGATCAGCCAGGTGTACGGCGGGGGTGGCAACTCCGGAGCCCCGTACGCCAACGACTTCATCGAGCTGTACAACCGCGGCACCGCGCCGGTGTCCGTCACCGGCTGGACGGTGCAGTACGCCTCGGCGGGCGGCACGTCCTGGGGGCGGACCACGCTGTCCGGCACGATCGCGCCGGGGCGTTTCCTCCTGGTGCAGGAGGCCGCCGGGGCCGGGACGGGAGCCGCGCTGCCGACGCCGGACGCCACCGGGACCCTCAACCTGGCCGCGACCTCCGGCAAGGTCGCGCTGGTCACCAACGGCACGGCGCTGACCTGCGGTTCGGGCTGCGCGACGCAGCCCGGGGTGAAGGACCTGGTCGGCTACGGGTCGAGCGCCAGCTCCGCCGAGGGCTCGCCGACCGGCAACCTGTCCAACGCCACCGCCGCCCTGCGCGTCGGCGGCGGCGCCACCGACACCGACAACAACGCGGCGGACTTCACCATCGGCGCCCCGACGCCGCGCAACTCCGCGTCCACCGGCGGCGGCACCACCACCGGCGCCCGAATACACGACATCCAGGGCGCGGCCCGCACCTCCCCGCTCGCCGGCAGCGCCGTGAGCGCGGTGCCCGGCGTGGTCACCGCCGTCGGGCCCAACGGCTTCTGGTACCAGGACCCGCAGCCCGACAACGACCCCGGCACCAGCGAGGGCGTCTACGTCTACACCGCCGGCGCGCCCACCGTCGCGGTCGGCGACTCCGTCACCGTGAGCGCCACCGTCAGCCAGTACCGCCCCGGCGGCAGCGGCGGCACCACCAACCTGTCGATCACCGAACTCACCGCGCCCAGCGTCACGGTGCTCGCCCACAACGCGCCGCTGCCCGCGCCCACCCTGGTCGGCCCCGGCGGGCGGGTGCCCCCGGCAGCGGTGATCTCCAGCGTCACCGGCGGGGACGTCGAGACCGCCGGGAACTACCAACCCGCCACCGACGGCCTCGACTTCTGGGCCTCGCTGGAGGGCATGCGGGTCGAGATCGACAACGCGGCCGTGGTCGGCCCCAGCAACAAGTACGGCGAACTCCCCGTCGTGCCCCCGGGCAGCACCACCCGCACCAACCGGGGCGGCATCCTGCTCCAGGCGGGCGACGGCAACCCGGAGCGGGTGACCCTGGCGAACGCGCTCGCGCCCACCCCCGCCGCCAACGTCGGCGACACCCTGACCGGCGCGACCGTCGGCGTGCTCGACTACTCCTTCGGCAACTTCAAGCTCCAGGTCACCGCGACTCCGGCGGTCACCTCCGGCAACCTCGCCCCCGAGGTCACCGCCGCCCCGACGGCCGGCCAGCTCGCCGCCGCCACCTTCAACGTGGAGAACCTCTCCCCCGCCGACCCGCAGAGCAAGTTCGACGGCCTCGCGGCGGGCATCGTCACCAACCTGCGCTCGCCCGACCTCGTCGCCCTGGAGGAGATCCAGGACAACAGCGGCCCCACCGACGACGGCACCACCGCCCCCGACCAGACCCTCGCCAAGCTCACCGCCGCCATCTCGGCGGCCGGCGGCCCGGCCTACTCCTACCGCCAGATCGACCCGGTGGACGGCCAGGACGGCGGCCAGCCCGGCGGCAACATCCGCCAGGTGTTCCTGTTCCGCACCGACCGCGGCCTGAGCTTCACCGACCGCCCCGGCGCCGGCTCCACCACCGCCGACTCGGTGGTCAACAACGGCGGCACGCCCCAACTCGCCTACTCCCCCGGCCGGATCGACCCGACCAACACGGCGTTCAACTCCAGCCGCAAGCCGCTCGCCGGCGAGTTCCGCTGGAACGGCAAGCCGGTCTTCGTGATCGCCAACCACTTCAACTCCAAGGGCGGCGACCAGCCTCTGTTCGGCCGCTACCAGCCGCCCGCGCACCCGTCCGAGACCCAGCGCCACAACCAGGCGACGGCGGTGAAGAACTTCACCGACCAGATCCTGGCGGTGGACCCGAACGCGGCGGTCATCGTGCTCGGCGACCTCAACGACTTCGAGTTCTCGCAGACCGCCGACATCCTCACCGCCGGCGGCTCGCTGACCGACCTGCCGCGCACCCTGCCGCTGCCCGAGCGCTACACCTACGTGTACGAGGGCAACTCCCAGGTGCTGGACCACATCCTCATCTCCGGCGCGCTGGCGGCGAAGCCGTACAGCTACGACATCGTGCACATCAACAGCGAGTTCAGCACCCAGCTGAGCGACCACGACCCGCAGGTCGTGCGGATCCCGCTGCCCTGACGCACGACACCGGCGCGGTGCCGGCCTCCCGCCGGACGGGGAGGCCGGCACCGCGTTCGCCGTTCAGCCTCCGGCCACGGCGGCCAGCAGGGCGCGCAGGGCCTCGTCGTCACGGATGCCGGCGCCCGCGAAGCAGCCCCCGACGATCCGGCGGTCGCGCCCGGCGAGGTCCGCGAGGCGGCGGCGCTGACCGTCGTCCAGGGCGGTGGTGCCCAGGGCCGCCAGGGCCTCGCCCGCGCCCCGGAGGTCCGACTCGGTCTCGGCCGCACAAAGGGCGGCCTCGGCCAGGCGGCCGCGGTCGAGGGCGGCGCCGTCGGCCACCGCGAGGAGGGCCAGCACGGCGGCCGGGGCCTTCACCCGGTCGGCGAGCAGCCCGTCGAGCCTGGCGGTGAGCGGGCGGGCGGCCGGCCCAGCGCACGGGCGAGCAGCGGGGCCGCCGTCCGGGGCGCGATCAGGACGAGCGCGGCCAGGGCCTGGTCGGCGGGCCCGTCCTCGGCCTGCGCGGCCCGGGCGGCCAGCGCCGGGGCGGCCTCGGCGGCGGCCGGGCCGAGGTTGCCGAGCAGGTGCACCACGTCGGGGTCGGCGACGAGCCGGGCGAGCGCCGGGAGCAGCCGCCGGGGCGCGCTGCGGGACAGCTGGCAGGCGTGGTCGGCCGCCCAGACGGCCTCGGCCCGCACCTCCGGGCGCTCGTCGCGCAGGGCCCGGTCGAGCAGGGCGTAGGCGGCGTCGCGGTCGGCGGGCGTCTCGCGCAGCAGCAGTTCCTCGGTGATCGCGCGCAACGGCTCCCGGCGGTCCAGGTCGTACCGGTCTGCGGCGACCGGGTCGGCGGGCAGCAGGGCGAGGACGGCGGCGTGGTGGGCGCCGGTCCACGGCTCGCCCGCGTCCAACCCGGCGAGGACGGCGGCCAGACGCAGCGGCGACGGCGTGTCCTCGCCCAGCAGCGGCCCGGCCTCGGCGGCGGCTGCGGACCGGTCCAACCGGCCGAGGGCGGTGAGCAGTTCACCGCGGACGACGGGGTCGGTCTCGCTCGCCCAGCGGCGGCGCAGCCCGGGCAGGGCGGGCTCGACGGCCCTGGTCTGGCCGACGGCCCAGGCGGCGGCCTGCCGGACGGCGGCGCTCCCGTCCGCCAGCAGCGGCAGCAGCAGCGGGAGCTGGCCGACGACGGCGGCCCGGACGGGAGCGGGCGGGCCCTCCCCGCCGCCGCCCCGCTCCCCGCCCCGTGCTCCGCCCCACTCGCCCTCGCTCTCGGCCAACCCGCCGAGCAGGCCCAGGACTTCGACCGTCCCGCAGCCGGCCGCCGCGATCCGGGCCAGATAGGGGACGGCGTCCGCGCTGGCGGTGTACACCGAGCCCTGGTGGAGGATGCACGAGTAGAGCTCGGCGAGCGCCTCGTCGGCCTGCTCGCCACCGGCGACGAGCGCGCGCAGCAGGCCGGGCAGGTCTTCGGCGGGTCCGTAGGCGTGCGAGACGGACGCCCAGGGGTGGGCGTCGAGTCCGTCGAGGGCGTGGGCGATGTCCATGGGCGGATCATCGCAGCCGCCACCGACAGCGCTCGGGCGTCCCGCAGTGCTCAGGCCTCCCGGCGGGTCAGGCGTCCTGGCGGGAGGGTCAGGCGTCCCGGCGGGTCAGGCTGAGGGCGGCCAGGGTGAGGGCGACGGCGAGGTAGCCGGCGAGGGTGGCCAGGCAGCCGGCCGCGCCGAGCCGGTCGGTGCCGCCCACGGAGGCGACGGTGCTGCCCAGGCCCTCGAAGACGCTCTGCAGGCCGAACCGGGTGGCGCCGTCACCGAGCGGCGCCAGCAGCATCGGCGAGAGGAAGAACAGGCCGAACAGCACGGCGACGGCGCCCGCGGTGTGGCGCACCAGGAAACCGAGCGCCAGGCCGAGCAGGGCGAAGACGGACAGGAACACGCCGCAGCCGACGACCGCGCGCGCCACGCCCGGGTCGCCGAGCGACACCGCCAGGTGCTTCCCGGCCAGGGCCCGTCGGCCGAGCAGGAAGGTCAGGAACGCCAGCAACTGCCCGAGCAGCGCCGACACCCCGCCGACCACCAGCACCTTGGCCGCGAGCACCTGGCCCCGCCGGGGCACGGCGGCCAGGGTGCCGCGGATCTGGCCGGTGGTGTACTCGCTGGAGGCGGCCAGGGTGCCCAGCGTGCCGATCGCCAGGACGGCGACGTAGAAGCCGCCGGAGAAGCCGTAGCGGACGGGATCGAAGCGCTCGCGCTGGTCGGCCGTCCAGACGTCCCAGTTGTCGGCGGCGCTGCCGTAGTCGATCAGGCCGATGAACAGGGCGGCGGCGAGCGCGACGGCGGCGGTGAGCGGGGTCGCGCGGACGCTGCGCAACTTGACCCACTCGCCGGCCAGCGCGCCCCGGGTGGTGGGGGCGGTCATGCGGTCCTCCTTTCCGGACGTACCGGTGGGGGCGGTCATGCGGTCCTCTTTCCGGACGTAGTGGTGGTGGCGCGGTAGTCGACGGCCTCGCCGGTGGCGTCCAGGAACGCCTGCTCCAACGAGGCCTGCCGGACGGTGAGTTCGTGGACGCCGAGGCCGTGCGCGGCGGCCAGCTCGCCGATCGCCGCCGGTTCCAGGCCGCCGACGGCCAGTGCCCCGCCGGACTCCTCGGTGACCGGGGCTGCCCCGGCGGCGCGCAGCAGCCGGGCCAGTTCGGCCGGCCGGGCGCAGCGGACCAGGACGTCGGTGCGCGCGTTCTCGGCGAGGAAGTCGGCGGTGGGGCGGTCCGCGACGAGCCGGCCGCGCCCGATGATCACCAGGTGGTCGGCGGTGGCGGCCGTCTCGCTCATCAGGTGCGAGGAGAGCAGGACGGTCCGGCCCTCGGCGGCCAGGTCGCGCAGCAGGGTGCGGATCCAGTGCACGCCCTCCGGGTCGAGCCCGTTGACCGGTTCGTCGAGCAGCAGGACGGGCGGGTCGCCGAGCAGGGCGGCGGCGATGCCGAGGCGTTGCTTCATTCCGAGGGAGAACCGCCCGGCCTTGCGGCGGGCCGCCTGTTCCAGGCCGGTGCGGGCCAGCACCTCGCGGACCCGGGCCGGCCCGATGCCGTTGGTGACGGCGATGCCGAGCAGGTGGTGGTAGGCGGAGCGGGCAGGGTGGACGGCGCCGGCGTCGACCAGCGCCCCGACTTCCCGCAGCGGGTGGCGCAGGGCCGCGTACGGCCGGCCGTTGACGGTCACTCGCCCGCTGGTCGGGGCGTCCAGGCCGAGGATCATCCGCAGCGTGGTGGACTTGCCCGAGCCGTTCGGCCCGAGGAAGCCGGTGACCTGTCCCGGCCGGACCGTGAAGGTCAGCCCGTCCACGGCGACGGCGCCGCCGTAGCGCTTGGTGAGGTCGCGTACCTCGATCATCGTGGTGCCTTTCCGGGTCTCCTGGTCGGCCGAGGGGGCCGACGCGGGCTCCACGCTCCCGCCCGGGCCCGGGGCGGGGCGTCCCGCCGTGGGCGGAAATCACGGCGTTCGGCGGGGCCGGCCTCTGCCCGTGGTCGTAGGTCCACAGGGCGATGCCGGGCGCGGGGGCCGCCGCTAGCCTGGGGAAATGCCCCGTGCTCCGCATCCACCGGTGACCAGGAGGCTGCGCCCGGGCCACTGGGTCGCGGTCGACCTGACGGTCTCGCCGGCCCTGACCGTGCTCACCTGGTCCCGGGTGCTGGACGCCTACCGGGTGTTCGACCCGCACCACCGCGGCTACCCGAAGCCGACGTCGGCGGAGCTGGTGACGGTGCTGGTGTGCGTGGTGGCGGTGGGCGTGGCCGCCGGGCTGCGCCGGCTCGCGCCGGTGGCCGCGGCCGGGGTGGTGTTCGCCGCCTGGGTGGTGGTGGTCGCGGTGGCCGGGCAGCTGACGATCGCCAACCTGGCCGGGTTCCTGGTGGTGGTCGCGGCGGCGATGGTCGTCTACCTGGTCGCGGCCGCCGGGCCGATGCGGCTGGGTCTCACCGTCCTGGCGTTCGGCCTGGTCGGGGCCGGGCTGAGCCGGTTCGGGTCGCGGGAGCTGTGGAACAACCTCGTGCTGTCCGCGCTGGGGGTCGTCACCGCGTGGGCGCTCGGCTGCGCGGTGGCCCGCTACCGGGCGTACGGCGCCGAGTTGCGCCGGCACCAGGTCGACCTGGCCACGGCGGAGCTGGCCGAGGAGCGGATCCGGCTGGCCCGGGAGCTGCACGACGTGATCGCGCACAGCATGAGCGTGGTCAACGTCCAGGCCGGGTACGGTCGTTTCGTGATCGGGCGGGATCCGGCGCAGGCCGAGCAGGCGCTGGCCGCGATCCAGGCGGTGAGCCGGGACGCGATGGTCGAGATGCGCGGCCTGCTGACCGTCCTGCGCGGCGCCGACGGGGCCGGGCTCGCGCCCGCGCCCCGGCTGGCCGATCTGGACCGGCTGGTGGCGAGCAGCGCCGAGGCCGGGGTGCGGGTGGAGCTGCGGGTCGGCGGCGTGGTCCGGGAGCTGTCCGACGGGGTCGAGCTGTCCGCGTTCCGGATCGTCCAGGAGGCGCTGACCAACGTGGTGAAGCACGCGCACGCGGCCGAGGCGCGGGTCGCCGTGGAGTTCGAGGAGGGGGCGCTGGTGCTGGAGGTGAGCGACGCCGGGCGCGGCGGGCCGGTCGGGGTCGGCGGGCACGGACTGGCGGGGATGGCCGAGCGGGTCGGGCTGTACGAGGGCCGGTTGGAGGCCGGGCCGCTGCCGGGCGGCGGGTTCCGGGTGCGCGCCGTGCTGCCGCTGGCCGACGCGGGCGGGCGGGCGGCCTCATGACGGGAGACACAGTGACGGGAGACGTCGTGACCGTGGCGCCCGTCGGCCCGCCGATCCGGGTCGTGGTGGCCGACGACCAGACCCTGGTGCGGGCGGGTCTGGCCGGGATCGTGGCCGCCGCCGACGGCTTCGAGGTGGTGGGCGAGGCCGCCGACGGCGCGCAGGCCGTCCGGCTGGCCCGCGCCGGGCAGCCGGACGTGGTGCTGATGGACATCCGGATGCCGGGCACGGACGGCCTGGCGGCCACCCGGCAGATCACCGCCGAGAGCGCCGTGCGGATCCTGATCCTCACCACGTTCGACCTCGACGAGTACATCTACGGCGCGCTGCGCGCGGGGGCGTCCGGCTTCCTGCTGAAGTCGACCCCGCCCGAGGAACTGCTGACCGCGATCCGGGTGGTCGCCGCCGGGGAGGCGCTGCTGGCCCCGAGCGTCACCCGCCGGCTGATCCGCGAGTTCGCCGCCCGGCCCGCCGCCGAACCGGCGAACGCCGCGCCCGGCGGCGGCGAGCGGGAGCGGGTCCTGCGCGCCGTCACCGGGCGGGAGTTGGAGGTGCTGACGCTGATCGGTCGCGGGTTGACCAACGCCGAGATCGCCGAGCAGCTGTCCGTCAGCACCGGCACGGTCAAGACGCACGTCGGCCACCTGCTGGCCAAGCTCGCCGCCCGGGATCGCGTGCACCTGGTGATCACCGCCTTCCGCGCAGCCCTCGTCGAATCCTGACGGCCGTCCGCCCCAGGAGCCCTGGGGCGGACCGTGGACGGGACCGCGCCCCAGGCCGCGCCTCAGGCCGGCCGGAGGGTCAGCGCGAACTGGGGCAGCGCGAGGAGAAGCACGGCGGTACCGGCCTCGATCCAGCGGTACTTCGCCCGGATGATCGCGCTGGTCCCGGCCAGCGAGGACAACAGCGCCCCCACCGGATCACGGCCCCCGAGCTCGAAGACACGGCGCAGCCGGTCCACCCCGGCACCCGGCGCGATGTGCCCGAAGTAGGCCGGGCTGGCCGGGGCCTGCCGCTCGCCCTTCCGGTACCGGGGAACGAGGGCGGCCACGAAGCAGGCGACGGCCAACAGCGCGCTCGCCACCGCGCTCCACCACAGGAACGGCACCGCCCAGGCCCGGGGCCCGGATCCGCCGCCGCTCCCGCCCCCGCCCCCGCCCCCGCCCCCGCCCAGCGGGATGAACACCCCGAGGACCGCGCCGGTGAACGCCAGGAACACGGCGGCCTTGGCGTCGGCCCGGGTGAGCTCCATGCTGTTGGCGGCCACCAGGCGCTCGATCGCCGCCACCGCCGACGGGCTCGGGGCGGCGTCCGAGGCGGCGGTAGAGGCGGCGGTAGAGGCGGCGGTAGAGGCGGTCGGCGCCCGGCCGCCGGGTATGCCGGCGGCGGTCACACCGGGCTCCCGTTCGCCACGCCGCCCGCCCAGCCGTTGGCCTGCGAGCGGATCTTGACGAACTCCGGCCCGGTGCCCTGCGGCCCGGGGCCCGGCACCCGCCGTCCGAGCGCGATGAGGCGGTCGCGCAGCATCCGGGACAGCTCCTGCCTCTCCTGCTCGCTCAACTTGCCGAGCATGAGAGCCAGTTGGTCCTGCCAGGTGGTCTCACCCCGGAGCAGTTCGGCGTGGCCGACCGCCCAGTCCAGGACCTCCCGGACCTGGTCCGGGTGTCTGGCCAGCCAGAGCGCCGCGAGCGACACCGGGCCCTCCTGAACGGCCCGGCGGCAGAACGCGTACTCGTCCTCGCTCTTGTCCATCCAGTTGTAGGGCACGTCGGCCCCGTCCGGCTCCCCGAGCCGCAGTTCGGCGTCGTGCTCCCGGGCGGACACGTCCGTGACGCGGTAGCCGAGGCCGCAGTGCGGCAGGAGGTGGGGCGTCGCGAGGTAGTGCATCAGCTCGGCCTCGGCCAGCCCGTGCCCGGCGGTGGCGAACTGCTCCTTGAGCTGGCGCAGACGCTGTTCGAGATCCTTGCGGACCGGCAGCCAGCCCCGCACGGTCCGCGCCCGCACGACGTTCACGGCGTCGTGCACCCACCACAGGACGTGGACGTCCACCGACTTCGTGCCGTACGGGGTCGACAGGCCGACCGCCCGGGTCCCGGACCGCTCGTCCAGCTCGACCAGGTACGCCTCGTCGAATCCGCGCAGGCCCGTCCGGACGGCCACCGGGCCCTCCAGGTCCGGGTCCTCGTCGGCGCGGGCGCGGCGGCGGTGCCCCACCTGGTGGTAGAGGCCGTCCCGGTCCAGCAGGACGAGCGCGCGGTCGCGCCGCCCGGACCAGCGGTGGCGCAGGATCTCCCGCCACGGCGCCTGGGTCGCGCGGGCGTAGACGGGCGGATCACTGTCGGCGGTCATCGGGCTCCTCCATCGGCAGGGGCGGGCCGGTACGGCTGCGGTTCGCCCCGGCGCCAGGCGTCCAGGGCGTGCTGGACGATGTGCCGTCCGGCCAGGTCGGGGTTGTCGTCGCCGTCGATCTCGACGAACAGGCGCATTTCGCCGAGGCTCATCTCCTGGGCGAGCGCGGTCAGCAGCGTTTCCACGGCGGCGCGCAGCGGTTCGTTCCAGACCGCCGAGGCACACCAGGAGAGCAGTGCGCTGCGCGTCTCGCCGAAGAGGTCGTCGTCGTTGAGCGAGAGCCGGATGAAGGTGATCACGGTGTCGGTGAACTCGCCGACGGTGATCAACTGGGCCTGGAACCAGGCGCGGTCCCACAGCAGTCGGGGGAAGGTCCGGAGCGCGAGTTCGGCCCCGCGCCCCGGGCGGTCCGTCCAGTCCATCAATTCGCGCAGGACGACCGGCTGGTTACCTGAGGCGAAGAGCTCCCACAACGCCGCGTCGACGGCTGTGGCGACCGCCCTCTCGTCTCCCTCCCGCCCCCGGTAGCACCCCCGCAGCAGCGACAGCGCGAGCTCCGGGCGGGACGTCCCGAATTCCTCGCCGCAGGCGTAGGCGACCGTGGACCGCGCCTGCCAGCCGACCTCGTGGCTCCAGCTCCTCAAGCGGTACTTGACCTCTCCGGCCAGCACCGGGTCCAGCGCCGCGATGCCCAGCGCGAACGCGGCGGTGCGGCGGCTGCGTTGACGGTCGGACCGGGCCAGCTTGACGATGTCGCGCAGGGCGCGCCGGCCGCCGCCCCAGCCGGCGGCCAGTCCCATCACCCGGCCCAGGGGCGCGGCCAGTTCGGGGTCCGTACCCGGGACGGCGTCCATCCACTCGGTCAGCAGCCCGGACAGCTCGCCGTACTGCCGCCAGACGTGCCGCAGCACCGTCTCGGCCTGGCGGTGCCGGGTGAAGCGCACCGGTTCCACCGTGTAGGTGTAGCGGGAGGTCGCCCGGATCTCGCCGGGCGCGCACTCGGCGCGGACGGTCGCCAGGAGTTCGTCCAGTGACCGCCGGAAGACGAACCGCGGGTTCGGGCGGGGGGCCTCCCGGCTCACCCCACCGGTCTGGCCGTCGTCACCGCCCGTCGGCAGGACGGCGTCGAGACGGCCGTCGGCCAGCTTGAGCAGGCGGTCGGCCTCGTCCCGGACGATCCGGTGGTCGAGTCCTTCGAAGACGCTGGTCGCCAGCAGAAAGGCGAGTCCGTCCGGGTCGTCGCGCAGCTTCTTCAGCAGGTCGGGGACCTCCTTCTCGGCGAGGAAGCTGAGCCGCCTGCGGAGATCGGCGAGGTCGGGGCCCTCGTCGCCGGCCCTGGCCACCTCGGCGACCAGTTCGGCGACCTGGGCGGGGACCAGTTCCGACGCCAGGAGGTCGTCCAGCCCCGGCCGCAGCCGCTCCAGTAGGCGTCGGCGCCGGTCGGGGTCGGGGACGGCAGCCTCCAGGCGGGCCTCGAAGACCGCTCCGGGCGGCGGGGGCACGCAGCGCACCGGGGTGAGGTCCAGGTCGCGGGCGAGGCTGCGGAGCAGGTCCGGGTCGTGCGGCAGCATGACCACCATGCGCGCCTTCGCGTCCGCCAGCAGGCGGCGGAGGTTGGCGACCACCGCCGGGCCGAGCTGGAGGGTGGGCAGCAGGCCGTGCACCAGGTACCCGCGGGCCTCGGCGTCGCGGGGGCGCCAGGTGGACAGGTCCTCGTCGCTGTCGAGCGCGCGCAGCTTCGTGCTGTGCCCGCTGTGCTGGAACAGCAGGTTGAGGGCCGCGGTGCGGCGCCCGGTGCCGGGCTCGCCCGCCAGGAACAGCAGGCCGGTGTCCAACTGCCGCAGTGCCGACGGGAACCACTCGGGCCGGGCGAAGCCGGCCCGCGCGTCCAGGATCTCCAGTGCGGAGATCGGGCCTTCGTGCGCTTCCACGTGCGGGCCGCCAGGGGTGGACGTCGCGCCGGCGTTCTCGACGCGCTGGTCCCCGTGCACCGCGCCGGTGTTGATGTTGCCGTTCGGGGCGTAGATGACATAGCGCCGGCCGGGGAAGTCCCGGTCGAGGTCGGCCAAGTCGTCGGCGTCGTCCGGGTCCGGATATCCGGACGCGGTCCCGTCCCGGTCGGGCGTCGGGTCGCCGGGGCGGTCGCCGGACGGGCCGCCGCCGGACGCGCCGTCGGCGGAGGCCCGGTCCTCGGCGCTCACCGGCGGCGCTCCTTCTTGTCACCGTGGAAGGTGTCGCCCTGGTTGCCGTGGACCGTACCGGCCTTGTGGCCCGCCACGTAGTCGCCCCCGAAGGAGTCGCCGCGCACGAAGTCGCGCCCGGCGTAGTCGCCGCGCACCTTGGTGACCTGCTGGCCGCCTTCCACGTTGGTCACCTGCTGGCCGCCCTCCACGTTGGTGACGTGCTGGCCGCCGTGCACCGTGCCGCCGCCGTTGACGTTTCCGCCGTCGGCCCGGTAGCTCACCGGCCCGCTCCCCGCGCGGCCACCGTCCGCCTGCCCGGCCGCCGGCTCCGCCGCCGCGGCCTGCGCCCGCTCGTGCTCCCCGACCACGGCGTCGCCCAGGATGCGGCGGTCGTAGAGGTTGCCCGAGGGCGCGGGTACGTACAGCCAGGCCCGCTGGTCGAACCGCTTGCCCTCGACGGTGGCCGGCACCTCGATGAAGTGGTCGGGGTGGCGGCCGGTGAATCCGCCCGCCACCGCGTCGTCGTAGCAGCGGTCGGACAGGATGGCGGCGACCTGGGTGATGCTCTCGTTGGAGGCGGCCAGCATGGCCTTCACCGGGCGGGAGTCGAGCAGGCGGTGGGTGTCGTTGCGGGGCGTGCCGTTGCCGTCGAACTCGCCGCCGGAGTCGGGCAGCGGCCCGATGTGGAGGCTGACCCGCAGCCGGATCCGTACCGTCCCGACCGAGTTCACGTTGAACTCGGTGAGCACCTCCTGGAGGGTGTGCAGCCACGGGTGGATCAGGAACGGCATCCATGCCGGGTCGAAGCCGAAGACGTAGCCGTCGCCGGTGGAGGCGGGGAACCGGCGACCGTGCCAGACCTCGGCGAGCCCGGCGCGCTCGAAGGACCACTGGAGGACCTGCGGGACGGCCTGGCTGATCATGCCGTGCTCGATGGCCGGGTAGCCGGTGAAGTCCTTGGCGTCGACGGCCACGATGCCCCGGTACGGCGGCAGCTGGCGGCTCCGGCTGTAGGGCAGGGCGCTGGCCTCGGGCATCGGCTGGTCGGACTGCGACATCTGTGCTCCTTGTGGTTCCGGTGCGGACCGTGTGCCCCAAGCTTCGCGAGCGCGCGCCGTGCGGTGTGCTCGCTCAGTGCGGAAACCTGGTGACGCCCGTCACGCGAACTGACGTGGCATCAGTCGCGCGGCGGACCCTCCGAACGGACCGGCGCCGCGTCAGTCACGCGCCCCGCGGGCCACCCGCCGGAGCGCGGACAGGTCGCCGATGACGATGGACTTCCGCCCGGCGTGGACCTGGTGGGAGCCGAGTTCAGCCAGGCCCGCGGTGACGGTGTTCCGGGACACCCCGAGGTGCTGGGCCAGTTCGTCGCGGGTCAGGGCGAGTTCCGTGCGCCGCCCCGGCGGCCCCGCCGGGTCCGCGGAGACGTCGGCCAGGGTGGCCAGGGCGCCCGCCAGCCGGGCCACGATGTCGCCGCCGCCGCGGGCGAGGTCCGACTCCCGCAGCCTGCCGATGGCGTAGCGCACCATCACCGGGAACAGGTCCCGGTCCGTGACGAACCGCAGGAACGCGGCCTTGGCGAGGACCGCGACCGTACAGTCCGAGATCGCCTGGACGCTCGCCGAACGGGCCCCGTCGTCCAGCACGGCCACCTCGCCGAGCAGTTCACCGGGGCCGCGGAACGCCAGCAGTCTGACGTCTCCGGTGCGCTCCCGTCGGGTCACCTTCGCCACCCCGCTCAGCAGCGCGAGCACGTGCGTTCCCGGCTCCGCCTGGCGCAGCAGGGTGGCGCCGATCGGATGCCGGCGCTCGAAGGCCTCCGCCAGCATGCTGTTCCAGGTCGCTTCACCCATGAGTCGGCGCAGGGTCTGACCCAGGGGGTCCACCGTTCGGCCGTGATCGTTCATGCGCTGACCTTAGGAGGCGCCACGGCGGGTGCGCAGACGGATGCGGTCTCCCGCCGGAATTTCCCTTGGGCGCCCCGGTGGTGGCGGTCCCCGGGAGGGGGGTGGTCCGGTCGGGGCCAGCGCAGGAGGCGCCGCTGTAGCACGAACTCATCTTTCGGGGTGGGGAATTGGCGAAGAAACCCTTCGCATGAGCGAATCCGGGGCGGGTTGGCGGTGCGGGCGGGGCGGGGCGAGAAGCCTGGTGGCGGGACGGCGGCCGGCCGGGGCTGAGACTGGTGTGCGAGATGTCCGGCATGTCCGGCACGGCAGGACAAGTCGGCTGTACAGCTGGATTCTTGAACTTCCGTCAGGATTGTCCTGAACTTGGCTATGCTGCATCACCATGCCTCCGGCGCCGGCCGTCGCCCGTCCCCGTACTGTTCCGATCGTTTGAGGATGCCGAGAATGCTTCGAGCTGGATCATCACCCGCCAGACGGCCGTCCGCGCCCCTGCTCGGGTGGCTGCTGCCCACCGCCGTGATGGCGGCGGCCGTGGCGGCCGCCGCGGCGGTGGTGTCCGCCGGGGTCCGTGCGGAGGTGCTCTGGTGCGGGGCGACGGGCACGGTGCTGGTGGCCGTGGTGGCCGCCGAGTCGGCCCGCCGGGGGCGTGCGCTGGCCGCGTTGCGGGAGCAGCACGCCCGGCAGGTGGGCGAGTTACAGCGGCGGCTGGCCGGCCAGGAGGCCGAGGCCGTGCGGCTCGCGAAGGAGGAGCTGCCGAGGCTGGTGGCCCGGGCCCGGTACGGCGCGTCGATGGACAGCCTGGCCCGGTCGTACCAGGTGCGCGATCCGCTGGCCGCACCGAAGTTCCGGGGCGCGCTGGAGTCGGTGGTGCGCGGGATCATCGTCGCCGTCGACGACGAGGTGAACCGGCGCGACTCCGCCGAGCGGGCCTTCGTCAACATCGCCCGCCGGGTGCAGGCGATCATCCACCGGCAGGCCAAGGACCTGCGCGAGATGGAGGACCGGCACGGCAACGACCCGGCGGTCTTCGACGACCTGCTGCGCCTGGACCACGGCAACGCGCTGACCGGCCGCCTCGCCGACAGCATCGCCGTCCTGTCCGGCGCCCGCCCCGGCCGTCAGTGGACCAGGCCGGTGGCGCTCTACAGCGTGCTGCGCGGCGGCATGTCGCGCATCCTGGAGTACCAGCGGGTGGACCTGCACCCGGTGGCCCAGGTGTCGGTGATCGGACCGGCCGTCGAGCCGCTGATCCACGCCGTCTCCGAACTGCTCGACAACGCCACCCGCTACTCGCCGCCGCACACCCACGTGCACCTGAGCGCCGCCGAGGTGCAGAGCGGCATAGCGATCGAGATCGAGGACGGCGGCCTCGGTCTGACCGACGAGGCCCGGATCCGCGCCGAGCGCAGCCTGCGCGAGGCCCAGGTCTCGAAGGACCTGGACGACCTCACCGAGTCGCCCCGGCTGGGCTTCGCGGTGGTCGGCCGGCTGTGCCAGGCGTACGGCTTCCAGATCTCGCTGCGCCGCTCCGCCTACGGCGGCGTCCGGGTCGTGCTGGTGGTGCCGCAGGAGTTGGTCACCACCGCGCCCCCGACCGGGCGGGCGCACGGGATCGGGGCGTTCTCCGGCCCCCGGCCGCTCCCGGCGAACCCGTCCAAGTCGGCGGCCCCGTGGGGGGCGCGGGCGGCGGCGACCGGCGTGACGGGACCGTCCGTCGGACCGTCCATCGGGGCGTCCGGCCCGTGGGCGCCGAGCGGGCCGGGCCCGGGGGACGACGAGGTGGTGGTGACCGAGCGCACCGCGAACGGCCTGCCGCAACGGCGGCGCCGCCCGCCCACCCCCCGGGCGGGCTACCCCGGATCGGCCCGGACCGCCGGACAGTACGGCAACCCGGCCTCGGGGCCCGCCGCGGGCCCCGCCCCGGGGACGGGAGGGCGTCACGCCAAGGAGCCGGTACAGCCCGGCCTCTGGCTGGAGGCGTTCACCGAGGGGATCAACGGCCATGGGCCGGCCGCGAGTTCGGCCGGTCAGACCAATGAAGAGACGGCAGGGAAAGGCGAGCAGTGATTCCGCACCGCAGCAACATGGACTGGATCCTCAAGGACCTCGCAGACAGCGTGCCGTACATCCGCCACATCGTCGTGCTCTCCGGCGACGGCCTCCGGATCGCCCAGCACGGCACCGATCCGGACACCGCCGACCGGCTCGCCGCCGCCTGCGCCGGGCTGCAGAGCCTGGCCGCGGCGGTGGGGCAGGAGTTCCCGCACGGCGACGGCTCGATGCGGCTGGTGGTGATCGAGGTGGACGGCGGCTTCTTCTACCTGATGGCGGCCGCCTCCCGCGCGTACCTCGCGGTGCTCGCCGACGAGGGAGTCGACGCCGGGCTGGTGGGCCAGCAGATGCGCGACCTGGTCGCCCGGATCGGCGAGCACCTGGCCACTCCCCCGCGCAACCCCGAGGTGGTCGCGTGAACCGGCCGGAGCGGCGGGCGCAGCGGCGGCCGGTGCGCCGTCCCGGTCGTGGTCCCGGTCCCGGTCCCGACCGCGACCGGGACCACGACCGCCTGACCCGGCATCGCGGAGCGGGCACATGAACGAGCACAGCGAGGCGGGCACATGACGACGGCCGACCAGGACGGGTGGGACGGTCCCGACCCCGCCCGCCTGTACGTGATCACCCGAGGCCGCAGCGGCCCGGCCGGACCGGGCGTCTTCGACCTGGTCACCCTGATCGTCTCCCGCGCGGAGCCGACGCCCACCATGCAGCCCGAGCACGCGGCCATCCTGCGGCTGTGCCGCTCGCCGCTCTCGGTGGCGGAGGTCTCCGCCTACCTCGAACTGCCCACCAGCGTCGTCACCGTGCTGCTGGCGGACCTGCTCGACGACGGGCGGATCGAGGCCCGCGCCGCCGTCCCCAAGGCGGAACTTCCCGACCGTGCCCTGTTGGAGGCGGTGATCCATGGACTTCAAAGGCTCTGACACGGTGGTCGGGCCGGCCGCCTCGGACCTGCTGCCGGACTCCGTCGCGATGGCGGTCAAGGTGGTGATCGTGGGCGGCTTCGGCGTCGGCAAGACGACGCTGGTCGGCTCGGTCAGCGAGATCCGCCCGCTGACCACCGAGGAGACCATGACCCAGGCGGGGGTCGGCGTGGACGATCCCACCGGGGTCGAACGCAAGACCTCCACCACGGTGGCGATGGACTTCGGCCGGATCAGCATCAGCGACCAGCTCGTGCTGTACGTGTTCGGCACCCCCGGGCAGGAGCGGTTCTGGTTCCTCTGGAACGGCCTGTTCGAGGGCGCCCTGGGCGCGGTGGTGCTGGTGGACACCCGTCGGCTGGAGGTCAGCTTCGAGGTGATCGGGAGGCTGGAGGACCGCGGCGTGCCCTTCGTGGTGGCCGTCAACGGCTTCCCGGAGGCGCCGGCGCACCCGGTCGACGAGCTGCGGGCCGCCCTCGACCTGCCGCCCGAGGTGCCGATCGTGGCCTGCGACGCGCGCAGCCGCGAGTCCAGCCGGGACACCCTGATGACCCTGATGCGGTACCTGTACGAGCTCGCGGTCCCGCCCACCCGCTGACGACCGCCCGCCCGGGGCCGCCCGCGCGCCCCGCCAGCCGAACCCCCCGTCCGCCCCGCCGACCCCACCCGACCCCGGAGAGCCCGTGAGCACCCCGTTCCCCGATGACGCCGCCCCCACCCCGCCGCCCGGCTGCCCGGCCCACGGGCGCGCCCTCGAACCGTTCGGCCCCGGCGGCGTCCGGCGCCTGTACGGGCCGGAGGCCGAGGCCGACCCGGCGGGCCTGTACGAGAAGCTGCGCGCCGAACACGGCGAGGTGGCCCCGGTCCTGCTGCACGGGGACCTCCCGGCCTGGCTGATCCTCGGCCACGGCGCGAACATCACCGCGATGCGCTCGCCGTCCCTGTTCTCCCGAGACTCCCGCCTCTGGTCGGCGTTCCGCGACGGTGACGTCCCGATGGACTCGCCGCTGATGCCGGTGATCGCCTGGCAGCCGCTGTGCGTGTTCGCGGACGGCGAGGAGCACCGGCGGCTGCGCGGCGCCGTGCTGGACGGCCTGAACCGCTTCGACCGGCGCGGCGTGCGCCGCCACGTCCGGCGGTTCACCACCGAGCTGGTCCAGGTGGTCGGGCAGACCGGCCGGGCCGAGCTGGTCACCCAGTTCGCCGAGCACCTGCCGATGCTCGTCATGACCCAGCTGCTCGGCATGCCCGACGAGTACGGACCACAGCTGGTGAACGCCGCCCGGGACCTCATGAAGGGCACCGAGACGGCCATCGCCAGCAACGAGTACGTGGTGGCGAGCCTGCGCCGGACGATGGCCGCCAAGCGCGAGGACCCGGGCGGCGACCTGGTCACCTGGCTGATGGAGCACCCGGCCGGGCTGACCGACGACGAGGTGATGGAGCACCTGCGGGTGGTGCTGCTCGCCGCGAACGAGACCACCGTCAACCTGATCGCGGACACCCTGAAGATGGTGCTCACCGACCCCCGGTTCCGCGCCCACCTGTCCGGCGGTCAGATGACCCTGGGCGAGGCGCTGGACCAGGTGCTGTGGGACTCCCCGCCGATGTCGCTGGTGGCCGGCCGCTGGGCGACCGTCGACACCGAGCTGGGCGGGCAGCAGATCAGGGCCGGTGACCTGCTGCTGCTCGGACTCGCGGCCGGCAACGTCGACCCGGTCGTCCGGCCCGATCTGGCCACCCCGCTGTACGGCAACCGCTCCCACCTCTCCTTCGGCGCCGGCCCGCACGAGTGCCCCGGCCAGGACATCGGGCGCTCCGTCGCCGAGGCCGGGATCGACATCCTGCTGACCCTCCTGCCGGACCTTCGGCTCGCCGTGCCGGAGGAGGAGCTGACCTGGACCTCCGCCTGGATCTCCCGGCACCTGGTGGAGCTGCCGGTGGAGTTCACCCCGCGCGAGATCGAGCCGCACCCCGACTCCAAGCCGGTCGACGCCCCGGAGCCGGCGGCCGTCACCGCACCCGAACCCGCGCCGGTGGAGTCGCCGGCGGTGGAGGAGGCGGAGGCACCGGCCGCCGTCCGGATCCCGGCGCAGCGGCGCGGCTGGTGGCGGGCGTTGACGGGCCTGTTCCGGCGCTGACGGCCCGTCCCTAACGACGGTCGGTGCGGGGCCGCTGCAGGGTGAAGGTGTCGACCGGGGTGAGGTCCCCGTGCGGGCCGTCGAAGGTGTAGTACGTCACCCGCATCCTGGTCAGACCGCCGCGCCGGTCGCCGGGGTCGACGTCGAAGGCCGCGAAGCCGTGGGTGTGCTGCCGGTCCTGGACGGCGGCCCACGGGGCTTCCTCGGTCAGCCACACGGACTGCCGGTACGGGGCCGGCGGGCGCGGCGCGTCCTCCAGGGCGACGACCACCCGGCCCTTGGGCTCCCCGAACAGGTCGTCCTGGGTGGTGGCGGCGTTGCCGCCGGCGCCGATGACCATGTGGACGGTGCCACGGCCGGTGTCGACCGTGTGGAGGTCGGTGTCGGACGGCACCGGGGTGCGGGTGTCGTTGGGCAAGGTCCCGCGGACGGGGTGGGAGCGCTCGTAGTAGTGCTCGTGGCCGCTGACCACCAGGTCGACCCCGTAGGCGTCGAACAGCGGGCCCCAGGCCTCGCGGATGCCGAGGTCGCTGCCGGCGCCGTGCTGCGAGCTGGAGATCATCGGGTGGTGCATGCAGACCACGATCCAGTCGATCGCCCGGCTGCTCCGCGCCGACCGCAACTCGCGCTCCAGCCAGCGCTGCTGGGCCCCGCCGGAGTAGCCGCGCAGATAGTGGTCGCCGCTGTCCTGGATGGCCACGTCGTCGTTGGCCAGGCTGATGAAGCGCACCGAGCCGACCGTGAAGGCGTACCACATGCCCCGGGTCTCCGCGTCGTCGGCGGCCGCGGAGTCGGGCAGTTCGAAGTAGGTCTGGTAGCCGAGGGCGCCGATCGGGCCGTTGCCGGCCTCGTTCTCGCCGTTGCCGGCGCAGGGCATCCAGGGGCGCAGCCGGGCCGAGCGGCTGTTGTTGATGAACCAGTCGGCCCAGGTCAGCGTGCGGCTCTGGCCGTGCCGGCCGCTGTAGGAGGCGTAGCAGAGGTCGCCGTTGACCAGGTTGAACAGCGGGCCGACGCGTTCGACGGCGGCGACGATGTCGGCGGAGTGCGGGGTGCCGACCTGGCTGCTGGTGAACACCGGGTACTTGCCGAGCGGTGACGGCATGCCGTCGGGGAAGACCACCTGGCGGCGGAGGTTGGGGGTGGCCTGGTCCCCGAAGCTGGTGAAGGTGAAGGGCGCGCGGCCGCGCGGGGCGGTGGTGAAGGAGCCCGGCTCGGGGCTCGCGCCGTCGTGGCCGGCGGTGTAGAGGTAGGTGGTGGCGGGGCGCAGGCCGGTGAGGCGGGCGTGGTGGACGTACACCTCCTCCTTGCCGAGGGCGTCCCGGTAGGTGCGGGTCTGCGCCTCGACGACCCGGCCGAGGCCGCCGTCCGGTGAGCCGAGCCGGACCTGCGGGCGGCGCACGGACTGCGGGGTGATCCAGGAGACCGTCATGTCGGCGGACGGGTCCATGCCGAACTGCAGGTGCAGCCCGCTCACGCTGGGCGCCCCGGTCCGATGCGGGGTGGACTGCAGCAGCGGGCTCGCGGCGGGCCCCGCCTCCCGGCCCGCGTCCGGGCTTGCCTCCGGGTCCGCCGCCGCGGCCGGCTGGGCGGCCGCACCGCCCGCGACCAGCGCGGCGCCGGCCGCGGATGTGCCCTTGAGGATGGACCTGCGTGCGATCGTCATGGAGCTCCGCCTGCCGAGTGGGGGTGTCGACCCGGAGCACTGTACAGACATGTGCATGCAGAAACGATCGATATGACGGACGGTCACCACCGGTACGACGGAGGGCATGCGTCGGCCCCGGCGGGGGTCGGGAGCTCCGCCGGGGCCGGGCGCAGGGAGTCGGGCGCAGGGAGTCGAACGCAGGGAGTCGGGCGCAGGGCCCGGGGGTCAGGCGCCGGGGATCAGGGGCACTGCTTCCAGGCGAGGTGGTAGACGGTGTTGATGCTGCCGTCCGTCGAGTCCATGGTCATGAAGCTGGTGGTGCTGTTCGGGTCCGAGCTGCCGGCGCCGACCCGCAGTTCGGTGTTGATGTTGAAGTTGCGCTCCTCGCCGCAGGGGGCGAAGACCAGGGCGGCGACGTCGACGGTGTCGGTCGCCTGCCAGTTGTCGTCCTTGGGGCCGCTGAAGTGGTGGCTCAGCTGGACGGTCGCGGGGTCGCCCTGGAAGTAGTAGCCGGCCTGCTGGGTGCCGGTCGCGCCCTTCTCCAGGTGGGCGAAGCCGCGGTAGTCGGCGGAGGCGATCGCGTAGGTGAAGCCCTGGGGGACGTGCACCCGCAGGTTGAGCTGACAGTTCTTCCGGAAGTCGGTCGGCTTCGAGCCGACCCCCACCTGGGCGAGGTAGCTGCTGTAGGTCACGGTGAAGGCGGTGTTGTCCGGGGAGACGGCCACGGCGGCCGTCCCCGCCGGGCAGCCGGAGCCGTTGACGGTCGCGACGTCGATGACGATCCGGTCCGGCGGCGTCGGGAGCGCGCCGGAGCCGAGGGTCGGCGAGGCGAACAGGGTTGCGGCGATTCCGGTCGTGGCCAGTACACGGAGCAGCATGGGCTTCCCCTTCGATCGTCCACGGAGCCGGGGCCGGCGCGTTGGCGCTCCGAGCGCGGTGACGTTCCCCGCGTTGGCGGTCCGAGCACCTTGGCGGTCCGAGCGCCTTGGCACTTCGAGCGCGGCCCCGAAATTGACATGGATATGTCACCACACTCGGGGTGTCCGCGTACAGGGGGTGACGCACCTCCCGGGTGACCTGCGGGCGACGAGCAGCAGCTCACCCTCGCCCGCGAGCCGGCCGTCGAACCGGCTCCCGGACAGCCCGACATCGACCTGATCCTCGGCACCCACGCCCACATCCCCGCAGGCCTACGAGAAGATCGGCGACACCTGGACGGTCTACGGCCTCGGCGACCAGCTCGCCGGGCACATGTTCACCTACGACGGCGCCGAGGACCCGCGCGGCAACCGGAGCTCCCTCGCCCGTTTCACCGTCACCCCGCCCGCCGGGCCGGGGCTGCGCCGGACGGTGGGCCGGGCCGAGTTCGTCCCGCAGGTCACCGACCTCGGGCCGCCCTACCGGGTGCTCGACCTGCGCGAGGCCGTCCGCCGCAACCCCGGCCGCGCCGACTACGCCCGCGCCCTGCAGCACATCCGCTCGGTGGTGCTCAGCCGGGACGCGGACGCGGCGGGGCTCACCATGGCGCCGTAAAGCGGTAAAGCCGTCAGGGCTTGCGGCCCAGCCCCGCGTAGGCCGCCACCTCGTGGTCGCCGAGCACCGGGCCCTCGCCCAGCTCCGGGTGCCAGCGGTTGATCAGCACCACGCCCGGGTCGTCCAGTTCCAGCCCGGTGAAGAAGCGCTCGACGCCCGCGCGGGGGCGCAGGTGGTTCTCGATGCCGGCCTCCGAGTAGCGGCGGGAGCCGATCGCGACCAGGTCGGGAATCGAGTCGGCGGTGCCGGCGGTCAGCGCGAGGAAGCTGCCGGAGGGCAGGGCGTCGACCAGCTTGCGGACCGGCGGGTGCGCGGCCTCGTCGGAGAGGAAGTGCACGATGTTGATCAGCGTCAGCGCGATCGGCCGGTCGAGGTCCAGGGTGGCGGCCACCGCGGGATCGGCGAGGAACCTCCCCGGCTCGCGCAGGTCGCCCTCGACGTAGGCGGTGCGGCCCTCGGGGGTGCTGGTGAGCAGCGCGCGCGAGTGGGCGAGCACGATCGGGTCGTTGTCGACGTACACCACCCGGCAGGACGGGTCGACGGCCTGGACGACCTCGTGCAGGTTGGGCGTGGTGGGGATGCCGGTGCCGACGTCCAGGAACTGGCGGACGCCGTGCACCTCGACCAGCCGACGGACCATCCGGTGCATCACCGCGCGGGCCGCGACGGTGGCGGTGCGCGAGCCGGGCCACTCCCCGAGGATGCGGTCGCCGACCTCGCGGTCCACCGGGAAGTTGGTCTTGCCGCCGAGCAGGTAGTCGTAGACCCGGGCCGGGTGCGCGCGGTCGGTGCGCAGGTCCACCTGCGGCGCCTCCTCGAACCGGACCCCGGTCAGCCAGCCGTCCGGACCGCTGTTCTCCATGTCTTGCCCTTCCGCACGTTCGTTCCCGTCCCACTCAACCACAGGACATGATCGAACGTCAGCCACTTCGGGACGGCACCCGCCCGCCGCGCGCCTTGATGGCCGGAGCCCCCACGGCGGCGGCGAAGGACGGCACCCGCAGGGCGGTGACGAGGCCGAGCGCCGGGCCCAGCGTGCAGAGGGTGACGTAGCCGGGGATCAGGCCGAGCCGGTGGTGGTCGTGCAACCACTCGGCGAGCAGCGGGAAGGAGCCGCCGAACACGGCGATGGTGGCCGCGTTGACCACGCCCAGGCCGAGGGCGCGGACCTCCGTCGGGAACAGCAGGCCGGTGAAGACGTTGAGCGTCCCGAGCACCGTCGCCACCAGCATCCCCAGCAGCACGGCGACGACCTGGAACGGCAGCCAGCCCTGCCGCAGCCCGATCAGCAGCACCGGGACCAGCAGCACCGGCAGCGCGAACCCGGCCCGGGCCACCGGCAGCAGGCCGAAGCGGTCGGCGGCGGCGCCGCTGAGCAGCATGGTGGCCAGCACCACCGCGAGCACCACGGTCATGAAGGAGGTCGCCTCCTCCCGGTCGACCACCCCGTAGGCGGCGGCGTACTGCGGCAGGTAGACCAGGGCGAAGTAGTAACCGACCGTCCCGCCCAGGGTGTTGAGGAAGACGGTGAGCACGGCCCAGCGGTGCTCGCGCAGCACCCGCAGGAACGGCGGGCGGGCGCCCGTCGACTCCGCCCGGGCCCGGCGGAACTCCGCGCTCTCCGGGGCCGCCCGGCGCACCCAGACGGCGGCCAGCCCGAGCAGTGCCGCGACCACGAAGGCCCAGCGCCAACCGCCGTCGGTCACACCGGACTTGCCGAGGGTGTGCAGCAGCAGCGCGAGCACCCCGTAGGAGAGCAGCGAGCCGACGATGATCCCGCCGTAGGAGACCGAGCTGAACGCGAAGCGGTGCCGGGGCGGGGCCGTCTCGGTCACGTACGCGGCGACGCTGGGCGCCTCCCCGCCGAAGGCCAGCCCCTGCACCACCCGCGCGGCGACGGCCAGGACCGCCGCCCAGGCGCCGATCGTCCGCTGGTCCGGCAGCACGGCGATGCCGAGGCTGGCGGCGGCGATCACGGACATGCCGAGGGTCAGGGCGAAGCGCCGCCCCCGGGTGTCGCTGAGCCGCCCGATCAGGTACGAGCCGACCGGCCGGGCGACGAACCCGACCGCGAAGGTCGCGTACGCCCCGAGCAGGCCGCTGACCCCGCCCTTGCCGTGCCCGAAGAGGTCCGCCGCGAAGTACGGGGCGAGGACGGCGTAGATGTTCCAGTCGAAGGACTCGACCACCGAGCCCACCGTGGCGGCGGCCAACTCCCGTCGCCGCCGGCCGGCTTGCGGCTCCTCGCGCGGCGGGGTGGTTCCGGTCCGATCTGTCATGGCCTCAGCATGGCACCGATCGAGGTGGCGCGGTATCGGACGCGGCGAGGTCCGCCGCCCCCGGCGGCCCGGCGCTACCGGCCGGGGTGGTGCTACCGGCCGGGGTGGTGGACGAAGCGGTAGGTCTCGCGGTCCAGTTCGGTGACCTCCACGCCGATCGCGGCGGGCACGTCGAGGCGGGCTTCCAGCGCGGCGAGCACCCGGGCCGTCAGCTCGGCACGCTGCGCGGTGCTGCGGCCCGCCAGGATCTTGACCTCCACCAGCACCACCGCGCGCCCGCCCCTCCCGTCGCCGACCACGTGGCGCCCGGCCGGGCGGAACAGCGTCTTGCAGTCCGCCACGGTGGTGTCGATCACCTCGGCGATCAGCCGGTGGACCTCCTCGGCGAAGCCCGCCCGGTCGAGGTCGAGGCCGGCGGAGTGGTCGACCAGGATCTGCGGCACGGGGACCTCCCAGGAGACGGAGCCCGCGCGAGGCTCCTCGGACAGTACGGCGACGCTACCGCGCACGGCGGCGCGGCCCTCGGGCAGGGCGCTCACCGGGGTGCGGCGCGGCGGTGGCGCGGCACTCCCGGGGCCCCGGCTGCGCCGGGGGCCCGGGAGCCCGGGAGCCCGGGAGCGTGAACAGCGGGTCAGCAGCCGAAGTTGATCAGGCGGAAGGTCACGTAGTGGTCGCCGGTGTAGTAGTCCTCGCGGGTGCGCTGGCCGGTGACGATCCGGCGGGTGCCGCGGGTCGGCGAGCCGGGCGTCACCACGGTGTACTCGTGGTAGTAGCCGGAGGACTGGCTCGGCAGCACGCGCTCCTTGTTCTGGAACACCACGCCGTCCTGGCTGTACGGGAACGGCCCGCCGGAGGCGATCAGGTTGAGCGTGGTGCGTGCCTGTGACGGCAGGGCGGACAGGCACACCGAGCCGCTCACCGCGGCGTGTGCCTCGGTGGCGACCGCGACGGGCGCGAGGGTCATCAGAGCGACGGCGGTGACGGCGGCGGCGCGAGACTTCCACGCGCGTAGAGTTCGGGTCATGACAACCAGCATGGCGACCGCCCCGGCCCGCCGAAAGCCCTGATCCAACTCTTCATCTCTGGTCAACTCGACGTACCCGCAACGGACTTGACCTGGACAACAGCCGCTCCGGGTCCGCCCTGCGCGAAGCCAAACCAAACCAAACCAAGCCAAACCAAACCAAGCCGAGCCGAGCCAAACCAAGCCGAGCCGAGCCGAGCCGAGCCGAGGCCGGACACGGCTGCGCCACCGGGGCGTTCACCGCCCCGGTGGCGCAGCCGGCGTCCCGGCGTCAGCCCCGGGGCAGGGCCAGGGACTGGACGGCCGGCAGCTTGCGCCAGTCGCTGGAGACGATGCTGGCGTGCGCCCGGGCCAGCTGCTCGGTGCGGGCGCGGGCCTGGTCCGCCGTCGGGTCGGTGGCGCTGATGGCGGGCGCCACGTTGTGCGCGTCCGTCATGACCAGCAGGTAGTGCGAGCGGTCGTACCACGCGGTGTCGACGCCGTTGAGGTACGTGGCGGCGTCGCCGTCGAAGACCACGAACCAGGGCCGGATCCCGGCGTCCGCGCCCGTGTACGCGGCGCGCGGGTCGCCGGTCTTGGCGCCGTGCACGGCGGGGAACAGCTGGGCGTCGCCGATCCGGCCGGCGGCGGCGAGGTCGCGCAGGTGGCGGCCGTACTCGACGTCGGTGTGCAGGGTGTCGAAGGGGTTGCTCTCCTCGACCGTCCCCGGGATCGCGTACAGCAGGACCTTTCCGGCCAGCGCCGCGCGGCTCGGCCAGTTGCCGGCCCGCACCGCCTCGTCGACGCTGGCGTACGAGCCGCCGCCCGGCTTGGCGAGCAGGTCGGCGGGGCGCAGCACGGCCGATCCCAGGTGGGCGGCGATCAGCGCGTCCAGTTCCGTCGGCCCCATGCCGAGGTTGGCCGAGAAGCCCGCCTTGAGCTCCAGCTTGACCACCAGCGGGCCGGCGCCCGGGTGGGCGCCGAGCCAGACCCGGACGTCGTCGAGGCAGTTCTCCAGGTTCTTGTTGGCGCCGCCGCTGTAGAGCTGCGCCGGGGTGCTGGCGGCGGTGCAGTTGTTGGAGTTGCCGAGCGGGTTGGAGTGGCTGACCTTCCACTCCTTGGTGACGATGTCCGTCCAGATGTCCAGCTCGATCATCCCGGTGCCGGTGTCGAGCCCCTGGGCGAGGTACGGGTAGGCGGCCGGGTCGTAGGTGTTGTGCAGGCCGACGGTGGTGGCCGAGCCGAACGGCAGGTCCGCCGGGCCGCTCGCGGCCGCGTCCTGCGCCGCGTCGGCGGTCGTCGGAATCAGGGCCGCGGCGGCGGCGAGCAGGCCGGCCGCCAGGATGGCGGCGGCGGTGCGGCGTACGGTCACAGGTACTGTCCCCCCAAGTGCGGATGTGCCTCCGGCCGCCCCTCCCGGACGGTCGGACGAAGCATCGCCCACCAGGGCGAGCTCCGGGTGAAGAAGACACGACAATAGCGTGACGGCTGTACCGCTCCCGCCCGGGTTAGCGTGGTCCGTCCAGCAGGCGCGGCCCGGTCCGCGCCTGAGCACCGAGCACCGGAGGAACTCCCGTGTCCCTGGTCCGCGTCCACAACTTCTCGATCTCGCTCGACGGCTACGGAACGGGCGAGGGGCAGAGCCTCGACTCGCCGTTCGGCCACGCCGGCGACCGGCTGCACGGCTGGTTCTTCCAGACCCGGACCTTCCGGCGGATGCACGGCCGGGAGGGCGACACCGGCGGCGACACCGGCGTCGACGACGCGATGGCCCGCACCTGGAGCGACGGCATCGGTGCGGAGATCATGGGGCGCAACAAGTTCGGCCCGCAGCGCGGCCCGTGGCAGGACCACGAGTGGAAGGGCTGGTGGGGGCCGGAACCGGTGTTCCGCACCCCGGTCTTCGTCCTCACCCACCACCCGCGCCCCACGCTGGAGATGGCGGGCGGGACGACCTTCCACTTCCTCGACGCCACGCCCGAGGAGGCACTGCGCCAAGCCAAGGCGGCGGCCGACGGGAAGGACGTCCGGATCGGCGGCGGCCCGAGCACCGTCCGGGCCTTCCTGGAGGCGGACCTGATCGACCACCTGCACGTGGTGGTGGTGCCGATCGTCCTCGGCCGCGGCGAGCGGCTCTGGGACGGGCTCGAAGGCCTGGAACAGCGCTTCCGCACCGAGGCGGTGACCAGCCCGAGCGGCGTCACCCACCTCACCTTCACCCGGCGGTAGCCGAAAGACGGTGGCCTCCCCGCACCCGTGGGGAGGCCACCGTCACACTCGGACCGTCAGACCTGTCAGACCCTGTCAGACCCGGTCAGCCGCGATCAGGACGTACTGGAAGGAGCCGTCCTTGTAGGAGTTGATGAACGCCTCCTCGATGCCGGTGACCAGCGAGGAGGTCGCGCGCAGCTCCCAGTAGGGCAGGGTGGCGGGGGTCAGGTCGATGACGGCCTGCGGCACCAGCCGGTTGTCGGCCATGGCCCGCAGGTACTCCCGGCGGGAGTGGATGTTGCACTCGAAGTGCGCGTTGATCTGCGAGACCCACTTGGACGGCTGCCCGTAGGCGGGGTTCCAGCAGCCGGTGACGGTCACGTACCGGCCGCCGACGGCGAGGATCCGGGAGTGCTCGGCGAACAGGTCGTGCAGGTCGACGTACATGCTGGACTCGTTGTTCCACGAGCCCGCCACCTGGCCGGTCTCGAACGGCATGTCGAGCATGTTGCAGACCTGCGAGCGGACGAAGTCGCCGATGCCCAGCTCGTGGGCCCGGTTGTTGCCGAACTCGGCCTGCTTGGCGGAGAGCGTGACGCCCTGGACCCGGCAGCCGAAGCGCTGGTGGGCCATCACCATCGAGCCGCCGCGGCCGCAGCCGGCGTCCACCAGGGTGGCGTCGGCCGGAACCGCGCCCAGGTGGTCGAGGAGCAGCTCGGCCTGCGCGGACTCCAGGCGATGCAGCTCGGTGATCACCTTCTTCTCGCGCTCGCTGTCGGCCGGGTCGCCGATGGCGGCCTGGTCGACGTCGCCGATGCCGTAGTGGTGGTGGTAGAGGCCGTCCACGTCGCCGAGGCGAAGGTTGACCGGCCGTGCCTCGTGGTCCCAGTAACGTGCGATGTCGCCCTGGTAGGGGGTCGCCGGCCCGGGGATGGCGGCGTTGTCGGCGGGGGTGGTGATGTCGTCGGTCAGGGACATGCGTCAGCTCCTAGCGGGTGATCAACGGAAGGGGGACGGCTGCCGGAAACGGTGGTTACCAGAAGTCGGGCAGGGTGTAGCGGAAGGAGTTGGTCTGGTGCCAGAAGTGGTTGCCGTCGACCCACGCGGACACACCGCGCAGGAACCGCACGAGGGTCGGGACGGGGCAGGCCGCGGCCAGCGCGGCCGCCTCGGCCTCGAAGGCGTGCATCAGGTCGTTGTGGACCTCGACCGCCTTGAGGTAGCCGTCCCGGTGCGAGCAGTCCTCGCGTTCGGCGATCACCACGGGCAGGTTCAGGTGCAGTCCGGGGATGGACAGCTCCTTGGTGTACGAGTACAGGTCGTTGACGATGGTGGTCGCGTTGCCGGCCAGGGCGATCACGCGCTGCATGGCGGGTAGCGCGTGCAGTTCGACCGGCAGCTCGTAGCCGCCGACGGTGTCCGTGATCGTCGGGCAGGGGCGGAAGTTGTTGAACTGGCGCATCGCCAGGTACTCCCACACCTGCGGGACGTGCTCGGTCTCGGCCCACGACGCCTCGGCGAGGTACCCGAGGTGCAGCCGGGCCATGTCGTGCCGGAACCGGTCCGACTGGGAGGGCGTGGAGGCCCGGGTGAAGTACTCCATCGCGGAGCGGTACGCCCGGCGGGGCGCGTCCTCGTGCAGCGAGGCCTCCCACTCCGGGTGGTACTCCGGGGTGGTGTGCAGCGGGTCGAGCGCGGTGTGCGCCAGCAGCAGGCGCCCGCCGAGGCCGACCGGCGAGCCGCCGTGCTCCTCGCAGTAGTAGTCGTCGACCGCGTTCTCGGCGACCATCAGGCGGGCGGCGAGCATCAGGTGGTCGACGCCGGGCGCGTCCGGGTGGCAGGCCACCATGTAGCGGCCGGTCGAGAAGCCGTCGAACTGCTTCTCCCAGTCCGGCGGGTACAGCTCGACCTCGTCCAGCGCCCAGGCCTTGATCCTGAGGCTCAGCTCCTCCACCCGCACCGGGTCGGGCTCGGCCACCGGGTGGTGGTAGAGGCCCGGGATGGCGTCGCCGGGCTGCGGCTTGGAACCACCCGGCTTGGAACCGCCCGGCGAGGGGCTGTCGGACGTGGGGACGCCGGGCACGGAGGTGTTGGGTGCGGGCGCGCTCGGGGCGGGGGGACTCTGCGCCAGGTTCAGGCCCGCGGTGCCCAGGCCGCTCGGCCCGCGCAGGATCCGCTCCATCGCCGAGGAGCTCATGACCCCACCGCCGCGGGGGCAGTGCGCTCGAAGGGTGTCCCCGCTCTGGTGCACAGGGGCATGGAGCCTCCTCTGACTCTGATGAAGGATCGCGAGACATGACGCTTCGTCACCTGGCCGACGGCGCGGGCGGTCTTCGAACGCGCCCCCCGTCTCGCTCGGTTCACAACCGTAGGCGCGGGGACCGGTTCGGAAACGCTCCGGACGATCTTCTACACCCGATCAGGTGAACGTGGGCCCGTATGGCGTTTGAAACGCCACCTCCTCATGCATCGGTCCGCCGCGCCCGCCGGTGTAAGGGGGAGAAGAATGGCCACGACCCCGTGACGAAACGGGGCCAGGAAGGACGTACCAGCACATGGAGACCCAGGGCCGCAGCCGCACCGCACTGGTCGAGGACCTCATGGAGCGTTTCCCCGACGTGCCCCGGGAGGCCGTGATCAAGGAGGACCTGCTGCGCGGCGGCATGGCCTTCGACGAGTCCGCCCTCAGCGGGAGCACCGGCGCCGACGGGAGCGGCGAGGTCAAGCCGAAGTCGTACTTCATCTTCTCCTTCGACCACCGCACCCTGCCCGAACTCGGCGCGGCCGCGCTCAACCGCCCGCCGGAGGAGGTCGTGCTCACCGGCGGCCCGTACGGGCTGCGCCGCACCGTGGTGTCGGTGCGGGTCAACCCGGACTCGCCGTACCGGGTCGGCGCCGGGGAGGACGGCACGCTCGGCCTGTACCTCGACGGCGCGCGGATCGCCGACGTGGGCCTGCCTCCGATGCCTGACTACTACCGACACACCCTGGCCAACGGGAAGTCGGTGATGGAGGTCGCCCCGACCATCCAGTGGGGCTACCTGATCTACCTGACGGTCTTCCGGGTCTGCCAGTACTTCGGCGCCAAGGAGGAGTGCCAGTACTGCGACATCAACCACAACTGGCGCCAGCACAAGGCCGCCGGCCGCCCCTACACCGGGGTCAAGCCGGTCGAGGAGGTGCTGGAGGCACTGGAGCTCATCGACCGCCACGACACCGCCCGCGCCTCCCAGGCGTACACCCTCACCGGCGGCGCCATCACCTCGCAGGTCGGCGGCCGGGACGAGGCCGACTTCTACGGCCAGTACGCCAAGGCCATCGAGGAGCGCTTCCCCGGTCGCTGGATCGGCAAGGTCGTCGCCCAGGCCCTGCCGCGCGAGGACGTCCAGCGCTTCCACGACTACGGCGTGCGGATCTACCACCCCAACTTCGAGGTCTGGGACAAGCGCCTGTTCGAGCTGTACTGCCCCGGCAAGGAGCGCTACGTGGGCCGCGACGAGTGGCACCGGCGCATCCTCGACTCCACCGAGGTGTTCGGCCCGGAGAACGTGATCCCCAACTTCGTCGCCGGGGTCGAGATGGCGCAGCCCTTCGGCTTCACCACCGTCGACGAGGCCATCGCCTCCACCCGGGAGGGCCTGCGCTTCTTCATGTCCCACGGCGTGGTGCCCCGCTTCACCACCTGGTGCCCCGAACCCACCACTCCGCTCGGCAAGGCCAACCCCCAGGGCGCCCCGCTGGAGTACCACATCCGCCTGCTCCGGGCCTACCGCGCCACCCTGGAGGAGTTCGGCCTCTCCTCCCCGCCCGGCTACGGCCCGGCCGGCCCCGGCAAGGCCGTCTTCTCGGTCAGCTCCTTCATGGACTCGCTGCCCGGCTGAGCCCCCGGCGCACGCCGCCCCCGGCCGGCATGACGGGACGTCAGGATGACGCCGGGGGCCGTCGGCCCACCGCGAGGAGGAGGCGGACCCCGCCGATCGGCGCGTGGGTGGGGGTACGAACAGCGTGTTAGCTTCCCGCCATGGGATTACGTGGGGCTCGTGGGGTGGCGGCGCGGTCGGCGATCGAGGGGATGCGGGAGCTCGCCGGGGAGGGGTTGACGGCGCCGGAGGTGTTCCGGCGGGCGGACGAACTGCTGCGCCCGGTCCTGGAGTTCGACGCGGTGTGCTGGCACACCGCGGATCCGGCGACCGGGCTGGTGAACTCGGTGCAGAGCGAGGACCTCAGCCTGACGGCGTACGAGCACGCCGTCAGGCTGGAGGTCTGGGAGGACGACCTGGCGACCTTCCCGAAGATCCGGCACAGCGGGGCGCAGGCGGAGACGCTGAGCCGGGCGACCAAGGGGCGCCCGCAGGAGAGCGTGCGGTTCCGGGAGCAGATAGCACCGGCCGGGTTCGGGGACGAACTGCGGGCGGTGTTCGACGCGACGGGCGGGATGTGGGGGTGCGCGGCGTTCATGCGGGCCCCGGACCGCGGCCCCTACCTGGGGCGCCAGCGCGAGCTCGCCGGCGCCGCCGCCCGCCACCTGGGCAACGCGCTGCGGGCGTGCCACGTTCCGGCCGGCGCACCGGACCAGGAGGACGCGGGGCCTGCGGTCCTGCTGCTCGACCGGCGCAACCGGCTGCGGGCGATGTCCGGCCCGGCCGAGGACCTGCTCGACCGGCTGGCCGACCCCACCCCCACCTCGCTCAGCATCCCGACCTCCGTGGCGATGGCCGCCGAGCACGCCCGCCGGGCGGCGCACGGGCTGGCCGCGCCGCAGACGCCGGTACGGGTCCGCTCCCGGGACGATCGCTGGTACCTGCTGCACGGATCGGCGCTGCGCGGCGACGCGGCGGCGGACGAGGTGACGGTGGTGGCCACGCCCGCCTCGCCGGCCGAGGTGATGCCGCTCTACCTGGCCGCGTACGGGCTGACCGCCCGCGAGCAGGAGGTGGCGCTGCTGCTGGTGCGCGGCAGCGACACCCGGGACGTGGCCCGGCTGCTCGCGATGACGCCGTACACGGTGCAGGACCACCTGAAGTCGGTGTTCACCAAGACCGGGGTGGGCAGCCGGCAGGAGCTGATCGCGCGGATCATGCTCGGCGGAGGGCGCTGCTGACCCGTGGCCCCGCGCCCCTGGCGCGCGCCCGCCGCACGCCCCCAGGAATCTGGGATGGCCGGGGCCCCGCCGCGAACGTGAAGATTTCCCCACGGGGGATTCACGCCATGCACATGACGTGACGTGCATCGCAGTGCCTTCATCGTCCAGCGGAGGAGCACCCTCATGAGCTCGCGCACCAGGCGCACCGCCTTCACCTCAGGAGTCGCCGCACTGGTCGCGGTGACCGGACTCGGCCTCGGCGCCGCGCCCGCACACGCCGACACCACACCGCCGACCGCCACCTGCGACCCCGCCCGCGACTACCTGTGGGAGGACATCGCCTCGGCCCGGGTCGAACCGACCGTCACCGACTTCCTCGCGGTCGCCATCACCCCCGGCACCACCGGCAGTTACACCAAGACCCTCAGCGAGGTCGACTCGGTGAGCACCACGATCAACACCAGCACCGAGGTGAGCGCCGAATTCAAGGCGATCTTCGCCAAGGTGAGCGTCAAGGTCGGCTTCTCGGTTGCCAACACCAAGGCGACCACCCGCACCACCACCGTCACCGACACCGTGAACTTCAACAGCCCCGGCTACTACGGCCTCTACCGCGGCACCCGGAAGGTCACCGGCGAGTGGGTCCGCTACATCTGCGCCCGCAGCGGGAACACGGGCTACTGGATCAACACCAGCCCGAACGGCCCCGGCACCTTCACCACCTTCGACGTCCCGGAGCAGGGCACCGTCTCCTGCGCCTACCCGGAGCCGGCCGGCACCCTGCGCGCGGCCGCCCGGGCGCGACTCGTCTGCTGATGCCCAGGATCACGGAAACGGCCCGACCCACCTGCTGCGAAAGCGAGTCCACGATGCCCCACCCGCACCGTCCGCGCTACCGCGCCCGCCGCCCGCTGAACGTCCTCGGCACGGCGGCCGCCGTCGGCGCCCTGCTGTTCACCGCCTCCCCCGCCGCCCTGGCCGCCCCCGCGTCGGCCACCGCACTCGCTGCGGACCCGGAGAGCGACTACCCCTGCGACCCCGGCCTCTACCGCATCAACACCGCCGGGGCCGACCGGCCGCTGACCGTCGCGCTCTCCCCCGGGAACCACGGCTCGGTCATCCAGTACTTCTGGGGTGACGAGTCGAACCAGAAGTGGCAGGTCTGCCGCAAGCACGCCTCCGACGGCCGCGAGCTGGTGTACTTCCGCGACAGCTGGCGCGGCTGGTGCATGGTCGTCGACCGCTGGGGAAAGGACGACGGCAACTGGATCATCACGGTCGGCTGCGGCGACATCGTCCCCGAGAACCAGGCGTTCTGGATGGCGAAGGTTCCGGGCGGCAACCGCTTCGCCCTCCAGAACCTGAACTCCGGCAAGTGGGTCGCCGCCCAGAACCACAGCGACGGCCTGGGCTACCAGATCGTCCAGGACAGCCGACCGGACCTGTTCTACCTGCAGGCCGTCTGACCGTACGGCGCACCACGAGGAACGCCCGTCGTGCCCGGCCGGGGCGGGGCGGCCCGGGGCGACGCGGCCAGGGGGGCCCCCCCGCGGGCCCCCCGCACAAAAACACGGGGGTTAA
>NZ_JBFBFU010000021.1:0-174458 GCF_040684355.1 Kitasatospora sp. NPDC091276 | reverse complement strand
CCAAACACTCTTCCCCTACACCACCCTCTTCCTATCTCGAGGCGGCTCCGGCACCGGCCCGACCGGCTGACCCCGACGGCCGGCGGCCGACACCCCGCACCCCGTGCCGGGTGTCGGCCGCCGGACCCCCGCGAGCCGCGTCGCATCACCACCCATGAGGAGAAAGCCCGATGACCACCCACGCCCCCGGGGGCCCGGCCGCCGCACCGCCGGACCTGCCGGACGCGATCGCCGTGACCGGCCTCGCCTGCCGGTTCCCCGGAGCTCCCGACGCCGGGGCCTTCTGGGCCAACCTGGTCGCGGGCCGCGAGAGCGTCACCTTCCGGAGCCCCGAGGAGCTGGCGGCCCTGGGCGTCCCCGCCGAACGGCTGGCCGACCCCCGGTTCGTCGGGGCGGGCGGCGTGCTGGAGGGCCTCGCGGAGTTCGACGCCGAGTACTTCGGCATCCCGCCCCGCGACGCCGAGCTGATGGACCCCCAGCACCGGCTGTTCCTGCAGTGCGCGGTCACCGCGCTGGAGGACGCCGGGCAGCTGACCGACGGCGTCGAGGGCGGCGTGGGCGTCTACGCCTCGGCCGGCTTCAACTCCTACCTGACGCACCACCTGCTGCCCAACGCGGCCCACCTGGCCGACCGGGCCGACGTCCAGTGGCTGGCCGCCGGGGACAAGGACTACCTCGCCACCCAGACCTCCTACCGGCTGGGCCTGACCGGCCCGAGCCTGAGCGTGCAGAGCGCCTGCTCCTCCGCCCTGCTCGCGGTCCACCTGGCCGCCGAGGCGCTGCTCAGCGGCGAGTGCGACGTGGCGCTGGCCGGCGCCGTCTCCGCCGGGATCGGCCAGGGGCTCGGCTACCTGCACGCCGAGGGCGGCATCCTCTCCGCCGACGGGCACTGCCGCCCCTTCGACGCCGACGCGACCGGCACGGTCTTCGGCAGCGGCGTCGGCGTGGTGGTGCTGAAGCGGCTGGCCGACGCGGTCGCCGACGGCGACACCGTACGGGCCGTGCTGCTCGGCTCGGCGGTCAACAACGACGGGAACCGCAAGGTCGGCTTCACCGCGCCGAGCCTGGACGGACAGGTCCGGGTCGTCTCGGCGGCCCAGTCCGTGGCCGGGGTCACGCCCGGCGAGGTCTCCTGCATCGAGGCGCACGGCACCGGCACCGCGCTCGGCGACCGGATCGAACTCGCCGCGCTGGGGCGGGTGTTCGCGGACGCCCCGGACTCCCGCCGGGTGCTCGGCGCGGTCAAGTCGAACGTCGGCCACCTGGACACCTGCGCCGGGATGGCCGGGCTGATCAAGACGGTGCTCGCACTCCAGCACCGCACGCTGCTGCCGACCGTGCACTTCGAGAGCCCCAGCCCCGAACTGGCCCCGGGCCTGTTCCGGGTGCTGACCGAGGCCGAGCCGTGGTCCGGCCGCGACGGCACCCGGATCGCGGGCGTCAGCTCCTTCGGCATCGGCGGCACCAACGCCCACCTGATCCTCCAGGACGCGCCGCCGCTGCCCGCGGCGCCCGCCGCCGAGCCCGCGCAGTGGGAGCTGCTGCCGCTGTCCGCCAGGAGCGAGCGGGCGCTCGACCGGGCCGCCGAGCGGATCGGCGCGGCGCTGGCCGCCCCCGGTGCGCCCGGCGCGGGCGACGCCGCGTTCACCCTCCAGACCAGGCGGCGCCACCACCCGTGGCGGCGCGCCGTCCTGACCGGGCGTTCGGGCGAGGCGTCCCCCGCCGCCCAGGCCGTCCAGGCCGTCGGAACCGGCCAGAAGGTGGCCTTCCTCTACCCCGGGCAGGGGGCCGGCCACCCCGGCATGGCGGCCGAGCCGTACCGCGCCGAGCCGCTCTTCCGCGCCGCGCTCGACCGCTGCCTGGACGCCCTGCGGCCGTGGACCACGGCGCCGCTGCGCGAGCTGCTGCTCGACCCGGCCCACCCGGACCTGTTCGACCGGACCGAGACCGCCCAGCCGGCCCTGTTCGCGGTGGAGTACGCGCTCACCGCGTGGTGGACGGGGCTCGGCGTCCGGCCGGTCGCACTCGCCGGGCACAGCGTCGGCGAGTTCGCGGCCGCCTGCGCCGCCGGGGTCTTCGACCTGCCCGGCGCCGCCCGGCTGGTGGCCGAACGCGGCCGGCTGATGGGCACCATGGCGCCCGGCGCGATGCTCAGCGTCCCGCTGCCCGAGCCGGAGCTGCGCGCCCTGCTGGACGACCCGGCCGGGCCGGAACTGGCCGCCGTCAACGCGCCCGACCGCTGCGTGGTGGCCGGCGCCCCCGAGGCGGTCGCGCGGCTCGCCGAGCGCCTGGCCGCGCGCGGTGTGGCCGCCCGGCAGCTGGCCGTGCGGCACGCCTTCCACTCCCGGGACGCCGAACCGCTGCTGGAGGAGTTCGCCCGGCTGGTCGCCACCGTCCCGGTCCAGGCGCCCGCCGTGCCGCTCGTCTCCGGCCTGACCGGGCGTGAGCTCACCGCCGAGGAGGCCGCGTCACCGGAGTACTGGGCGCGCCAGCTGCGGCACACCGTCCGCTTCGCCGACGCGCTCGCCGCGCTGCCGGGCGACGGCCCGCTGCTGGAGCTCGGCCCCGGCCGGGGGCTGAGCGGCTTCGCCGTACGGACCCTGGGCACCGGACGCCCCGCGCTGCCCACCCTCGGCGGCGCCGCGCCCGCCCCGGACCAGCCGCCGGCCCGGCTCACCGCGCTGGCCCGGCTGTGGGAGCGGGGCACCGAGGTCGACTGGTCCGCCCTCGGCGAGCGCGCCGGGCGCCGGCACGTCTCGCTGCCGGGCTACCCGTTCGAGCCCACCCGGCACTGGTTCGAGCCCACCGCCGCCGAGCCCGCCGCCGTCACCGTCCAGGGCCCCGCAGGGCCCGCGCAGGTTTCCGACGGTGCGAGCGGCGTGGACGACTGGCTGCGCGTCGTGTCCTGGACGCAGGCCCTGCCGCCGTCCGGCACCGGGCCGCTCCCCTCGTCGGTGCTCCTGCTCGCCGACGAGTCCGGCCTCGCCGAGGCCGTCGCCGGAGAGCTCGCCGCCGCCGGTGCCCAGGTCAGCCTGGTCCGCGCCCGCGCCGGGGCGTTCACCGCGCAGGACGCCTCGTTCACGCTCGACGCCGACGACCCCGAAGCCTTCCCCGCGCTGGCCGCCGCCCTGGCCGCGCGCGGCACCGTGCCGGACGCCGTCCTCTCCTGCTGGGCTCTGGACACCCCGCCGCTGCGCTCGGCCACCCCGGGCGAGGCGGCCGACGGCGCGCTGCGCGCCCTCACCGTCCCGGTCCAGCTGGCCCGGGCCCTGGGCGAGGCGTTCCCCGGCCGGCCGCTGCGGATGCTGCTGGTCACCGACGCCGCCCACGGGGTGCACGGGCAGCCCGCCCGCACCCCGCAGGCCGCCGCCGGGCTGGGCGCGGTGCGGGTGCTGCCGCAGGAGCTGCCCGGCGTCACCGTCCAGGCCCTCGACCTGGACTACCCGACCCGGGAACCCGAGGAACTGGCCCTGGCGGCGCAGACCGTGGTGGCGCAGCTGCGCGCCGGGCACGCTGCGGCGCCGCTGACCGCCGTCCGCGGCCGGGCGCACCTGGTGCCGGTCCCGGAGCGGCCCGTCCTCACCGACCCGGCCGGGCCGCAGCCCGCCGCGCCGTCCGGCGTGTGGCTGGTCACCGGCGGCCTGGGCGGGATCGGTCTGGCCGTGGCCGGCCACCTCGCCGAGGACGCCGACCGGACGCTCGTCCTGCTCACCCGCCGTGCCGTCCCCGACGGCGCCGGCTGGCGGAGCCTGCGCCCCGAGGGCGCGGCGCCCGCCGCGAGCTGCCCGCCGGAGCTGGCCGAGGCCCTCGCCGGGCTGACCGCGCACGGCGCCCGGCTCTGCCTCGTCCAGGCGGACGTCACCGACGAGGCCGCGCTCGGCGCCGCGCTCGACCGGGTGCGGGCCGCGTACGGCCCGATCGCCGGGGTGGTCCACGCCGCCGGGGTGCCCGGCGGTGGCGTCACCGCCCTGCGCAGCGCCGGGGAGATGGCGCGGGTGCTCGCCCCCAAGGTGCTCGGCACCGTCCTGCTGGAGCGGCTGACGGCCGTGGACCGGCCGGTGCTGGTGCTCTGCTCCTCGGTGCTGGCGGTCACCGGCGCGGTCGGCCAGGCCGACTACACCGGCGCCAACGCCTTCCTGGACAGCTTCGCCGCCGGCTCCCGGGCCGCCGTGTCGATCGGCTGGGACCGGTGGTCGCAGACCGGCATGGCGATGCGGTCCGGCCGGCGCGACTGGCTCGACGGCGGCGAGGTGCTCGACCACGCCCTGTTCGACGCCCGCCGGGCGGAGCCGGACGGCACGGTGGAGCTGCGGCTGCGCCGCACCGGGCAGAGCGCCTGGCCGGCCGAGGAGCACCGGATCGGCGACGTCCCGGTCCTGCCCGGCACCGCGCTGCTCGAACTCGCCGTCGCCGGGCACCGGTTGGCGGTCGGGGACGGGCCGGTCGAGCTGGACGCGGTCTTCACCCACCCGCTGCGGATGCCCGCCGACGCCCCGCCCGAGGTCACCCTGCGGCTGCGTCCGGCGCCCGACGGCGGGCACCTGTGGGAGGTGCGCTCCAGCGCCGTGCCGTCCAGGCCGCACGCCCAGGGCCGGATCGCGCCGTACGGGGGCGACTCCCCCGAGCGCCTGGACCTCGACGGCCTCGCGGCCCGCTGCGCCCCGGTGCCGCAGGTCGCGGTGTCCGCCGCCGCCGGGGAGCGGCCCGGCGGCGCCAGCGGGCTGCGCACCGGGCCGCGCTGGGAGAGCGTCACCGAGGTCCGTGAGGACGGGCGCGGCGGGGCGATGCTGCGGCTGCGCCTGCCCGAGGCGTTCCACGGCGACCTGGCCGCGCACCCGCTGCACCCCGCGCTGCTGGACACCGCCACCGGCGCCGTCACCGCCCGCACCGGCAGCCACCTGCCGGTCGCCTACCGCCGCCTGGTGGTGCTCGGCCCGCTCGGCCCCGAGGCCGTGGTGCGGGTCGACCGCCGCTCCGGTGACGCCGGGGCGGGCGACACGCTGGTCGTCGACGTGGTCGTCGCCGGGCCGGACGGCGCTCCGGCCGTGCTCGTCGAGGGCTTCGTGCTGCGCCCGGCCCCGGCCGCCCCCGGCCCGGACGCTCCCGGCCCGGACGCGGAGGGCGGCATCCCGACCCGGGAGGGCCTGCTGGCCTTCGACCGGATCCTGGCCAACCGTCACCTCCCGCACGTGCTGGTCAGCCCCCGCGCGGCCGGGCCGGCCACGCCCGTCCCGACCGCATCGCAGGCCGCGCCGGAGGCCGCCCTGGCGTCCGCACCGGCGACCGGCCCCGAGGGGCTGGAGGAGCAGATCGCCGCGGTCTGGTCCCGGCTGCTGGGCGTCCCCCGGATCGGCCCCGAGGACAGCATCTTCGAACTCGGCGGCGACTCCCTGCTGATCGTCCAGATCACCGCCGAACTCCAGCGGCAGGGCCTGACCGTCTCCCCCGGCGACCTCTTCGCCCACCCCACCGTCGGACAGCTCGCCGCCCGGCTGCGCGCGGACCGCGCGCCCACCGCCGCCCCGGCGTCCGACACCCCCGCCCCGCCCACCGCTCCCACCGAGCCCGATCCGGCCCCCGCGAAGGGGTCGGGCGAGGCGTTCTCGGACGCGGACCTCAGCGAAGACGACCTGGCCCGGGTATTCGCCCTGTTCCGGTCAGGAGAGGACACCAAGTGAACGACATCGAGGACATCTACCCGCTCTCGCCGACCCAGGAGGGGATGCTCTTCCACAGCACCACCTCCCCCGAGCACGGCCTGTACGTCGAGCTGACCACCTTCCGGGTGCGCGGCGAACTGGACCTGACGGAGCTGGGAGCAGCCTGGCAGCGGGCGATCGCCCGGCACCCGGTGCTGCGCACGGCCTTCGTCCGCGAGCGGATCCGCACCCCGCACCAGGTGGTGCTGCCCAAGGCGGACCTGCCGATCGAGTTCCGCGACCTGTCCGGGCTGGACGGGCCGGCCCGGGAGCGCGCCGTCGCCGAGGAGCTGGAGCAGCGCGCCCGCGAGCGCTTCGACCTGGCCCGGCCGCCGCTGATGCGGCTGCTGGTGCTGCGCCTGCCCGACGAGCACCTGGTGGTGTGGACGTACCACCACCTGCTGCTGGACGGCTGGTCCGCCGCGCTGCTGCTGGCCGAGGTCACCGCCGGACTGTCCGGTGACGCCGCCGAGCCGCCCGCGCCGCCCGCCTTCCGCGAGTACATCGCCTGGCTGGGCCGTCAGGAGGCCGAGCGCGACCGCGCGTTCTGGACCGGCTACCTGGCGGGCTACCGCGAGCCGGCGACGCTGAGCCTGCCGGGCGTGCGCCCGGGCGCCAAGCCGTCCGGCGACTTCCGCACGGTGCGGGCCGAGCTGCCCGCCGAGACCGTCACCGCGCTGCGGCGGCTGGCCGCCGGCAGGGCGACCACGCTCAGCAGCCTGGTCGAGGCCGCCTGGGCGGGGACGGTCGCGCGCCACAGCGGCCGCGACGACGTGGTGGTCGGCGTGACCGTCTCGGGCCGCCCCGTCGACCTGCACCGGGCGGACCAGATGCTCGGGATGTTCATCAACACCGTCCCGGTGCGGGTGCGGATCGACCGGGAGCTGCCCGGCGACGAGTGGCTGGCCCGCCACGCCGCGACCCGCCACCCGCTGCTGGACCACCAGCACACCCCGCTGACCGACATCCAGCGCTGGGCCGACACCGCGCCCGGCGTGCCGCTGTTCGACACCGTCGTGGTGGTCGAGAACTACCCGGACCGCACCGAGGCGGTGCTCTCCCACGGCGCGGTCACGGTCAGCGACGTCCGCTACGAGACCCGGACCAACTACCCGGTCACCCTGGTCGTGCGGGCCGCCGCCGAGATGCAGCTCCAGGCGGTGGTGGACGCCGGGCGGATCACCCCGGAGGAGACCGGCGCGCTGCTCGACCACGTCGTCGCGGTTCTGACCCGCATCGCCGCGCAGCCCGGCCGCCCGGTCCGCGAGCTGCTCGCCGTCCCCGAGGCGGCCCGCGCCCGCCAGCTCGACACCTGGAACGGCAGCGAGATCGACCGCGGCGAGCCGTCGGCCCTGCTGTCCGGGCTGATCGACGACGCGGTCCGCAGCCGCCCGGACCACCCGGCGGTGGTCGACCAGCAGACCCGGTACAGCTACCGCGAACTCGACCGGCGGGCCAAGGCCCTGGCCCGGCAGCTGGCCGCGCGCGGCGTGCGCCCCGGCGACCGGGTGGGCGTCTGCCTGGGCCGCAGCGCCGACCTGGTGACCGCGATGCTGGCCGTCGCCCGGGCCGGGGCCGCGTTCGTCCCGCTCGACCCGGCCCACCCGGTGGAGCGGATCGGCCTCGTCCTGGCGGACGCGGCCCCGGCCGTGGTGCTCACCGACGCGACCGGCGCGCCCGCGCTGGCCGGCTGGGACGGCACCGCCGTCGACCTGGCCTCCCTGGACCTGGCCGACCTCGACCTGACGCTCCAGGAGGCCGCCGACCCCGCCGCCGCCGAGCTGCCGGGCGCAGCCCCGGACGGCCTCGCCTACCTGATGTTCACCTCCGGCTCCACCGGCCGCCCCAAGGGCGTCGCCGTCGGCCACCGCGCGCTGGCGAACCTGGTGGACAGCCTGGCCCGCCGTCACCCCGGCCTCGACGGCGACACCCGCTTCCTCGCCCTCACCACGCTCGGCTTCGACACCTCGCTGGCCGAGCTGCTGGTACCGCTCGCCGTCGGCGCGACGGTGTACGTCGGCGGCCAGGCCCTCGGGCTGAGCGGCCGCGAACTCGACCGCTACAGCGTCGAGCACGGCATCACCGCGCTCCAGGCCACCCCGTCCCGCTACCGGGCGCTGCTGGACTCCGACTGGCAGGGCGCCGGCCGCCCCCGGCTCTACAGCTGCGGCGAGGCCTTCCCCGCGGACCTGGCGGCGCCGCTGGCCGAGCGCGGCGAGTCGGTGTGGAACATGTACGGGCCGACCGAGACCACCGTGTACTCCAGCGTCGAGCGGATCACCGCCGACACCACCCGGGTCACCGTCGGCCGCCCGATCGCCAACACCGTGCTGCACGTGCTGGACACCGTGGACGGCGAGCTGCTGCCGGTCGGCTGCGTCGGCGAGCTGTGCATCGGCGGTGACGGCGTGGCCCAGGGCTACTGGCAGCGGCCCGAGCTGACGGCCGAGCGGTTCGTCACCGACCCGTTCACGGGCGGCCGGATGTACCGCACCGGCGACCACGCCCGCCGCCTGCCCGACGGGCGGATCGAACTGCTCGGCCGGATGGACCGCCAGCTCAAGCTGCGCGGCTACCGGATCGAGCCCGGCGAGATCGAGCAGGTCCTGCTGGCCCTGCCCGAGGTGGCGGCCGCCGCGGTCGCCGTCCGGGAGGGCCGCCTGGTCGCCTGGGTGGTGCCCGCGGACCGGGGCGCCCCGCTCGACGCCCCCGGGGTCCAGGCCGGGCTGCGGCGCTCGCTGCCCTCGTACATGGTCCCCGAGGCGGTCACCGTCCTCGCCGAGCTGCCGCTCACCCCGGCCGGCAAGACCGACCTGCTCGCCCTGCCCACCCCGGCCGGGTTCGCGGACGAGGCCGCGCCGAGCGGCGGGCCCGGCGGCACGGCGGACCACGAGGCGCTGGTGGCCCGGCTGTTCCGCGAGGTCCTGGCACTGCCGGAGGTCGGTTTGGACGACGACTTCTTCGAGCTGGGCGGCGACTCGCTGCGCGCCCTGCGACTGGTCTCCCGGCTGGAGGCGGAACTCGGCTGCTCGCTCGACATCGAGCTGCTCTTCGACTCCTCCACGGTCCGCGACCTCACCGCGGCCATCGGCCCCGCCCTGACCGACGCCGACGCCGACGCACCGGCCGGCTCCGACGCCCCGGGCTCCGACGCCGACCAGTGAACCAACCGGCGTCCCGGCCGGCCCCGGCCGCCGGGACGCCCCTGCACCGACCACACCGATTGGACACAACCTCCATGGCTAGCCCTACGGCCACGATTCTCGACGACGGCGAACGACGGCTCGACACCCTGCTGCTCTCCCGCTGGGAGGCCGACCCGGCGCAGCCCGCCGTGGTCGACGGCGACCGGGTCCTGCTCGCTGGCGAGCTCAGGGACCGCACCGTGCGGGTCGCCTCGCTGCTGCGCGAGCGGGGGGTGCGCCCGGGCGAGCGGGTCGCGGTCTACCTGGAGCGCTCGGCCGACTTCGTGGTCGCCGTGGCCGGGGTGATCCTGGCCGGCGCCGCCCAGGTCGCCTTCGACGTCAACGACCCGGTCGCCCGCACCCTCGACATGCTGGCCGACTGCACGCCCCGGCTGCTGATCACCACCCCCGAACTGCGTTCCCGCTTCCCCGAGTTGCCGGGCACCGAGGTCGTCACCGTCGACGAGTGCGCGGCGGCCCGCCCGGCCGTCCCGTTCGAGCCGGCGGCCGACCTCGCCGAGCAGCCCGCGGTCGTCATCTACACCTCCGGCTCCACCGGCCGGCCGAAGGCCTCGCTGATCCCGCACCGCGCGGTGACCACCCGCCTGCGGGCGCTCCAGCGCAGCCACGGACTCGGCCCGGACGACCGGATGCTGCACCACACCGCGTGCAGCTTCGACATGTTCCTGATCGAGGTGTACTGGCCGCTGATCACCGGCACCACCATCGTCATCGCCGCCCCCGGCCGCCAGCGCGACGCCGACTACCTCGCCGAGACCATCCGCGCGGCCGACATCACCGTCTTCTACTGCGTGGTCTCGCTGCTGGAGCTGTTCCTGCTGGCCCGCGGGCCCGAGGAGCGCTTCGACGGCCTGCGGCGCGTGCTCACCGGCGGCGAGCCGCTCGCGCCCGAGCTGGTCCGCCGCTTCCACGCCCAGTCCACCGCGCCGCTCACCAACCTCTACGGGCCGAGCGAGTGCACCATCTACTGCACCGCCTGGGTGCCCCCGCGCGACCCCGGCCTGGACACCGTCTACATCGGCCCGGCCATCGAGGACACCACCCTGTGGATCCTCGACGAGGACGGCAAGCCCGTACCGGACGGCGAGCCCGGCGAGCTCTACATCGGCGGCGAGGGCCTCGCCCTCGGCTACCTCAACCGGCCCGAGCTCACCGCGGAGCGCTTCGTCCCGGACCACCTCGGCGACGGCCCCGGCCCGCTCTACCGCTCGGGCGACCTGGTCCGCACCCACCCGGTGGGCGGCCTGGAGTTCCTGGGCCGGGTCGACCTCCAGGTGAAGATCCGCGGCTACCGGATCGAACTGGGCGAGATCGAGTCCGCCGCCCTGCGGGTGCCCGAGGTCCGGCAGGCGGCCGTGGTGGCCCACGGCCGCGGCAGCGACGCCCGGCTGGTCGGCTTCCTGGTGCTCGCACCCGGCGCCGAGCCCGCGAGCGTCACCGCCGCCGTGCGCGAGACGCTGCGCGGCGCCCTGCCCTCGTACATGGTCCCGGCGTCGCTGGCCACCGTCGACTCGATGCCGCTGACCGCCAACGGCAAGCTGGACCGCGCCCTGCTGACCGAACGGGCCGGGGCCGTCCTGCCCGCCGTCACCGACGAACCGCAAGCACCGCCCGGCGACGGCGTGGCCGCCACCGTCACCACGGTCTGGTGCGAGGTCCTCGGACTGCCCGCCATCGGCCCGGACGACGACTTCTTCGAGATCGGCGGGGACTCCTTCAAGGTGGTCCGCGCCACCCGCAAGCTGGAGGCGCTGCTCGGCGTCGAGGTCCCGATGCACCTGATGTACGACGAGCCCACGGTGACGGCCTTCACCGCCGCCCTGGCCGAGCAGGGACCGGAGGGATCGCGGTGACTGCCCAGGTCGTCCGTTCCTTCGGCGAGCTCGACGCGATCGCCCGCGATCCGTCGGCCCCCGTCGTCACCCTGTTCAGCGGCGGGCTGGACAGCAGCTACCTGCTGCACCGCCTGGCCCGGGCCGGCGCCCGCAACGTCCACGCCGTCAGCGTCGACCTCGGCGAGGACGAGAGCAGCGAGCACAAGCAGCGGATCGCCGACCGGCTCGGCATCCGGCTGCACCTGGTCGACGGCCGGCAGGAGTTCGCCGAGGACTACGTCCGCCCGGCCATCGCCGCGCACGCCGTCTACCTCGACACCCACCCGGTCAGCTCCTCGCTCAGCCGCCCGCTGATCGCCAAGGTCGCCGTCGACACCGCCCGCGAACTCGGCGCCACCACCGTGCTGCACACCGCCAACCGCTCCCAGAACACCCTGCGCCGGCTCAACGGCGCCCTCGAACTGCTCGGCTTCGCCGGGCGCTACGGCAGCCCGTACGACCTGGACCCGGTGGACCGGGACCAGAAGATGCACGAGCTCAAGGAAGCCGGCCTGGAGCAGCTGAGCGAGCGGCTGGTCAGCGGCGACTCCAACCTGTGGTGCCGGGAGTTCGAGTCCGGGATCCTCGACGACCCCGAGGACCACGCCGTGCCCGAGCGGCTCTACCAGTGGAGCGCGCTGCGCCCCGCCGAGGCCCCGGAGGCCGTCGAGGTCGCCTTCGAGGCCGGCCGTCCGGTCGCGGTGGACGGCCGCCGGCTGCCGCTGACCGAGCTGATCGACACCCTCAACCACCTGGTCGGCGCGCACGGCCTCGGCCGGTACAGCGGGCTCGAACACCTGGGCCACGGGCCGAAGGTGCTGGAGATCCGCGAGATGCCCGCCGCCTGGCTGCTGCTGCGCTCGCGCCGCCACCTGGAGACGGCCACCCTCTCCGCCGAGCTGCTGCGGGAGAAGCTGAACCAGGAGCAGCTGTGGGTCCGCGAGGCGCTGGAGGGCCGCTGGTTCGGCGAACTGCGCCGCGCCAGCCAGGCGTTCATCGAGGTCTGCTCGGCGCACGTCACCGGCTCGGTGCGGTGGCGGCTCTCGGCGGGCTCGGCCGAGACCCGGGCCGTCGTCGCCGACCGGCCGCTCTACCTGCGCGACCGGGAGGCCTGGGAGCACCGGTCCGTCGCCGCCGAGCGCGCGGCGTTCAGCCCGAACCAGCCGCAGGAGCGCTGACATGGGCGGCTCGAACCCGACGGACCACCCGGCGCCCCCGGAGTCCCCTACGCCTCCTGCGCCCCCGACGCCCCCGGTGCTGCTGGTCGTCTACGGCCGGGGCTCGGCCACCGCGCGCGGGGTCCTGACCGCCGGGCGGCGGCTGTGCACGGCGGTCTTCCTCGGCGACCTCGGCGACCCGAAGGTGGCCGCCGACCTGGCCCAGCTGCCGAAGTCGGCCACCGTGGTGGACACGTCCGGCCTGACCGAGGAGCAACTGTGCGACCGGGCCGCCGAGTTCGGCGCCGCCGGAGTGATCACCTTCAGTGACCACCTGCTCCGGACGGCGGCCGCCGTGGCCGCGCGGTGCGGCGTGCCGTTCCACGACCGGGCCACCGTCGAGGTCCTGGTCGACAAGTTCCGCCAGCGCGAGGCCCTGGCGGCGGCGGGCGTGCAGAGCACCGCCTGCCGGACGGTCCACTCCGCCGCCGACCTCGGCCCGGCCCTCGCCGCGACCGGGCTGCCCGCCGTCCTCAAGCCCCGCTCGGGCGCCGGCAGCGTGGACACCTGCCTGGTCCGCAGCACCGCCGAACTGGCCGACCGGTACGCCGAGTTCACCGAGGGCGTGGCGAGCCCGGCGGTGTTCGTGCTGGAGGAGTACCTGGTGAGCGACCCCACCGTGGTGGGGGAGTTCTGGGGCGACTACGTCTCGGTCGAGTCCGCGATCCGCGACGGCCAGATCCGCACCCTCGCGGTCACCGGCAAGCTGCCACTGGCTCCCCCGTTCCGGGAGACCGGCTACTTCACCCCGGCCCTGCTCCCCGCCGGCCTGGCCGACGAGGTCGTGGCCCTGGAGCAGCGCGCGCTGCGGGCGCTCGGCATCCGCGAGGGCGTCACCCACACCGAGATCAAGTTCACCCCCGCCGGGCCACGGCTGATCGAGGTCAACGGCCGCCTGGGCGGGCACGTCTCGGACGTCCTCAAGCGCTCCGCCGGGACGGACCTGCTCGCCCTCGCCCTCCGGCTGGCACTCGGCGCGTTCGACCCGCCCGAGCCGGTGCTCGCCCTGGGCGCGGACTGCCCGAAGGTGGCGTTCCAGTACTTCCTCTCCCCGCCCGCCGACGGCCTCGCCCCCGGCCCCGGCGAGGTGCTCGACGGCCTCCACCACCTCCCCGGGGTGGACCTGGTGGACGCCACGATCGACCCGTCCTGGCGGGCCGACTGGCGGGCCGGCACCGAGTGGCTGATCGGCACGGTCTACGGCTCGGTCCCCGGACACCCCGAGCTCCGGGCCACCGTCGAGGGCATCCACCGCACGATGGCCGACTTCTGGTCCTGACGGCCCCGAGCCCCGGCCCTCAGCCCTACCCCCGACCCCACCGCACCCGCCCAACCTCGCACCCCTGGAGTCAACTTGCCGCGGCGCATACGCACAGCCACCCACGCGGCGGTGGCAGCCGTAGTCTCCGGCCTGGTCCTCGCGCTGCTCGCGCTGGGCATCGGGCCCGTCCCGGCCCTCGGAACCGCCCTCGTCCCCGGGGCCGGTGCGTGGGACTCCGCCGCCGGCGCCGAACTCCCGCACACCGAGACCCTCACCCTGGCGGGCCTGAACGCGCCGGTGACGGTCGCCTTCGACGACAACGGCGTCCCCACCGTCAAGGCCGCCTCCGACACCGACCTGTTCCAGGCCCAGGGCTACCTGCACGCCCGCTTCCGGCTCGCCCAGCTCGACCTGGAGCGGCGCGCCGGACGCGGACGCCTGGCCGAACTCAACGGGCCCGGGAGCGTCGAGTCCGACCGGTTCGAACTCCAGATGGGACTCCTGCGCACCGCCGAGGCCACGTGGGCCGCCACCGCGCCCGACAGCCCGGCGGGCCGCGCCCTCACCAGCTACACCCGGGGAGTCAACGCCTGGATCTCCGAGCTGCGCCACAACGGGCAGTGGCCGGCGATCTTCTCCCTCACCGGCGTCTACCCGGCCGACTGGACCCCGGTCGACAGCCTGGTCATCCAGGAACTCCTCACCCAGAGCATGGACTTCACCAGCACCCCGCTGGACTACGCGATCTTCCGGGAGTCCCTCGGCGAGGAGCGCACCATGGACTGGTTCCCGGTGCACGCGCCCAACGACCAGCGGCCGTACGACGTCGGACCGTACCGCGACCTCGGCATCGCGCCGCTGCCCGCGAACGTCAACACCGCCGGGCCCGACGGCCAAGCCGCCGCCAACCGGTCGGAGCCGCGCCCCGCGCCCGTCGCCCCCACCGGGAAGCCCGACCCCGCCGGGGAGGCGACCGCGGCCCACACCCTGCTGGACACCATCCGCGCGCTCCCGGCCACCCAGGTCCACACCTTCCCGGACAGCAACGCCTGGGCGGCGAACGGCCCGGCCGTGGCGGGCGGCAACGCGATGCTCGCCGGCGACCCGCACCTGCCGATGACCCTGCCCTCGTACTGGTACCAGATCGCGCTGTCCTCGCCGGAGACCGACGTCACCGGCGCCAGCATGGCCGGCATGCCCGGCGTGCTGATCGGCCGCAACGCCAACATCTCCTGGTCCCTGACCGACGGGCAGAACCAGTCGACGGTCTTCTACAGCGAGCAGACCAGCCCCGACCACCCCGGCCAGTACTTCTGGAACAACGCGTGGCACCCGATGCAGCGGGTGGAGTACACCATCCCGGTCCGGGGCGGCGACACCGAACACCTCGCCGTGGACCTCACCGTGCACGGGCCGGTCCTGACCCGGGCCGGGCAGACCACCTCGGTCAGCTGGATGGGCAACATCCCCTCCCCCGACCTGGCCGTCCTGCTCTCCGTCAACAAGGCCCGCGACTACCAGGAGTTCCGCACCGCGCTCGCCGACTGGCACGCCCCCACGCTCAACTTCGCCTACGCCGACGGCGGCGGCAACATCGGCGTGGTCGCCGCCGGGTACTTCCCCCTCACCAAGGGCGGCAACCCCTGGTTCCCGCTGCCCGGCACCGGCGAGTACGACGTGGTCGGCGCCATCCCCTTCGACGCCACCCCGCAGGTCTACAACCCGCCGAACCACGTGGTCGCGACCGCCAACCAGCGCCCCGTCTCCGCCGACTACCCGTACTACATCGGCACCACGCTCAACGCCTTCGACAACGGCTACCGGGCCAACCGGATCTACCAGTACCTGGAGAGCCACCAGGCGATGACCAGCACGGACTTCACCACCCTGCAGAACGACGTCACGGACTACCTCGCCACCGTCATCCTGCCCCACCTGAAGACCGCCCTGGCCGACCAGAAGCTCGACCCCCGCCAACAGGCCGCCCTCGACGTCCTGAACCGCTGGGACCACACCATGAAACCCGGCGTCGCCGGCGGCCCGATCTGGTGGACCTTCTGGAACGACTACCTGGAGACCACCTTCCAGCCCTGGTGGGACCACGCCAAGGTGCCGGTCGAGCGCGACCGCCTGTACCTCAAGGTCTCCAGCGCCCTGCCCAGCCTCGACGAGAACCTCGAAGCCTGGACCCTGCACGACCCGACCAACCCGGCCTTCACCTCCCCCGGCGGCCCGACCCGCACCGCGACGGACGCCATGCGCACAGCATTCGCCCAGGCCGTCTCCGAACTGTCCCAGGACCTCGGCAACGACCCCGCCACCTGGACCTGGGACCGCGTCCACACCCGGCAGATCCCCTCCCTCACCGGCGCCGAAGCCCTCGGCTACGGCCCCAAGCCCGCCGAGGGCGACCGCTGGACCGTCAACGCGGCCGACGGCGGCATGAACTCCACCTTCGGCCCGAGCTGGCGCATGGTCGTCGACTGGAAGGGCCCGGACACCGCCACCGCGCAGGCCGTCTACCCCGGCGGCCAGAGCGAGAACCCGGCCTCACCCTGGTACCGGAACTTCATCCCGTACTGGTGGGAGGGCCGAAACCCGCCGCTCCTGATGGCCACCGACCAACCCGCCTCCACCAAGGTGTGGACCCTGCGACCGGGAGCCTGACCACCATGACGACCCCCCACCTCCGCACCCTCCTCCGCACCCTCCTCCCCACCCTCCTCGCCACCGTGGTCATAGCCCTCGGCTCCCTCTACTCCCTCTGGTACCTCCCCTTCCTCTGCGGCCTCGCCCTCGGCGCAGTCACCGCCCTGCGCGGCCAACGAGCCCGCACCGCCGTCCTCACCGCCACCACAGCCGCCCTCGCCGGCTGGGCCGCCCCCCTCCTGTGGCGCGCCGCCACCGGCGAAGCCGTGGCCGGCGCCGCCCGCACCCTCGCCGCCCTCGCCGGCCTCCCGGCCCTCGCCTCCCTGATGATCACCGCAACCCTCCTGATCAGCCTCCTCCAAGCCCTCCTGGGCGTTTGGCTGGCCCGCACCACCACCGCCACCCTCCGCCCCACCCCCTGACCCCATCCATCCACCCACCGCAAACGATGTCCCGGCCCGCTCAGCGGCCCGGGCCATCGTCGTTCCGTGGTCTCGGTTTCGGTTTGCCGACCAAGTCGACGGCCTCGGCCGACGTATCCACGGGACTCCGGGCCCACATCCGCCCAGACGGAGCTGAGGTCGAACCCCCCGTCCCAGGTGTTCAGCAGTGCCTCGAATCACCGCCTGAATCAGATCCTCAGCAGCACCCCCGGCCGCCAGGGCCTTGAAACACCAAGGTCATATCCTGGCCGATCATGCAGAGCATTGAATGGGACGGCGTCCGGGAGCGGGTATGCGCGGTGCGCGAGGAGCAGGGGTGGAGCGGGCCGGGGGCTGAGCTGGCTGCGCCGCTGACCGAGATCCAGGTGGTGGAGGCGGAGCGGCAGTTCGGGATCACGTTTCCGGCGGACTACCGGGAGTTCCTGCTGCGGGTGAGTGCGGGTGGACGGTGGCCCAGGGAGTTGCGGCGGGGACCCGACGGATGGCACTGGGCAGAGGACGCGGACACCCAACTGGAGCGGCTGCACGTGCCGTTCCCCGATCACGACACCGCGCTGGCGGCGAGTGACGAGGTGTGGGAGAAGTTCGTACGGGAAGAGGACTACGCCGACCCTGCCGACTTCGAAGCCGCCCGGGACGCTCGGAACGAGGCCGTGGAGGCGGCGGAGCGGGACCGGGTCACGGGCGGTGTGTTTCTGGCGGGCCATGGCCACAACTTCAGCACCCTGCTCATCGTCAGCGGTCCGGATCGCGGCAGTATGTGGTTCGACGGGCGGCCGACCTGCGATCGCCTCAACCCGCTGCTGACGGATGCGGGACGACCGGCCGGCTTCGGTGAGTGGTACATCGACTGGCTGGAACACGAGGAGGGTCTGACGACCCCGGAGCTGGGGAAAGCCGCTCGCGACCAGTGGCACCGCGGTGTCGGCACGCCCATCTGGCTCCGCTGGTTCGACGACTGGGAGGACAACCGCCGCGGCCGGTAGCCCACCGGCCCCGAAGGCGCCGGTCATCGCCGAGGCCATGGCAGTGGCCACGGCAGTGGTGATCGGCAGGGAACGGTCACCAGGCGGCAGTGATGTGAGCAGACTGGAGTGATGAACTCCGGGACAGGGCTTGGCAGCGGCGCTTGGGGCTTTCGCAGCACGGGAAGTCGGACCGGCCGACTTCCCGTGCTGAGAGCGGGATCCGTAAGGCGCTCCCTTAAAATCCCACGGTGAAGATCTGGACGGAGCGCCCTGCCAAAGCCGATGTCGAAGCGGTCTTCTGTCGCTACTTCAGTCTGCTCCGAGCCGGCCGGATCCCCGAGGCCGAGGAACTCGTCGATCACACCTCGGTCCGGCACGTGCTCAGGTCGCTATGGGCCGGCTCGATCGAGGCGAACGCCGACGATGACGAGGCGAGCGGCAGCCCTGCTGTCGACGAGTGGGAGCAGGACCTGTCCTGGCTCCGCGAACTCGATCTCGCGGACTTCCACTGGGGCCACGAGGGCACCGGTTTCTACGTCGAGATCGCCTACCGCGCGCGGATCATCGAGGTGTCATTGAGCTTCTGGGTCAAGCCCACCGACGCCGGCTGGGTCCTCTCGGGGCCTGCCACCCTCTGGTAGGAGGACGAGCAGAAGCGCAGCTCAGACGGTCGTCGACTGGAACTGGTGCGGCATGTTCCAGCCCTCGGCGAGCCTCGACGGGTGAACGTTGGCTCCCCCGCCGAAGAACTCGCAGAACTTCATGATCAGCGGGTCCCAGCCGAGCGGATCCACGTAGTGCGTCCCGGGGATGACGAGGCTCTCCTCGACATGGGCGCGAAGGACCTCGACCTCGAAGGCGGTGGCGTGCGGCTCGGGACCGCCGAAGGGGTGGGCCGAGACGACCTTGCACTCCAGCTGGACCGGGCATTCCGCGACCCTGGGGGGGCCGGACCAGGTCCGACGCCTGCTCGGTCAACTGCGCGACCGAGAACTTCTCCGGCTCGTACCGGTAGCCCTGCTTCACCTTGTAGTCCGCCACGACCGGCTTCCCGGTGGTGAGCGCGATCCGGTCGACGGCATCGACCATCGCCGACGAGGGCAGGTTGAGCACGCACTCGCCTTCCCGCAGCAGGTTCGCGGTGGTCTGGCCGTTGTTGCCGAGACCGAGCATGCAGGACTGGCCCAGCCACCACACCGAGGACATCGGCGCGAGGTTCGCCGTGCCGTCCTCGTTGAGTGAGCTGATCAGCACCACCGGAGTTCCGAAGTACAGGACCTTGAGCCCGGGGACGACGTGCATGCGCTGTGCCTTTCGCGAAGTGCCGGACGAACAGGTCCGCGATCAGGAACACGAACCGTCGCCGACTCTCTCGTGGGCGAGACACCTGCGCTGGCGGAAATGCGACACCGCGTCTCGGCCGAGTGCGGTCGAAGACGGCAGCGACAACGGCAGCGACGACGCTACGGTCCGGGTTCGGGGCGGCCGAGGACGGCGTCCGCTTCGCTGAGCATGCGCCGCCGTTCGGCCAGAACGCCGTCGAACGCGGTGGCGTTCTGCTGGATCAGGGTGCGCTGGACGGTGGTCTCGGCCTCGTTCCAGATCCGGACGAGCCCGGTCTCCTGTTTGCAGGCGACGTCCGCGAGGGCGGTCGTCCGTTCCTCGCCGGTGGCTCGTTCGGACGGCCAGGTGCCGGTCTGCAGCGGTGTCGCGTAGTCGTACCCCGCCCGCTTCATGCACCGGGACCACGCGGTGACGACGGCCACGACCTCCGGCGTCTTCGCCGACCGCTCGAAGGACTCCTGGTTGGCCGACCGGACCACGTAGGCGTCTCCCGGGTAGCCGGGAGTGCCGGTGATCCGCCGCGCGGCGGACTCCTGGCAGCCCTGCGGGCCGGTGAGCGCCTTCATCTGTGCCGGGGAGAGCGGTGCCTGTGTCGGGGCCGGGTGGTCGGGCAGGTGGTAGCCGACGGTGCGGGCGCCGGTGGCGCTGGTCAGACCGTAGCGCCGTTCGTACCGGCCCAGCAGGGGTGCCTGGACGCCGGCCGGGCCGGGCGGTTGGAGGCCGGCGCTTCGCAGGCAGTCGGCGACCAATCGGTCCAGGGCGGTGTGCAACCGGGCCTCGTCGGTGGGCGGGAGGAAGTACGGGTCCAGCGGCAGGGAGATGACGGCGGGGCCGTCGGTGGCGGCCCCGGGTGTGAAATCAGGTGTGAAATCAGGTGTGACCCCGGGTACGGCCTCCGACGTGACGGCGGCGGCGGCGGAGGGCGGCGTGCCGGTGGCGCCCCCTCCGCTCGTGGAAGTGGAGCAGGAGGCGAGCAACAGGCAGCAGGTGACGACAGCTACGAGCGGGGCCGCGAGCGGGGCGGCGAGCCGTGGTGCGTTCATGGTGACGTGGCCTCGAATCTCTGCGCCGCCGGGCCGTCCGACCAGTCGGACGGCCCGGCGGGGTGCTGCTGCGGTCAGCCGTTGACGAGGAACGAGGCGTCCTCGTTCTTCGTCCTCACCAGGTTGCCGTTGCCGCAGGCCACGATGAGGTCCGAGGGCCCGGACCAGTTCTCGTTGTAGAACACCTGGACGTTGCCGACGCAGTGGCCCGGGTACTGGTAGGTCGCGGAGGCCGCGTTGTTCTTCACCGCGGTGCCCTGTCCGGGGCCGGGCGTCAGGAACGCGCCGGCGTTCGCGAGGTTGTCGAAGCCCTTGAACCCGGTGCTCAGGTCCCAACCGGCCACCGAGCCAATCTGGTTGGCGTTGTACCAGAGGCAGAAGGCCCTGGCGCCGAGGCAGTTCGGGTTGTTCGGCGCGGCCTGCGCGGCGGGCGACACGGCCAGCGTCGCGGTGGCCACCGTCCCCGCGAGCAGCAGGGTGGTGAGGATGCGTCGAGTCTTCATGGTCTTCCTCCTGGAGTCCGAACGCCCCGAGGCGGGGCGGATCCCGGTTCGGGTGCGTTTCGGTGCGACGGGTACGGGGGGCCGGTCCATCGGTGCCGCCACGTCCCCCGTTCGTGGCGGTGGTGCCGTCGGCCCCCGGCTCCGTCTTCGGGTTCCCGGTCCGGAACGCCGCCGTGGGGGGCCGCGTCACGGGACCTTGAAGTGTCCGAAGATCCGATGGAGACTCCACCGTGCGGGCTAATTTGATTGTCCATCAACAAAAAACCGACACGGCCCAGGTGAGCGGCGGACAATCCCGCTTCGGCCGCCGGACAGGACCGGACAAAGGGTCGGACAGGACAGGAGGCACGGTGGGTGGTGCTGGACGACCGCAAGGACAGCTCAAGGGAGAGACGGAACAGGCGAACGCCCTGGCCCGGTTCGTACGGGAGGTGACGGGCGGGGCCACGGTCCGCGAGCTCGCTCAGCGGTACCCGGCCGGCAAGACCAGCTGGAGCGAGTACCGCTCCGCGGAGAAGGACATTCCGTGGCACCTGCTCGAACGGCTGGTCCACGACTGCGCGGTGGACCCGCAGGCCCGAACGGTGTTGCTCGTCCGCGCCCGCGCCCTGCACGAGCAGGCCGGCCGGGCGGCGGCCGGGACAGCCCCCTCGCACGCGGAAGGGCGGTCGGCCGCGCGGCAGGCCCTGGAACGGGCCCGGCAGGCGCAGCGCCAGGCCGAGGCGGGCGTGGCCCAGGCCCAGGAACTGATCCGCGTGCTGGTGGCGATCGTGGCCGAACTGCGGGGCGAGCTGAGCGCCGGCACGGAGGACGGGACGGCTCCCGGCGGACGGGTTTCGGACGGCGGGTACGCGGCGCAGTCGCGGCGCTCCCGGCTGCGGGAGGCGACGCGTTGCCTGGCCGAGGTGCGGCGCATCAGGGAGAACGCGCGCCAGGTGCAGCGGACGGCGGGCTGGGAGGAGGATACCGTCGGGCTCCTGGTCGACCAGGAGCGGGCGCGGGCCCAGGAAGACGGTGGTCAGCAGCCGGGTGCGGAGCTGGTGGTGGACGGCGGGGTCCAGGCGCACCTGCCGGTGCTGCGGCGCTTGGAGGCCGACCTCGTGGAGGTACGGGAAGCACTGGCCGACCAGTGCCGGGAGGTGAGCCGGATGGTCCGGCCCACCGCGGCCGGGCCCGGGATTGTCCGCGGCGAACTGGTCCGGGCGCCGGACAACCCGCCGACCAGCCCGCTCGCGCTCGGCCCCCCGCCCACCGGCCCCGCGGTCATCAGCCCCACGGTCAAACGACCCCGGGCAGTCCTGGAGAATCGAGAAGTGGCCGAAAGGCATCCGCTTCGTCAACGGCAACAGCCACCAGTGTCTCGCCGTCTCCTACGGCAGCAGTGCCCCGCACGCCCCACTGATGCAGTACCCGTGCGGAAACTACCCGGACCACTACTGGAGCTACGGCCCACGCCGGTAGCAAAGCAGTCCTCGCCGGCCCGCACGGCCGGGTGGCAGACCGCCCGGGCGACCCGTCTTCCCCCAGGCCTCGGTGGCAGGTCGGCGAACACCCTGTTCAGGCCCGTGCGGCAAGCAGGAGGGCCGCCCCGACGAGGGCAGCCCTTCTGCGGATTCTGCGGATTCTGCGGATTCGGCGTCAGCCGCCAACCCGGCGAGGGAGGCCGCCCGTCAGCTCCGGGTCTCCTGCCGGGAGGAGGTGATGAACTGCAGCAGGTGTTCGTTGACCAGGTCGGGGCGTTCCAGGTTGAGGCCGTGGCCGGCTCGTTGCACGATCTCGGCCCGGACTCCCGGGATCAGCGCGGTGACCCGCTGGAGGACGTGGCGCGGGCGGAGCAGGGCGCTGCGCCTGCCCAGCAGGACGAGGGTGGGCAGGCGGATGGAGCTCAGTTCCTCGTCGGTGAACGGCCTGGCGGCGGGGCGGGTGTTCGGCTTGTAGCTGCGCATGCCGAGCATCAGGGGGGCGATCATCTCGGGCGGCGAGCTGAGTGCGGGGTTGGCGAGCAGGCGCCCGAGCGCGGGGCGCAGCGGCCGCGGGGCGAGCATGCCGAACAGGCCGCCGATCATGTGGGCGTAGAACCGGGCGGGGACCTTCTCGATGCCGCCGGGGTCCATCGGCGCGATCGAGGCGAGGCGTTCGGGTGCGTGGATGGCCTGGTTGAGGGTCAGCCAGCCGCCGTAGGAGAGGCCGACCAGGTGGATGCGGTCGAGTCCGAGCCCGGCGAAGACCTCGCCGAGCCAGGCCGCGTTCTCCTCGGAGCCGGCCGCGACGGCGCGTTGGACGCTGCGGCCGGGGTCGTCGAGCGTGTCGATCGCGTAGACCGGGTGGTGTTCGCCCAGGGCGGCGATCTGCGGGTACCAGTTGGACGGGTGTCCGGCGTGGCCGTGCAGCAGCACGATCGGTTCGCCGGTTTCGGGTCCGTAGTGGTGGACGTGGACGGTGCCGTAGCTGGTTTCGACATCGAGTTCCCGGCGGGGGGCCGGCCACAGCTCCATCGCGCGGTCGTAGGCCTCGAGGAACTTCGTTCGGGCTTTCTCGCTGACGAAGTGTCCGACGCTGGTCCTGGTCATGGTCCCTCCCGGTGCTCGGAATGCACGAAACAGCAGCACTTGATGGTATGTTTGTACCATAAAAACGTCTGGAGGGAACCCGATGCCGAAGCTGGTGGATCACGAGGAGCGGCGGGCCCACATCATCGACGCCCTGCTGCGCACGGCGGCGGACACCGGGCTGCACGCCGTCACCATGCGGTCCGTCGCGATCGAGGCGGGTGTCTCGGTGCGGCTCGTGCAGTACTACTTCGACACCAAGGAGCAGCTGCTGCTCGCGGCGCTCACCCGCCTGGCCGCACGGATGGGCGAGCGGATCCAAGAGCGGGTCCAGGAACGGATCCAGGGACAGGTCGAGGAACGGGTCGAGGAACGGGTCCGCGACCGCGCCGGGGCGGCCGGGCCCTCGGCGTCACCGCGCGACATCGTCGAGGCGGTCCTGCTGGAGTCCGTGCCGACGGACGAGGAGAGCCGGACCTTCCACCTCGTCTACACCGAGTACGCGGTGCTCTCCATCACCGACCCCGCGCTCGCCGGGCAGTCGTTCCTCGCGGCGCCCAACGAGATGGAGGACTTCCTGGTCGGCCAGCTGACCGCCGCCCGGCAGGCCGGGGACACCGATCCGCGCATGGACGCCCGCCAGGAGGCCGTCGTCCTCCTGGCGGTCTCCGCCGGCCTGGGCCTGAGCGTCCTCCTCGGCCAGCGGACGGCGGACGACGCGGTGGCGGTCCTGCACTACCACCTCGGCCGGCTCTTCCCCGGCCCGTAAACCCTCGACGGCGACCGAGTGAGCGCCCCCGGCCGAGGCGTCAGAGCCGTTCGGGAACGGGGTTGCCGACGGTTTCGATGGCGCGGCGGACGGGGACCTTCAGCAGGAGGACGAAGCCGATGAGGAAGAAGACCAGCAGGGAGATGATCGCCGAGCGGTAGCTGCCGGTGATCTGGTAGGCGAGGCCGAAGACCAGCGGGCCCATCCAACTGGTGCCGCGGTCACTGACCTTGTAGACGCTGAAGTACTCGGCTTCCCGGCCCGCCGGGATGAGGTGGGAGAACAGCGAGCGCGAGAGCGCCTGGCTGCCGCCGAGCACCAGTCCGATCATGCAGGCCAGGGCGAAGAACCAGACGGGCTGGTGGGCGGGCATCAGGTACCCGAGGGCGAGGGTGGCCACCCAGCCGACCAGGGATCCGAGGACGGTCCGCTTGGCGCCGTAGCGGCGGGCGATCCGGCCGAGGAGCAGCGCGCCGCCGATCGCCACGATCTGGACCAGGAGCACGGCGGCGACCAACGAGGTCTGGTCCATGCCGAGTTCCTCGCTGCCGTAGAGCGAGGCCTGGGAGACGACGGTCTGGATGCCGTCGTTGTAGCAGAGGAAGGCGCCCAGGTAGAGCAGCGTGAGCGGGTACTGACGCATTCCGCGCAGGGTGCGGGCGAGTTCGCGCAGGCTGCCGGCGGCGGGCCGGTCCGGCGTGGCGGCGGGCCGGTCCGGCGCAGCCGGGGTACGGCCGGACACGACCGGGGTGCGGTCGGGGGCCGCGCCCGCCCGGGAGGGCAGCCGCAGCATCGGGACGATCGTGAACAGCGCCCACCACAGGCCGGCCGAGGCCAGGCAGATCCGCACGGCGGTGCCGGAGGACAGGCCGAGCGCGTCGTGGCCCTGGAACAGCGCCAGGTTGGCGATCAGCAGCAGTCCGCCGCCCGCGTAGCCGTAGGCCCAGCCCTTGGAGGAGACCGCGTCGCGCTCGTCGGGGGTGGCCAGGCCGGGGAGGTAGGCGTAGGAGAGGGCGACCGACACCGCGTACGCGATGTTGGCGACCACCAGCAGTGCGCCGCCGAGGAGGTAGCGGTCGCCGTCGAGGAGGAACATCCCCATCGTGGCGACCGCGCCGACGTAGGCGAAGCCGCACATCAGCTCCTTGTGCCGCCCGGTGCGGTCCGCGACCGTGCCGGTCAGCAGCATCGCCGCGACCGAGAGCAGCACGGAGAAGGAGACCGTGTACGGGAAGAACGACCCGGCGCGCACCGACAGTCCGAGCGGGTGCACGTCGCCGGCCGCGTCGGCGGCGTTCTTGGCGACGGTCGTCAGGTACGGCCCGAGGAACACCGTCAGGACGGTGGCCGAGAAGGCGGCGTTGGCCCAGTCGTTGATGTACCAGCCGAACCGTATCCGGCGCAGGGCGCTGTCATCGGCGGCGGCCGCCTCGCGCTCCGGCGGGCCGTCCGGCAGATCGTCCGGGAGACGGTCCGGCAGGTTGTCCGTGGTGCTCGTCATGGGGATCCCATCACCGTGCTGGAGCCGGTGCTGCCGTCGCTCCAGCAGCCGCGCTCGCCGAGGACGTCCCGCAGGACGTCTATGCGATCGGCCATGATGCCATCCACACCGAGGCCGAGGAGAGCCCTGATCCGTGTGGGATCGTCCACAGTCCAGACGTGAACCTGGAGGCCGAGGCGGTGGGCGGCGCGCACGAAGGCCCGGTCGACGACCCGGACGCCCCGGTGCCGCTCGGGCACCTGCGCGCACACCCCGGCGAACGGCGCCCCGGCGAACCGCGACCCGAACCGCGCCCCGAACTGTGCCCCGGACCGCGCCCCACGCCCCCGCAGCAGCGGCCCGGCCAGCGAACGCAGCCGCAGCCGGGCCACCTCGCGCGGGCCGAGCGAGGTGGCCAGCCGGGGGCCCGCGGCGGCGCGGACGGCGGCGAGGCGGCTGTCGGAGAAGCCTCCGACGCAGACCCGGTCCCAGGCGCCGGTCCGGCGGATCGTCTCGACCAGCGGCCCGACGGCGGCCGCCGCCTTGACGTCGACGTTGAAGCGGGCCCCGGGGAACGCGTCGAGCAGGTCCTCCAGCAGCGGCACGGGCTCGGTGCCGCCGATCCGGGCCCGCCTGACGGTGGCCCAGGGCAGGTCGGCCACCGCACCGGTGCGGTCGGTGACCCGGTCGAGACGGGTGTCGTGAAAGGCCACCAGTACGCCGTCGCGGGTGGCGTGCACGTCCGTTTCGAGGTAGCGGTACCCGAGGGCGACGGCGGCCGCGAAGGCGGCGAGCGAGTTCTCGGGGTGGCCGAGGTCACCGCCCCGGTGTGCGAAGGCGAGCGGCCCGGGGTGGTCGAGGAAGGGGTGCATGTGGTGCTCCGAGCTGCTGGGATGCGCGTTACAGTATTACGCACCCTGTCAAGCAGTAACGCCGGTACCGCCGGTAACGCCAGCAGTCCCATCAGTGCCATCAGTCCCATCAGTGCCATCAGCACCAGCAGTACCGCTACCGCCCTGATCGTCGACGCGGCGCAGATCGTAGAGGTACGACCTGTCGGCCTTCCAGCTGCGCCAAGGGCCGAGCGGAGGGAGCAGCTCCTGGTCGTCCGTCCGCCCCGCCAGCGGCCCGGAGTTGGCGACCCCGTCGACGCCGACGGTGCACCAGCCCCGCTCCGGCAGCCACCGGCACCACACGTCCAGGTCCACCCGCCTGTACGACGGCCGGCCGTTGAACACGCCGTCCGCGCGGAAGTGGTACACCAGACCGTCCAGGCGGCGAACGAACTCGATCGACACGACGGCTCCCCCCATCGGACACCCGAAGGGCCAGGCTACGCCGCGAGCCCGGCGGAGACAGCGAAAGTGCGTTGCACGGCCGCCGACCTGACGCATAGGCTCACGCCATCGACGTGTAGCTCAGCAGCAGAGCACCGGGCTCTGGACCCGGAGGGCGCAGGGGCGGCACCTGCCACGTCGGCCTATGGACGACGACGCTGACCAGCAGCACCCCACCGGGGCCGGGATATCCGCGCACTACCCGCAGCGCCAACTGGCCCTGGCCCGCGCATTCCTGACCTCGACGGCCCACCCCGACGACAACTCCGACGACAACTCCGACACCGACTCCCACGCCGACGCCGAGACCCGGCGCAACGCCGAGGCCCGGGTCGCCCGCTGGCGCGCCGTGCTCGCCGGGATCGCCGACGGCCGGCTGGCCATCGGCTCGCGCACCCCGGTGGCCGGACTGCCCGCCTGGGTGACGCCCGAGGTCGTACGGGGTGGCTTCGCCACGTCCGCCGCGAGCGCCGAGGGCCCGCTCCAGCCGTACGAGCGCGAGGCTGCGGCCCTGGCCGGGGTGGCGGCCGAGCGCGGGGCGCTCTTCGCGTACTGCCTCACCGAGCCCGGCCTGTCCCGGCTGTACGACCTGCTCGACAGCGGCCGCTACGAGGCCGCCGTGCCGGAGGAGGCGGCGCTGCTGACGGTGGCGTGGCTCGTGCGGGCCGGGGACGCGGCCGGCGCGCTGGAACTCGTCGACGTCCTGGCGCCGTTCGCCGACCGGCTGCGCTTCACCCCCCGGCCGTCCGCGCTGCCCGCGCCGGACGCCGAGGCGGTGCACCGGCGCACGGTCGGCGACGCCGTCACGACCCTCACGGGCCGGCGGCCGAACGCCGCCGTGGAAGCGCAGCGCGAGGCGCTCACCGTCTGGCAGCCCTTCGGCGACCAACTGCTGGCCCACTGGCTGGAGACCGCCGAGGCCGGCCGGGTCCTGGAGCGTACGCCCGACAGCGCCTGGACGGAGCGCGGCGCGATGCTGCTCCGCCGCTACGAGGAACTCGCCGCGGCCCACACCCGCTGCACCAAGCACCGCGATCCGAAGGAGAACCTCGGCATCCTGCGCGGCGCCCTGGCGGAGACCGCCGCCGGCCGGCCGCTGGACGCGCGCCGCCTCGGACTGCTGCGGCACGCGGTGGCATCCATGGTGCGCCGACGCGGCCGGCCGGGCTCCGACCGGCACTCCGAACTGCGCACCCGCCAGGCCGTGCAGGCGGCCCAGCCCTCGCACCACGACCTCGCCCAGCTGGTACTGCGCCGCCTCTCCGGGCTGCCCCAGGAGACGGGCGTGGCCGACGTGTCCCCGCTGGTCGCCGACGTCTCGGCGCGCGAGGCGCACGAGGCGCACGAGACGCACGAGGCACACGCGACCCCCACCGGCCACACCACCCGTCTCCCCGCAGGCACCCCGGTGCCCGCAGCGATCCGACAGGTGGTGGAAGCCGCGCTCAGCGCCCCGATCGACACGCTCGTGGAGCGCGGCATGGTGCCCTCGGCCGAGGTCCTGGCCGAACTGGTCCCGCAGCTCGTCGCCGTGGCCGGCGCCCAGTCCTACCCGGACGAGGCGCTGCGCACCCTGATGGCGGCGAACTACTGGGCGTTCCGCAACCGCCGCTCGCTGCTCCTGAGCGACCTCACCGGGCAGGTGCGGGTCGACGAACTGCCCTGGGTACGGGCGGTGGCCGGACACCGCGTCGGCGAGGACGGCCGCGCACCCGCGCGTACCGCGCTGCGCCGGCTCGGCGAACTGGCCGTGCAGGCGTTCCCCGGCACGCTCCTGCCGAACGCGCTGGTGCGCGAACTCGGCGTGCTCGCCCGGCAGGCCGAGCTCGACGCGCCGTTCGTGGAGGAACTGGCGGCGGACATCTTCACGGGCACCTTCACCCCGAAGTACCTGGCGGCGGCCCGGGCCGCCGCGGAACTGCTCGGTGGCACGCTGTACGAGCGCTACTACGCCATCGACTACGCGGCCGTCCACGACCTCGCGACCGCCGAGGCGGGCAAGCCGAACAGGCCGGGCAGGGCGAACAAGGCCCCGGCGCGAGGCCGACGCCCCCGCTCCTCCCCCGGGTTCACCGAGCTGTGCGCGCAGCGCGCCGAGGTGTCCGGAGGATGGTCGATCGCGTCCAACGGGAAGATCATCGAGCAGGCCCAGATCCTCACCACCCACAACCTGGCCACCCTGGTCACCCGGGTCGGCATCAGCCCCGAGCCGGGCTGGGACGACCTGGCCTGGCGCAGCTTCACCACCGTGTGCCGCGCGACGGCCCGGATCCACGACAACCCGCGGCCGCTGTCCACCATCAAGGACGCGGCGTACGCGTGGCGCCAGCTGGTGTTCCACCTCTCCCTGTGCGAGCCCGCCGCGCAGGCCCGGGTCATCGCCGGACTGCGGGGGGAGGCCGCCCGCCACCCCGCCCACGTCGCGGCCCGTCTCGCCCCCGCCCTGGCCGGCCTGCGCCAGGCCGCCCGCGGCGGCGCCGCGGACGCGGACGCCGGGCGCCGCCTCCTGGGCTGGACCACAGGACCGCACTGGCTCCACCCGGCCCCCAGGACCTGACCACCCGCGCACCGCCCAGGCCGAACCCGCCGCCGCCAGACCAGGAAGCCGTCGGCACCGGCGGGTTCGGCTGGTTGGGCGGCGACCCGAACGAGCTCCAGCAGGTCGGCCGTCCGGTGGGGTGGTCTTCGCCGGTGGGTGGCTGCTGACCGAGGACGGTCCTCGAACGAGTGCGACCCGCGCCCACAAATCACCCGATCGAGTGAAGGTCGAACGCTCTCCGCCCATTCGGCACCCCGTCGCCGATGATGCGCTTGGCGCGACACGGGGGCACCCGCCATCCTGCGGGCGCCCCCGCGATCCGTGCCGTCCATCCGCCGACGAACCTCGGAGCACACATGCGTCGCCCCACCACCACCGCCGCCGCAACCGCCCTGACCGCCGCGATAACCGCGGCCCTGCTGACCGGACCGGGGGCCGCCGTCCCGGCCCACGCGGACACCGCACACATCCCCGTCATCCTCATCCACGGCCGCAACGCGGACCCCGGTGTATGGGGCACCCTGATGACCGGCCTCCGTTCGAAGGACGTCCCGGCCTTCGCCTGGGGCTACGACACCTCCCGGTCGACCAACGAGGTCCTGGCCGGGGAACTGACCCAGTACGTCGACAACGTTCTGAGCCAGACGGGCGCGGCCAAGGTGAACATCGTCGCCCACAGCCTGGGCAGCCTGCCGAGCCGCTGGTACCTCAAGTTCGGAGGCGGCAACCAGAAGGTCGCGAACTGGATCTCCCTGGCCGGCCCCAACCACGGCACCTCCCTCGGCTACCTCTGTGCCCTCTGGGACCAGGGGTGCAAGGACATGACGCCCAACTCGTGGGTCATCAGCCACCTCAACCAGGACACCGAGACCCCGGGCCCCACCCGGTACACGACCTTCTGGTCCCCCAAGGACGAGCAGATCTCCCCGACCACCAGCACCAAACTGAACGGCGCCACCAACATCGAGACTGACGGCCTCAAGCACAACGACTTCCTGACGAACCCCGGCGTCCTCGACAAGGTCACCGCGATCCTGACCAGCTGACACACAGCCACACCACCGCACCGGCACCACCGGCCACCCGCCGTGTACAGATCCTCGGCGCGGTGGCCGGCCCCGCCGCGACAACGGCGCGACGAGCACATCTGCGTCGCCTCCCGGTCAAACCCGTGGGCGGCCGCCGGTGGCGGGGCCTCCTCGAAGGTGACCACGGTGTGGCGGACGTAGTGCGCGAAGATCTCGGCCACGGCGTTCAGGTCGGCCGGAACCGCCGGGCGGATCACTGACTCCATGGCGTCCACAACGGGAGAGTGTGGGCCGCGCTGCGCGGGCCACCGACTCGGGCCGTCGCGGGCGCGGCTCTCCGATAAATCAGAGCGCGAACCCGGACAATCCATGGACCAGGAATACGGGCGAAATCGCCGGAAAGAAAAGGTGGAGATAGGAATCGAACCCATCTAAACGGCCCTGCAAGCCGTCGCCTCGCCACTCAGCCACTCCACCGCGGCAACGAGGGAAACATTACACGCACATGAACGGGGATTACCCGGCGACGCCAAGCTTTCACTCCAGAAGACCCTTAATGCGTTTAGTGCTATTTCTCTCGACATGGTGTCGACAGGGTCCGGCGGGCCAGCGCGGAAAAGTCGCGGTGCGCTAGCCTGTGCCGATATCTCCGACCCGATGGGATTTCACTGATGGCCGTCGAGGAATCATGGTCCACCCGTACCACGGAGCTGCGCTGCGGAACCGCTGCGAACCGGTGCCAGTACAAGAGCCTCCCCCTGCGCGACCTTCCCCCGCTCGGTGTCGTGCGCCGCGCCCGGATCGTCCGCGAAGGCCTGCGGGAGCGCCGCGCCGCCGTCCCGACGCCCGGCCGGCCCTCCCGCTTCACCGAGGGGGACTGGGTCCGGGTGAAGGACGAGGCCACGGTGCGCGCCACCCTCGACGCCAAGGACCGCCACCGCGGCCTGTGGTTCACCCGCAGCCAGTGGTCGTTCTGCGGCGGCGTCTACCAGGTCGAACGCATCGTGCGCCGCATGATCGACGACCACTACCGCGTGCGGCGCCTGTCCGGCACCGTCGCCCTGGCCGGCGCCACCTGCCACGGCGCGGACGGGGCCCAGGGCTGCGGACTGGACTGCGCCCTGCTGTTCCGCGACGAATGGCTGGAGCCCGCCACCGCACCGGTCCCCGCTGCTCGGCCCGCCGCCCTCTGGGCGACCGTGCGCAGCCTCCCGGAGATCCACGCCACCCTCGACCCCGACGGGCGGCTGGACGGCGTCCCCTTCCAGCCGGGCATGGAGCTCCACGCCGACACCCGCCACAGCGCCACCGAACTGCGCCACCGCTCCCTCGCCTGGTGGCAACACCCCGCCAAGGGCCGCTGGTTCATCCTCAACGGCCTGCGCTGCGGCGGCGAGCCGCTCGCCACCGGCTGCGACCGCCGCTGCGCCCTGCTGTGGCACGAGTCCTGGCTGCATCTGGAACCCGCCGCCACCGCCCACTGACCTTCCGCCACCGCCCGCCTACCGCCGACCTGCCGGGCACCGCCCTCCGCGGTGCCCGGCAGGTTTTCGTCGCCGGCAGGTCCTCGCCGGCCGTCGGCGCCGTCAGCGCCGCCAGCGGTCGCGCACCAGCTTCGCGGCCAGGTGCAACGGCCCGTCCCGGTCACCGACGTAGCAGCGGGGAAGCGCGTACACCCCGCTGTGGACCCCGGGGCTGACCGCGCACCCGTACCCGTAGCCGGCTCGCGCCACCGCTTCCACCGCGGCGGCGTCGAGCGAACCGTACGGGTAGCAGAACCCTTCGACCGCCTGCCCCGTCAGGTCCTCCAGCACGCGGCGGCTGTCGGCGACCTGGGCTGCCAGCTCCCGCGCGCCCAGGCCCGCCAGCCGCCGGTGCGTCAGCCCGTGCGAGCCGATCTCCAGCCCGGCGGCGGCGGCCTCGTGGACCTGGCACGCCGTCATCAGCGGCTTGCGCGGACCCTGGCGGTCCCAGTCGTTGTATCCGCCCAGCCGGTCGGCCACCACGTAGACCGTCGCCGTGAAGCCGTACTCCGCCAGTGCGGGCATGGCCTCCTCCACGAAGTCGCGGTATCCGTCGTCGAAACTCAGCCCCACCATGCCCGCCGCGCCACCACCCCGGTGCGAGCGCATCAGGTCGCCGACCGACACCCCGCGCAGCCCGCGGGCGGACAGCCAGCGCAGCTGGCGGCGAAAGCGCGCAGGGTCGACGGTAATCAGATAGGGATCCTCACTCGTTGATGCCACCGAGTGGTACATCAGCGTCCACGGAAAACGCCCCGCACCTCCACCGGCCGCTTCTTCCGGACTGTTGCGTGGTCGAATGATTCGCATGTTCTGCTCCAGCTGTCCGGCGGCACCGCCTGTGCAGGTGGCCTTCAGGGAAATTGCATTCTGGCAGCGTCGTACCCGGCTTCCATTCGCGCCAGGCGACTCCGCCCCATTTCACCCGGATGCCAGCCCAGAAGTCGCCCGACGAGTGCCCGGCCCGCACGGCCCGAATACCGGTTCCGCCCCGTCCGGAACCGGCCGACGTTTCACCTGGCCGCGACGGCGGCCGATGCCCGTGCGGCGGCTCTGGCGGCATCGAGCGCGGCCCGGACCCGCGCCGCGCCTGCGGAGGCGATTCCCGTCGTGCGGCTGTCGCTCGCAGGGCGGCTGACGAGGCCCGCACACGCGCGACAGATGCCGGGTTGGACCACTGGGTCGTGGCACTGGGCGCACTCGGCGTAGCCGGCCGCCGCTGGCCGTGCGGCGGCCCGGACGGGCGGCATCTTGCGCTCCAGGCGGTAGCGGAGCACCGCGACCGCCGAGTACACCGGGGCGGGCAGGCCCGGCAGCAGGGCCCGGGCGAGGTCGGCGGGTGTGCTGCCGCGCTCCAGCCACTGGGCGACCAGGGGTGCGAGTTCACGTGCTTCGGCCTCGCCCAGGCGCAGGCGCGGTTCGGGGCGGATGACCCGGAACAGGGTGGCGACCGCCTCGCGGAGCCGTTCGTCCGGCGCGTCCTTCTCGGAGTCCCCCTCCCGCCTTTCCGCCCCCAGGGCGGCGCCGGGCTCTCCGGACTGCCGGGAGGGGAGGGAGGGTTCTTTCACCGGGTTCTTTACCAGGGCGTCAGCGCCGCCGGTGGTCCCTTCGCCGGGGGCCGGACGGTTGGCACCCGGCGGCATCAGCTGCGGGGTGTCGTGGACGTGGGTCTCGGTGATGATCGTGCCGTCGGGCATCCGGATCTTCTCGACCCGGTAGAAGCCCGCCTCGGCCAGCTCCTTCAGCGCCTTGCGAATGGCGCAGCGCCCCTGGGGGCTGGTGTCGGCCATGTGCCGGCCGTCCTCGCGCCAGCCGTCCGGGCGGGAGAGGAGGTCCGCGAGCAGACCGCGAGCGGTGTAGGACAGCCGCCGGTACTGGAGCACGGTGTTGGGCAGCACGGTGAAATCGCGCACGTGGGCGCTACGATGGACGCGCATCGGGAGGTTCTTCTCCTGTTGCCGGGCCCCGGAGCGTTGCCGCGCTGCCGGGGTCACCTATTTGTGGTTAGGTCACGGAACGTACCACAACTATCCGACACACCAAGCGCGTTGACGCCAGCGACCGGATCATATTCAAATCCTCCCGCCGACGGCCGGCACGAAGTGCGGCCAGGACCACCGAGGCCTTCCACGGCTGGACCCGGAAAAGGGTTCCATGACGGCCCCGACCGGGGATTGTCCCCCTCTCGCATGGGCCCGCTGCCCGGATGGATCGGTGGATCTTGAGCACCCAGGCTGAAGGCATACGAATTGCCGATGCATCCGGCAGGGTGCACAAGGAGGGTTCCCCCATGACCGATCGTGCTCGCCCGCTTCGACGTGCCCGCGCCTCGTCGTCCGGGCCGGGGCGAGGCATCGCGATGGTGGTGGTGACGGTCGCCACCGGTCTGGCCGTGGGAGGCGCTCTGCCCGCGTCCGCGGCGCAGCCCCGCGGCTCCGGTGAGGTCGTGCGGCAAGGCCTGGACCGCCTGGTGCACGAGGACAAGTACCCCGCCGCCCTGGCCTCCGACCTCGGCCGCGACGGGCGCACCCGCAACTACGCTGCCGGCGTCGCAGACTTGAGCACCGGGAAGAAGGTGCCGGTCGACGGGCAGGTACGGGCGGGGAGCAACACCAAGGCGTTCACCGCCACGGTCGTCCTGCAACTGGTCGACGAAGGCAAGGTCGCCCTCGACGCCCCGGTCGAGCAGTACCTGCCGAACCTGGTGCGCGGCGAGGGCATCGACGGCCGCCACATCACGGTACGTCAGCTGCTGCAGCACACCAGCGGACTGCCTGACTACGTCGACTTCGCGGGCGACCTCGTCGGCACGGAGCGCCACACCTACCTCCAGCCCCGAACCCTGCTCGACCTGGCGCTGGCGCACAAGGCGCTGTTCGCCCCCGGGACCAGCTGGGCGTACAGCAACACCAACTACCTCCTGGCCGGCCTGATCATCGAGAAGGTCACCGGCCGTCCGCTGGCCGAGCAGATCACCCACCGGATCATCGAACGCATCGGACTGCGCCACACCTACTTCCCCGGCGCGGGCGACGAGGGCATCCGGGAAGCACACCCCCAGGGCTACTACGCGCAGCCCGGGGGGCCGTTGGAGGACGTCACCGAGTTGGACCCCTCCTGGTCCTGGGCCGCCGGGCAGGTGATCTCCACCCCGAGCGATCTGAACCGATTCTTCTCCGCCCTCTTCGGCGGCAAGCTCCTGAAGCCCGCACAGCTCGCCCAGATGCGGACCACCGTCGAGGTCCCCGGCGGAATGTGGCCCGGTGCCCGGTACGGGCTGGGAGTGACCAGTACGCCGCTGAGTTGCGGCGGCCTGATGTGGGGGCACGGCGGTGACATCCCCGGTTACCAGACGCGCACCGGCGTCACCGATGACGGCCGCGCCGTCACGGTTGCCGTCACCGCCGACACGGCGCCCACCAAGCAGGGCCCCTCCGATGTCCTGGCCCTCCTCGACGCCACCCTGTGCAGGTGACGGCCGAGGCTCCGTAGTGAGAGTGGCCGTGGTTGGCGTCGCCCAGTTCCAGGATTGCGTCGGTGTCGCGGCGACTCTCCGAACCCCCTGCACGCGCCGCCGCCCGAACTCATCGGTCCCAGGAGAAGAATTATCCGGCAGTCCCAACTCCATTGCCAGCAGTCCGCCGACGGCCCGCCGCCCACCGATCGGCCCGCCCCGATCGCCCTCAACCGCTTCGCCGAAACTCAGGGTGCGGCGGCGCGTCGGCGGCTGGTTCGGCCACTGCTGCGTTGACCGTCAACGACGAGTGCGCGCAGAGCACACTGCGGAGCCGCACGGCAACTACGGTTCTTGCACGGCGAGAAGGCCGAGTCCGCGGAATCCCGGTTGCCGCCCCTGCACGTTCGCTCGGGGGGAGCCGAGGGATCCTCAGCGAAAGGAAGCCCGAAGTGCACCGGACAACTGCTCACCCGCTGCGACGGACGACGGCGTTGCGCCGGGTGGGGAACACGATCGCGGCCGCGATGGCCGGAGGCGTCCTGCTCCTGGCCGCCCCGGCCCCTGCCGGGGCGGTGGAACTGGACTGGCGGGGCGTCGGCGTCAGCAGCCTGTCCCACATGAAGACGGTGACGGTCAACGGCAACACCTACGACGTCACCAGGGGCCTCGACAACGGCATCTGGTTCCGGTTCAACAACGGCGCCTGGCAGCCGCTGGGCGGCTTCCAGGCCCAGAGCTACTACTCCCCCGCCATCGTGCAGTGGCAGGACCGTGTCATGGTCGCCCACCAAGGGGTGGACAACCAGATCTACTGGACCGCCGTGCAGAACCCGTCCGCGAACCAGTGGGAGCCGTGGCACCGCATCGAGGGTGACGCCGCCGCCTGGGGCGGCATCTCCCTGGAGAGCCTGGGCAGCACGGTGCTCTTCGACTGGGCGGACGTCAACGGCCTCTACCGGATCACCAGCGTGCACACCCGCCCGGACGGCACCCGCTCGCAGACCGCGATCAGCTTCCCCAACAGCCAGTGGCACGTGGGGCCGCAGGGAAGCGGCACGACGGGCACCCGGCGACCGAGCCCGATCATGACCTGGAACGAGGCGGCGGGCGGCGAGATGGAGCACATCTACCTGGTCGGAACCGACAACCACGTCTGGCAGATCTGGCGCAACCCCGCCACCGGGGCGACCGGAACCGCGAGCCAGGTACCGGGCGGGGCCGTGTGCATCTCCGGGGTGTCGGCCGCGCGGATGGGGTACCAGGACTACACCGTCGCCCCGGGCGACCCCCAGTACGCCAACCAGCGCCGGCAGATGCTCGCCTGCATCGGGGCCGACGGCTACGTCTGGATCAACACCTCCTCCACCGGCGGTGGCACCTGGGACGGGTGGCGCCAGCCCGCCGGCGCCCTGGCGCCGTCGACGGACACCCCCGCGATCAACGCCACCGTCAACGAGTTCAGCATCGACATCAACTGGAACGGAGCCCGCAGCGGTCTCTTCCCCGACCACGCGATCGTCGAGAAGAGGATCCGGTAGCGGGAGGAGGGCACCGGCGGGCGACGGCGTGGAGGCCCGGACGGCTCGCGGCACGGGGCTGTCAGCCGACGGACTTCGCGTCGTCCGCCAGTACTTCGACGAGCCGCCGCTTGACCGCGTCGCGATGCGGGACCTGACGAGGCGGCTGCCCCGGCTTCGGCGGGACGCCGAGGTCGGTGAGGAGGTAGAGCATCCGCAGGGTGCGCAGCGCGTTGGACACGTATGTCGGGGTGGTGCCCCGGGCCACGGCCCGGAAGTCGGCGCCGATGTCGTCGAGCCAGGCGACGGACCGGTCCGCGGTGAGCTTCGGGTTGGTGAGGGTCAGCGCGATCGCACGGGCGAGCCGGTCGTCCTCCCGTTCGGCGTACAGGTAGTCGGTGGGCGCGAGGAGCCGGGCGGTCGCGAGGTCCAGCATCTCGACCGGTTCGACCTCGCGGTGGCAGCCGAGGGCACCGAGCAGGTCGGCGCCGTGCGCCACCGCGTGCAGCCAGCCCAACTGCGCGTCGTGGCCGCGCAGATCGCTCTCCGCGGGGTACCAGCGGGTGAACGCGTCCAGCCATTCCTGCCGGAGGTCCCCGCGGCTGACGATCATGTCCAGGACCAGCGGCGCGAACGTGCGGGCCTGAATCGGCGAACCGGCCGCGAAGCGGGCCGCCATGTCATCGCCCAGGCGGAGCCGCCGGTCGCCGTCGATGACGTCGCGCTCGATCCAGGTCCGCAGCACGACGTACGGGTAGCCGTCGCGCACCTCCGGGTCCGGATCCCGCAGGCACTCCGCCAGTTCTGCGGTGAGCTCGTCCAGATCGCCGCCCGGGGGCACCGCACATGCGTCGGAGTAGATCTTGTACCAGTCAGTCACGAGCAGCGAGGCTAGCCCGCCACGGACGGCGTGACCAGCGATTATCCGGATCCGCCCGCTGCTGTGACCGACAGTGCCGCGGGACGTCGGACGCCCATCGCCCCGGCCTCCCGCCCCCACTCCCCCGTCCACGTGGCGCCTGGCCGCCGTCACCGTGACGACCGCGCTCGCCGTCCTGGTGTTCTCGAACTCCTCGGCGTACGCCGAGGCGCCCGGTGAGAGCAGCAGGTGGGCCGACGAGATCGAGGACGACGTCCCCGTCGCGGCGAGCGGCATCATGGGCGAGGCGCGCGCCGACGACAGTGACCTCATCCAGGTGTGGCGCGGGGCCGACGACGCCGACACGTACTGTCGCTCGACCACGGGCGGCCGATCACGCTCGCCGGCCAGACCAACGCCGGCCCGCAGGTCGTCTACGCGGACGGCACCCGCGCACCCCGCACGTCACCACCAACCTCTCCGTCGAGGTCGACGAACCGGCGGGCACGGCCGTCGCGCGTTCATACGTCACCGCCCTCCAGGCCCTGCCCGGCTTCCCCTCGCAGCCCATCGCCGCCGCCCGCCACCACGACCGCTTCGAACTCCGGCGCGGCCAATGGCAGTTCGCGGAGCGCCGGGTCCGCCTCACGCTGGTCGGCGACGTGAGCCGCCACCTGCGCCAGGCCGCCGCACCCCGGTAACCCCCAACCTCACGGGACAGGAAGGCTAGGCATCCGTCCGCACGACCGCGGTGAGGGTCTGCTCAGGGCTGCCGTCGGCGGGCCGTGCGGTCACCGGGTCCCCGTTGCGCCCCGCGGTGCTGGAGGTGAGCGCCCAGCCGGCGGGGTTGACCACGGCCCGGCGGGCACCGTCGTAGCTCCACCGCTGGGCCGCGGAACCGTCGCAGGCGGCGCGCACCACCTGGCCGCCGACGGCCGCGGGTGCGGCCAGGCACTCGTTGCCCTGGGCGGTGTGCAGGCTGCCGTCGCGGGCGAAGACGAAGAGCTGGTTGGCGTTGGGCGTGGTGGCGCAGCGGTAGCTGATGGCGCCGTTGGTGCCGCCGCGGTCGAGGCAGGCGCCGTTGGCGAACCGGAGCGGCCAGCGGGCGGACTGGCCGAGGCCGAGTTCGGTGAGCAGGGTGCCGTCGGGCTGCTTCCGCTGGCGGATCATGTCGTCGCAGGCACCGCTGGTCGAGGTGCCGGTGTTGGTGGCGGTGAGGGTGCCGCCGTTGCCGGTCATCGGGCCCCAGCGGTTCTCGGAGTACGCGTTGTCGTTGCAGACGTAGGCGGGCCTGTTCCAGTCGAAGTACTCCACCCAGCTGTTCCAGTCGTGCTTGATCTGCTGCGACTCGGGGAGCAGGACCGAGCCGAGGACGAAGGAGGTGCCGGCGGTCTCGTCGGTGACGGTGGCCGTCACCCAGTGGGTGGCGGGGTCGATCCGGACCTGGAAGGCGTACGTGTGGCCGGTGACCGGGCGGCCCTGGTTGACGGTGCTGTTGGCGCACTGGAGGTGCTGGCCCTCGCCGGTGCTGTTCCAGCAGTGCGAGCCCTGGGTGCCGTCGGCGAACTGGAGCTCGGTGTCGGCCCAGGTGGACCAGTTGAACAGGCCGTCGTTCTGCTGCTTGTCCTGGAAGCCGATGTAGGAGAGGTTCCCGTCGAAGTTGAACTGGCTCGACCAGAAGACGTCACCGTCGCCGGGGGTGGTCACCACCGTGTTGCGGAAGGTGACCTCGGTGAGGACGGTGTCGCCGGTGATGGTCCAGGAGGAGTACGAACCGGGCGTCTGGCCGTAACGGGGCTGGGCCGCGGCGGCCGGGGCCGCCGGTTTCGCGACGGCCGGGGCTTCTCCGGCGGGCAGGCCGGTGAGGGCGAGACAGGCGAGCGGCACCGCGCACATGGCGCGGCGCCGGGAGACGCGTGACATCCGTTGCTCCTGACAGGTCAGCGGCGGCCGCAAGCCGTCGGCGCCGCACGGATTCCCCAGCGCGACCCTCACCCACCCGATCACGGTCCGCAACAGATGAGGTCGCCAGGAGTGACCGGGCGCCCGGAGGTTCACCAGGCGCCGATCACCCGTTCGAGCGATTGGTGCAGGCCGCCCCTCCGGACGCCGAACGGGCGAACGGGCGAGCGGTGATCGGACGCATGACGGACCAGCCGGGCCCGCCGCCACCCGATCGGGCCACCTCCGGCCGCGACACGGCGAAGCGCCGAGACAACGGCGGTTCGGATGCGGAAGGCTGACGCCACCCTGCCCGGGGCCTCGCGGCGCGGCGGGCACGAGCGACCGGAGCGACCGGAGCGACCCGAGACCGGAATGGTGGCATGACCGTTCAGGACACCCCGCCCACCGGGACCACCCGGCGCGGCGACTTCGCCGAGCTGCACCGACGCGTCTCCGACGCCGGTCTGCTGCGCAGGCGTCCCCTGTACTACGCGGGCCGGAGCGCCGCGCTGTTCACCGCCCTGGCGCTGCTCCTGGCCGGGTTCGTCACGCTCGGCGCGAGCTGGTGGCAGCTGTGCCTCGCGCCCCTGTTCGCCTTCGTCCTCGGCCAGTTGGCGCTGCTGGGGCACGACGTCGCCCACCACGCGGTGTTCGCCGGCCGGCGGGCGACCGACCTGGCGGGCATCGTGCTGGGCAACCTCGTGGTCGGCATGAGCTACGGCTGGTGGGTGAGCGACCACAACCGGCACCACGCACACCCGAACCGCGAGGGTCACGACCCGGCCGCGGACTCCCTCCTCTTCGCCCGGACCACCGAACAGGCCTGCCGGACAAGAGGGTTGAGGCGGCTCGCGGCCAGGTACCAGGCGGAACTGTTCTTCCCGCTGCTGTCCCTCCAGGCGCTCGGGCTGCTCGTCGCCACCTGCCTGACCCTGACCCGCGGCACCGTCCGGTACCCGGCCCTGGAGCGCACGCTCGCCGCGCTGCACTACGCCCTGGCGGTGGCCCTCCTGGCCGTCGTCCTCGCACCGATCCAGGCGCTGGCCTTCGCCGTACTGTTCGGGGCGGTCCTCGGCGTGTACCTGGGGTGCATCTTCGCGCCCAACCACAAGGGCATGCCGATGACCGGCCCGGACGCGGAGCGCGCCGACTTCCTCCGCCGGCAGGTGCTGCCGTCGCGCAACCTGCGGGCCGGCCGGTTCGTCCACTTCCTCTTCGGCGGCCTCGGCTACCAGATCGAGCACCACCTCTTCCCGGCCATGCCGGTGGCGGCACTGCGCCCCGCCTCGCGCATCGTGCGCGACTACTGCGCCCAGATCGGCGTGCCGTACAGCGAGGCGAGCCCGGTCGCCTGCTTGCGGGAGATCCTGCGGGACCTGCGGGCCATCGGCCGCTCGCTCTCCGGCGACCCGGCGCAGTCGGGCCCGCCGACCCGGCCTTCCGCTCCAGAGCCGACCCGGCCGACCGCCCCGGAGCCGCAGGCCGCGCCCGAATCGGGGGCGGCGGTACGGTGAGCGGAGTCCTGTCCGGGCCGGCGGCGCGCACCGCGGACGGCCCGGCCCCCGGCGGCGAACGGCTCCGCGTCCTGATCGTCACCGAGTCCTTCGCCCCGCAGCTCAACGGTGTCGCCCACAGCGTCCTCCGGACCGCCGAACACCTCGTCGCCCGGGGCCACACCCCGGTGGTGGTGGCACCCGCCGTGCGGGCACCAGCCGCGCGGGCCGCGCGACGGCACGCGGGCGACCTGCGCCGCGATCGGGCGTACGGCTACGAGGTGGTCCGCGTCCCGTCGGTGCCACTGCCCGGCTACCCGGAGGTGCGGGTAGCGCTCCCGGGGCGCGGGGTGGCCGACGCCATCGAGCGGCACCGCCCGCACGTGGTCCACCTGGCCAGCCCGTTCGCGCTCGGGGCGGTCGGCGCCGCGGCGGCCGACCGGGCGGGGATCCCGTCCGTGGCGGTCTACCAGACCGATCTGGCCGCCTACGCCAGGACCTACCTGCCGGCGCTGGGCGCGGCCGGGCCCCGGCTCGCCTGGTGGCGGCTGCGACGGGTGCACTCCCTGGCCGCGCGGACGCTGGCACCGTCGCGGGCTTCGCTGCGCGCCCTGCTGGCGCACGGCATCCCCCGGGTCCACCTGTGGCCGCGCGGCGTCGACTGCGCACGGTTCCACCCCCGCCACCGTGACGAGACCCTGCGCCGGCGTCTCGGCCGCCCCGGAGACGTCCTGGTCGGGTACGTCGGACGTCTGGCGCCGGAGAAGCACGTCGACCGGCTGGCGGAGGTGTCCCGGATCCCGGGGGTTCGGCTGGTGGTCGTCGGCGACGGCCCGTGCCGAGCCCGGCTGGAGACCGTACTCCCGGACGCGGTCTTCCTGGGCCTCCGGTCCGGGCACGAACTCGCCCGGCTCTACGCCTCGTTCGACGCCTTCGTCCACGCGGGGCCGTTCGAGACCTTCGGCCAGACCCTCCAGGAGGCCATGGCGAGCGGGCTGCCCGTCGTCGCCCCGGCGGCCGGCGGACCGCTCGACCTCGTCCGCCCGGGGCACACCGGGTTCCTCGTCCCACCCGGCGCGGCGGACGGGTTCCGGGAGGCCGTCGAACGTCTCGCCCGCGACGACGAACTGCGGGCGGCGTTCGGGCGGGCGGGCCGTGCCTCAGCGACGCAGCGCAGCTGGGAGACGGTCGGCGATCGCCTCGTCGAGCACTACCGGCTCGCCCTCACCGAGACGGCCGGGCCACCCCTGCGCCGCTGAGCAGGCCGGCGGACCCGCCCCGAAGAAACGGACCACCATGCACCACCCCCTCGCCGCCGAGTACGTCCGCAGCCCCGCTCCGGCCGCCGGCACCGCCGTCTTCCTGCACGGACTGGGCGGCTGGACCCACAACTGGGCCCACCTGATCGACCTGCTGCGGACCTCGGCGCACTGCCTGGCCCTCGACCTCCCGGGCTTCGGAAGGTCGGCACCCCCGCCCGACGGCGACGTCACCGTCGAACGCCAGGCCGCGGCCGTCGCCCGTCACCTCGACCGGACCGGGCACCACCGCGTGCACCTGGTCGGCAACTCGCTCGGCGGCCTGATCGCACTGCGCCTCGCCGCCCAACGACCCGACCTGGTCGCCACCTTGACCCTCATCTCGCCCGTGCTGCCGACGTTCCCGCCCGCCCCGGCCCTGCGGGTGGCCCTGCTCGGCCTGCCGGGCGCGCCCCGGCTGCACTCCCGCCTCCTGGCCGCCCAGAGCCCCGACCGCCAACTGGACGACCTCTACCACCTGATCTACGCGAACCCCGCCCTCGTCGGCACCGAACAGCGGTCGGTGGAGGCGCGCGAGCGCCGACGCCGCGCCGAACTGCCGTACGCGCAGGACATGCTGGCCGAAGGTGTGCGCTCGGTGGTCCACGCGTTCCTGCGACGGGGCGAGGCCTCCGCCTGGCACCTGGCGCGCCGCGTCACCGCCCCCACCCTGCTCGTCTACGGCCGGGACGACGCCCTCGTCCCCTTCCGTACGGCGCCCCGGGCCTACGCGGCCTTCCGCGACGCCCGCCTCCTCACCCTCCCCGGCGTCGGCCACGTCGCCATGCAGGAACGGCCGGCCCCCGTGGCCACGGCGATCCGCGCCCTGATCACCGGGTCGAGCCCGCGCGGCGCCGTCACTGTGCCGGAATCGCGCGCACCGGGTGCTTGCTCAGGATCGACACGCGGTTGAAGGCGTTGATGGCGATCGCCACCCAGATGACCGCGGAGATCTGGTCATCGGTCAGGACCTCGCGGGCGGCGCCGTAGGCGGCCTCCTGCGCGACGGCGTCCGACGGGTCGGTGGTCACCTCGGCCAGGGCGAGCGCGGCCCGCTCCTGCGGCGTGAACAGTTCGGTGTCGCGCCACGCGGGCAGCGTGCCCAGGCGCTGCGCGGTGTCACCGGCCTGAAGAGCGGCCCGGGTGTGCACGTTGAGGCAGTAGGCACACCCGTTGATCTGGGACACCCGCAGATTGACCAGCTCCACCAGCCTGCGGTCCAGCCCGGCCTCCGCCGCCCCCACCCCGGCCGCCTCGGCGGTCGCCCGCAACGCCCGGTAGGCCTGAGGGCTCTGCTTGTCGATGAACACCCGCCGGCGCACCGGGGCAGCGGTCACATCGGTGGTCACATCACTCACGGGAACTCCTCTGGCGGATCAGCAGATCAACGGATCACTCGTGGCCGGCATGTCACCGCACCATCATAGTTGAAAGTGAAACCACTTTGGCCACCGTCCTGCGCGGCACCCAGCCACGAATGGCGCCACAAGGACGGCTGCGACACCACAAGGTGTCCGCTCCGGCGCCGAGTACGACCGGCCCGGTCAGCACCATCAGGCAGTCATCGGACCAGGATCAGGCCGCAACTGTAGGCACGGGCATGGCCGAAGCCGTGGGTGAGGGCGGCCGTGAGTGCTTGTGGGTCCGTGACGCTCAGAGCTCCGCGGATCTCGGCCCGGCTGATGAGCAGGCCCCTGTGGGGGCCTTGGCTGGAGACCTTCGGCAGGATGCGGAGGGCCAGCCGTTCCATGTCAGAGTCGACACCGAGCCGGACCACTCCGTCCGGGGCCACCGCCGGTTCGCCGAACGGCTGCAGACGACGGGCGAACCACGTCTTCACGTGTTCCGGGCGGGTGTGCGGTACCCGTACACCCCTTCCGCCTCCGCCGCCTCCGGACGCTGGCGGCCCGGCCGGTCGGCTGCTGACCGGATTGACGACCGTGCGGAAGTCGAGTCGGTCCCCGACGCGAAAGGTGCGGTCCACCACCAGGCTGTGCGGCGGCTCGACCAATGCCGCTCTGGGCAGGCCGCTCCAGTCACCGGGTACGGCGGACTGTACGACCAGGGAGAGCCGGGCGGTGCTCAGGTCGACGGTCCAGCTGGAGAGCACCTTCATCTGGGCGCGGGCGTCCCTGCTTCCGTCGTCGACCCAGCCGCGGAAGCCACTCATGACGGTCCGGTGCATCTCTTGGGCGTCGATCAGTGACTTGGCAGTGAACGGGTGCCTGGCGTCCAACGTGATCAGGGTGTGCGTGGCGACGAATCTGGCCGTCTTGTTGGCGGGAACGGGCTCGGTTGTGCGCGGGGTGTTCACGGGATGATGTCCCATTCGGTGGCGTGCGGGGCGATGGTGATGCGGTGCCGGGACTCCCAGCGCTGCCGGTGGACGGGGCCGCTCGCGAGGAACCTCTCGGGCTGGTCGCGGACCGGCCCGACGCCCGGCAGCGGGTGCGGGCTCTCGATCCAGGCCCACCGGGTCTGGCTGACGTTCGGCGGCGGTTGCCCGTCGTCGGCTGCCGGGAGCAACGCCCGGGTTTCGAAGACCTCCGACAGGGCGCCCGGGGCGATGCCGACGAAGAGGTCGCCCGAGGGCGGGCAGGATTTGCGGCCCAGCCAGAGCAGGCGCTTCGGGTGCTCCAGTGCGTGGGCGATCCGTTCGAGGAGTGCGCGGTCGGAGTACTGGAGGCCGACGAGGAAGGCCGCGTCGGACAGGTACCAGCGCTCGGTGATCATGGCGTGGCGGCTCACCTCACCTGCGACCAGCGCCCCGGAACGGGGGTCCGCCGCGATCCGCTTCGGTGCGCCGTACCAGGATGCCAGGGCGTGGCTGCCGAAGGATGCGGTCGTTCCCTCTCTCTGCTCCCCGAGCGCTTCCAGGGCCGCGGCCCGGCGGTGGTCCGTCACGAGGTCGCGGGGGCGGACGGGATACCTTCCGCCCCCGACGGTGTGGTAGTCCCGCATGGGCGTTCCTGGGCGGTCGGCGCGAACGCCGAAGAGGACGGACCCGAGTTCGTCGAGCGGATCCTCCCGGTCAAGGCCGAGGGCTGCCGCACAGAGGCCGATCACTCCGGACTTGGTGGGCCGGGTGTGGGTGTCGCGCTGGGCGAACCGGCCTTTGATGCCCCAGGACTGCAGCGGCCCGGCCAACCTGATGAGCAGAACGTGCTGCGGTGCGTCGGTCGTCGCGGTGGAACCGGTCCTCGCAGTAGGAGCGGTCGTGGCAGGGGCGTCGGTCACGGCGTGAGGTCCTCGATGGAGTCCACGACGTCCACTGCCCCGGTGGGGTCGACCGTCTCCAGGAGGTCCGCGATCTCCGGGGCGTAGGTGAGGACGCGCGCGGACCGCAGGTCGCCGCGGCGCTTGCTGACGAAGAGGTGGTGCCGCATCAGACGGCGGACCGCCGCCTGGCCTGCCGGGCCCTCGCCGCCGCTGCTCTCGGGGTTCTCGTCCACGGGGTTCTGGAAGGCGGCAGCGTAGTTGTACGGGCGCTCGCCCTCGAAGGCGAGCACGAGTGCCGGCAGCGAGCCGGTGGAGGCGGTGGAGTTCTTCTTCGCCTCCGGGACGGCCTCGACGAAGGCGTTGACGAACTCCGCCTCGGCGGCGGTCGCCGCCTCCTCCGCCTCCTCCGCCTCCATTCCGGCCTGCTGGAGGTTGGCGCGAAGCTGTCGGCGGTCCAGGACGGCGTGCCGGTAGAAGGTCCCGGAGATCAGCGACTGGTACCCGGTCATGCCCGCGCCCGCGTCGTCCGCCGTGTCGAGGAAGCTGAGGGCGTTGCGCTTACGGTCGAGCTTCGCGTCGTCGGCCGCCGCGTAGAAGTCCTCGATCTGCTCTGCGGCGTGCACGGTGAAGGCATGGCCGGTCTGCACCGCCCCGTCGACATTGGGAGAGTCGGCGATTTCGGCGAGGAAGCGCCCGTAGAGGGCGATGTCCACAGCGTCACGGGGCGCGATGGCGAGCAGAACGGCGTTGCGCGTGCTCTTGGGGAGAGGGGGGAGGCCTGTGGTATCGGACTCCGTGGCCGCCTGCGCGTCGTCGTTCTCCTGCTCCTCAGTGTTCTTCGCCGCGCCACGGCGGGGTTTCTTCGAGGCCTTCTGCTGGCCGGCGAGGTAACTGTCGCGCCACGGCCGGATCTCGTCGGCGTTCTCGGCGATGTGCCGGGCGATCCTGGTGCCTGCGTCGGCGGGCGCGAAGATCAGCACCTTGGTCAGATTGGCCACCGTCTTCTTGGCCGGGTCGCCGAACTTCAAGCCGCTCGCCTCGATCACCGCGCGCGCCGTGATCAGGGCCTCCTCCTTCTCCCAGCCGTTCCCGGACGACAGTTCGGCCGCGGTGAGGAGTGCCCACTCCCTTGTCCGGGTGCCCATGCTCCGGCCCTTGAGGGCGCCGATGCCGGCGTTGGCCCGGTTGCGGGCGTAGACGCGCTCGGCTCGTCGCCGGGCCTGGCTGGTGATCATGTGCCGTTCGAACCCGCCGTACACGAGGGACTTGGGCTGACCGTTCTCGTCTCTGACCGGGAGCACGGCGACTAGCGTCTCCAGGAGGTGCAGCGAGAGGAACGGGCTTCGAGCGTCTGCGGTCACGCGGTCGCGTCCTTATGGTCGGTCGGGATCGTGTACGTGTCGTGCTTGGCCTACCGGTCTGACGAACCGGGCCCATTGGTCCTGCCCGGCCTCGGCCTACCGGCTCTGCGGCGAACTGCCGGACGGCCGGCTCCGGTGGACCGGGGCATGGAAGTCGACCGACCACTGGTAGGCGATGCGGGCCTTGCGGTCGTTCCAGAGGATCAGGTCCTCGGTGAGCCGGGTCCAGGAGGGCGGGAGCCGGTCACAGGACCGGAGCCGGACGATCGTGTGCTGAAGGTGCCGCCACGGCACTCTCCGGCTGACGACCACCCGGTCCACGAGCCGCTGCGCGCCCGGGTCGCCCGGGCCCCGTCCTACGCTGTCACCGATGCGCGCCGCCGCCGAACCAAGACTCCCGTAGCCGTAGGCCGGCGTCGAACGGCCCTGGTGGTAGAGCGCGAAGAGGAAGGCCATCCGCTCGAACAGGTCGCGGTGGCTCTCACCGCCGTACCAGCCGGCCCGGATGTGCGCGTTCGTCCGGCCCCTGGCCCGGCGCAGGTTGGCCAGGGTGCCGTACTCGCGGTTGCGCACCAGGGTGGTGAGCCAGGCAACCAGTGCGGCGCTGTCGTGCGGGAAGGCGTCCGCGACGGGGTACCCGTCTCGGGGGCTGTCCTCAGTCATGGGCGGTCTCCCCCCGGAGTTCGGCCGGGGCCTTCGGATGGCTGATGTCGTCCTCGAAACGCTTCAGGGCGTCCGCCCTGGCCTGGAAGCCCCGCTCATTGGGCGGGAGGGTGTCGAGGCGGTAGACGAGGTGGGTACGGGCCAGACCGGTGAGGGTCTGCGTGTACTCCAGGAGCAGGGGCGCGACCGGATCTCCCGGGTTGTCGTACCCCTCATCGATCACTGCCTCCAGCAACTGGTCGAAGGGCTTGGCAGCCTCGGGCCAGAACATCCACCGCGCGTCGAACCGGGATATCTGCCGGGCCTCGTCGGCCGGCCGCGCTGCCGAGTGGACCTTCTCCGAGGCGAGGATCGCCGCCCGTTTGAGACTCCACGCCAGGTACTCGGCGATGCGCGAGCCCCGCCGGGACGCACGGTAGAGCTGCACCTCCATCGCTGGGGCGTAAGGGAAGTAGCCGTCCGTCCAGGAGACCGGCAGCGTCTTGTTGGAGACGAGGCCGACGGCCCACAAGTGGTAGGGCGCGCCCCGGCATTCCCGCTTGTGCGGCAGCGAGCGCAGTCGCGCGTAGAGACCGGGCTGTGCGTCCTTCACCGCGCTGTACAGGGCGTGCGCCTCCTGCCAGAGGGCGCGCGTGGGCGACGGCCACAGGGGCTTGACCTCTCCGCCGGTGGTCCGGCTGAACACGGCGTCCTGCATGTGCTTTTCCGGGTCGAGTTCCAGGACCTCGCCGGCTCCGATCAACACGCGGTCGACGACGATCGCACCGTCCGCATCGCGCTTCGGTCGCAACAGGACGGAGCGGCCGAGCGCGCTGTGCAGGTCGGCAGGGCTCTCCGGCACCCGAGGGCGGGCCCGCACAGCGAAGTTCCGGCGGCTCACGGAACCACTGGTCCAGGAGGTGTTGAGCCGGCCCGGGTCTCCCTCGGGCGGATAGAGGTTGAGCCGCAAGGTCTCGCCGAACGTACGGCCGAGGGGAACGACCCGAATCCGTCCCTGCAACCGCCCGGTGGACAAGTTGGTGACGGTGGGTCCGAGAATCCTGCCGGTGATCCTTGCCCTGCCGTACGTGCCGTACACGTGCTGGGCGAGCATGGCTCGGAACGCGTCGGCCGCTGGCAGCGGCTCGCCGTCCTCGAGGTGGTGGTGGTCGAAGAACTGGTTGTAGTCACCGGCCCGCTCGATGACCAACTGCGCGGTCCCCGTGCCGCTCTCGTCGAAGGAGGGGGCCAGAAGGGAGTTCTGCCCGAGGGGCGTCTCGGGGTGGAACAGGTCCCAGTGCTCGTCCGGCTCACCGGCCAGCCACTCGGCTGCGGAGCGGAGACTGCGTTCGTCACGGATCCACTCCCGCCACTCCTCGGGTGTGCTCGGACAGGTATCGGAAGCGAAGCAGATGGCCATGACGAACTCGATGACGGCGACTGTCTCGCCCGGGGTCGGGCAGTCAATTGTCGTCAAACTGTCGGCCTGGTCGAGGAGTTCGCACAACGATAAAGGAATCCTGGCGCCTTCGGGCGTCACCGCGGGAATGCACGGCTCTCTCCGTGGGTCCCAGCTGGGGCGCTGCTCGACCAGGGCCGGAGGGTGCGTTCGCGGCAATGCCCTGCCCATCACTTCGTATGATCGCGCTTGTCCGACAAGGGAGTTGGAACCCCAATGCCGAACCCGACGCTAGCACCCGCGATTGGATCGTGTAGCTCGATCGACCGGATTGCCCCGCCATCCCGGTTCAGGGTGGCGGGGCACCGGTCAGCCCCACACACGCGGGGAAAGCGACCCAGCAAACACTCGCTGCCGTCGACGGTTCATTCCCGCTGCACTGCGGGAGCGTCTCTGCCGTGATGCCGACAGGACTCCATCACATCAACGGCCACGAGCAAGGAACAGACGGCGCGCCGTAGACTGAAGCGCCGCCGATTCGCTCGGCTGCCCGGCCCGCTCGATGAACGAAGGTCGCAACGCCCCGTTCCGGGTCCCGCCCCGCTCGAACGGGGCAGGATCCGAAAGCCAGGCTGGAGCACCGCGGGCGCCCGCTCACCTGGACTGGCGGCGCCTGGAGAGGATCGTCAGAGTGGAACGGGCATCACGGCGGCGGTCCGGGGTCCGGGCCAGGACCGAGGCGAGGGCCACGATCGCGAGGACGACCCCGTACAGCAGGCCGGCTCCTGCGGCCAGCACGGCAGCCGCAGTTGCATCCTGGGTCAGCATGGAAAGCACAGTCATGGGGAGATCCTTCTGTCGGAGGCCTGCGGCCCGCGGTCGATGAGCCGAGCTTCTGACGGCGCCCCGGTGCGCCTCCACATCCGGGCGGGATATCCGCTGGTCAGGAGCCCTTTATTCACCAGCGTGGGAGCAGAAATGGTCAGAAGTACGGCGCCCGGGACGGCACGCAGGAACCTCGGGGTGATGCTGCAGGAGTTGATCAAGGCTCGCGGCATGAGTCGCCGAGGTGCTGCACGACTCGTCTCGAACGGCGCGCTACGGGAATCGACCCTCCGGCACTGGTGCTGCGGCGAGTCCGCTCCTCACGCAACGGACCTGTTCTGGAACCTGGTCGAACAATTGGAGGGCCAGGACAGCCAACGCCTCCATCCGCGCGAGGAATGGGAAGTCGCTCTCCATGCCGCGCAAGGAGAGACGGCCAGGGGCCGGCGCGAATGGAGAGCCGACTCGGAGAAGCGCGGCAGGAAGCGCGAGCGCGCCGCGATGAATGCCTTCGTCCGTGATCGGGCTCCGCAGGCGGCCTCGTACCTGTGGTGGCACGCACAGCTTCCCGTAGGAAAGACGGCGCTGCTCACCGACTACGCGAGGCAGCCGCCGCAGGACGCCGACCTCCTGCTCTGTGTCCTGTCCGAGAAGCACGGGACGAACACCCGTACCGAATTCATGACCGAACTGCGCCGACAACTCCAGGTGCCCGAGCCCCGGAGGAAGACGTCCGCCGAGGCGGAGTTCCTGCGCCTGCTCACCAAGGCCGCGGGTCGAAGCCGAAAGCAGAAGCGGCAACTCCTCCTTGTGGTCGACGGCTTGGACGAGGACCGCGCCTGGCCGACGGCTGGGGCGCCCGGTGGGACCGGGGTGGCGAGCATCGCCGCACTTCTCCCGGCCGCTCCTGCGGCGAACGTCCGCGTCATCGTTTCCAGCCGGCGGAGCGGGCCGCTGCCCGTCGACGTCCCCGAAGGGCATCCGCTGCGCGAGCGCGAGTGCCTTCGCCCACTCACCGCGGGCGACCGGAGCTACGATGTCGAACAGGCGTGCTTCGCGGACCTGGAGCGGCTGCGCACAACCGACCTGGGCCGGGCCGTCACCGACCTGCTCGCCGTCACGGACAGCGGGGGCGGCCTGCGAGCAGCCGACCTCGCGGAACTGACCGGGGCCTCCGTCGAGGACGTGAACGGCCTGCTGCACAGCAGGGAGCAGCGCTGCATCGTCTCGAACGGGGAATCGGCCGAGGTCCACCTGCTGAGCCACGCCGGCATGCCGCACGCCATCCGGCGGGAGTGGGACCAGGCCACCGTCGAGCGCTGCACCCGTCGGCTTCACGCCTGGGCGGCGCGCTGGCGCGAGGCCGGCTGGCCCGAGGGCTCTCCGACGTATCTGCTGACCGAGTATCCGCAGCTGCTGGACACGGCGGGTGAGCGCGGACGGCTCCTGCTCGACCCACTGCGCCAGCTGCGGGTCGCGGACGCACTGGGCCCTCAGGTCATGCTCGACCAACTACGTCTTCTCAAATCCGAGTTCAAGGCGGTCGAGGTATCGGATCCTGAACGGCAGGAGGCCGAGACCGCCGTCCGGCTGGCCGCGGCACTGGACCTCGTGCAGCGCCGGGTCGGACCGGTCCCGCCTCGGGCACCCGTGCTCCTCGTGCAGTCGGGGAGCGTCGTCCGCGCCTGCACCGTGGCCCGCTCGGAGCCGGAACTCGTTCTGCGGGCCGCCCGGTTGGCCGAGGTTGCCGTCGAAGCGGCACGCGCCTCGCACCCCGATGCCACCGCAATCGCGCGCGAGGCGGCCGACTGCTTGGTCCGCTCGGGCCGGTTCACTCCGCGCGCCGGTGGCTTCTTCGAGGACGCTTGTGCGGAAGTGGCCGAGGCAGCGGGCGCGTTGGACACACTCGGCATGAGGGATGAGGCAAAGGCACTGTTCCGGGCCGTGGTGCTCAGCGACGCGGCTGCCATGGACGCACTCGTCGAAGGAGCGGTCCTCCTCTCCGCTGACGGCCCCGAGCGCTTCGTGGAAGCCCTGGAGGAGCACGCGGAGGAGCTGAGCGAGGTCGATCCTCGGGCCCAGGCCATGGCCGTGGACATCTGGGCGACCATCGCCCGCGCCTCCAGCTCCCGCAACATCGCGAACCTGGACCGCATCGAACGCCTCTGCAAGGCCATCGATATGTCCGACGGCCTGATCGTGGTGGACACTCTCGCACTCGCGGCCCAGGCCTTGGCGACCATGGGCCGCCGGTCGAAGGCCTGGGACGTGCTCAAGATCGCGCGGGACCATCTGCACACCGCCCTGGTCAGGCTGGACTCCCCAGCCGACCGGGCCCACCGGGCACGCGAGTTCTCCGGCACGATGGACCGTATGGTCCGCGCCGAGACCGCGGCCGGCACCGGCCTCAAACCTCACCTGGACGCCAAGCTGCTGATGACTGCCCTCAGCCGGGGAGTTCGCACAGGCGTTCTCGGCGACGACCAACTGGAGCGGGCGGAGGCCTTTCTCTCAGCAGTCGACGAACAGGTGGCAGCAGAGCACGCCGCCCATCTCGCGGCGAAGGAGGAGCAGCGACGGGCCCACCGGAGGGAGGTGGACGCGAGCGCGAAGGCCCTGACGAAGGAACGGAAAGCCAGATGGAACCCCGCCCAGGCTCCCCCGACCCGAAGTGCACGGCCTCATGTCCAGACGGACGAAGAACCCTCACCGTCCACCGTCCCGGGCCGAAGCCCGGCGCTCGGGAACCCCGAGCCCCTCGTCGGTCCGGTCACCCGGCTCCAGTACGCGGAGCAGCTGGTGCACGGCGGCAACCTCGAGCTCGGACGTGAACAGCTGGAGGCCGCCGTCCGCTCCTCGCTCCCCGACGCGCCGATCGCTCTGAGCACCGGCTCGGCCGAGGAGTTGGTCCGGGCGCTCGGTATGACCGGTGAGTTCGGACAGGCCGAACAGCTGATCAGCTGCTCGACGGAACCAGGCGACCGCGCTCGACACTTGGCCGCGCTGTCCATGGGGTGCTCACTCGGCGGTCGCTCACCGGAGGCGGTTGCGTACGCCCACGAGGCCGCCCGGCTTGTCCCTCCCACACCGCACTTCGCCGTGCGAGGAGCCGTCGCGCAGGCCCTGGCCCATACAGGGGACGCGGAAGCGGCGGTGGCGGTGGCCCGTATGGAGGAGTCGGCAGACGCCAAGGCTTCTTCTTCCGTACGAGGCAGGAGGACTCGACGCACGCTGGTTCTCGTCGCCGCCGGCCTGGCACGGCATGATCCGAAACGTGCCGCTGAACTGATCGGGCCAGCGGTCCAACTGGTACAACGGCGCATCGGCGCTGGCCGCCCGGTCAGCCAACTTCCGGCGCTGGCAGAACTGCTGCTCGCACGCCCCGATCCGACGCGACCGGATCCGGAGCTCAGCGAAGCGATCCGGCTCGCCGCAGAGTTCACGAACAGGCCTCGACAGACCTGGGACCGGGAGGAGACGACGCTCCTGGCCCTGCTGCGGCGGCTCGACTGCGTGCCCGCACCGGGACGCGCCGCCGGTGAGCTGGAAGAGTGGCTGCGCTCCCTGCGACCCGAACGGGCTTCCCACGCTGAACTCGCCCTGCTCAGCTCCCTGGACGGCGATGCCGCCAATGCCCTGCGCATCGCGAACGCAGCATCGACACCGACGGCGCGTGCCGTTGCGCTGGCTGCTGCCGCCCACGTCCTGGCGGGGGCGCCCGCAGTCCTGTCCGTCGAGGAGTCCGAGGACAGCACTGTTCAGCTCTGCCTCGCGCTCGCTCATGCGGGAGGCCGCCCCGACCGCAGCGACGCAGACAGGGCTGCAGCCCGGGACCTCCTCCGGGAACTGCTCGCCGACGGGAGTTGGACGCAGGCGATCCCGTTGCTGCCGTTGCTGGTTCCCGAGTCTCTGCACCCCCTGAGCGAACTGGTCGCCGCACACATCAACGGCCGCACCAGCACCTGACGAAGGCGGTCACGCCTCCCCTGTCGTTGATCACCCGTAGGCGAGCCGACGGAACCCGTCAGCCGGCTTCACCTGGACCGACTGGTTCCAGCACCTGCGGCGCTGGAGACAGGTCGAACCGTCGGTCGTGTGCGTGATCGACTCCTTCGCCGAGGCCTGGAGCGTCAACCAGCCTTACTCCTTCCGCTGGAGCGAACAGAGGGTCAGCCGTTCAGCCACCCGGACACGTCGAATTGGGCCAATCCCCTGTGGTCGGCAAGGACATCGAAGTGACGGTGCCGGCCCCACAGTCCCCGGTCGCCGATGACAAGCAGTCGTCGCCGGGCCCTGCTCACTGCGACGTTGAGGAGGTTGGGGCTGGCAGCCGCCCAGTCGCGGGCTCCGCTCTGGGACGCCACGGTACCCAGCAGCAGGATGACCACGTCCGCCTCCTTGCCCTGGGTGGTGTGCACCGTGCCGACCCGCTTGGCGGGAAGCCGGGTTCCGGCCGTCCGACGCGCCTCGGCGACCACCTCACGGAACGGGCTCACCACGAACACGGACTTGCCGAGTCGCTCGCGCACCTCGGCGGCCGACGCGGTGCTGGGGTCCACCGGCTGCCGGCCCTCTCGTAGCGCGGACTCCGACTCCTCCTGCTCGATCTGCGCGCGCAGCCGCTCCCCGAGGAGATCCAGCACCCTGCCCAGCACGAGCCCCTGCTGAGCCACCCACTTGCCGTCGGACTCGCCCCCGACGACGTCCAGCCAGACGCTGCGGTCGGCGATCGGATAGGGCGCTCGCTCACCCGTGCCGAACACCATCAACCCGTCGTAGGCGATGCGGTTGCTGATCTCGAACATCGGATTGTCGCAGCGACGGTGCACCCGAAGCGGTGACCCCACCCACACCTCCGTTCCGCCGTCCGGGAGTTCGGCCGGGAGCCAGGTGCCGCACCGGGCGAGGCGGTCGGCGACCCGCTGGACCGAGGTACGACCGGGCGCCCACTCCTGCGCCACTCCGTAGTGGGTGCGAAGCCGCTGCTGTGCCGTCCACGGCACCGTCACGACAGGTTCGAGCTGCAACGGGTCGCCGACGACGACCGCCCGGCGGGCCCGCCAGAGTGCACCAACCGCCTGCTGTGGGGTGGCCTGCCCCGCCTCGTCGATGAACAGCCAGCCCAGGTCCTCGGAGCCCAGGCCCGCGAAGAGGCGGTCCAGCGAGGCGAAGGTCGTCGACACCACCGGCACGACCAGGAACAACAGTTGCCAGGCGGCCCGGACGGTTTCCGGCGGTAGGTCCTTCGGGGCGTCGCCACCCACCACCTCCATCACCGCCTGCAAGCTGGTGAGCAGGCGCTTCGCCTCCGCCGCGAGGAAGGCCCTGTGCAGATCCAGCGCGGCGAGGAACACACGGGTGCGGGCGGCGCTGAACTCCTCGTCCATCCAGGGGGCGGACATCTCCCGCCGGCCATCGGCCTGCGGGTCTCCGGGGAGTGCGGCCCAGTCCTCGGCCGGCACGTGTGCGCGCCACCGTCGCGTCGCATCGGAGACCTTGCGGGCGGCGATGTCGGCGGTGGTCCGAGCCGTGGCGGCTGCCTGCTCGGCAGCGGTGACGGCCTGTTCCGCGCGGCGCAGGCCGTCCAGTCGGCTCGCGCACGAGCGCTGTGCCGCAGCCTCGGCGGCAGCGGCCTCCGTGCTGGCGACTCGTGCGTCGGCAAGGAGCTCGCCGAGTCGGCCGAGTGCGGTCTCCGATGCCTCCCATGCTGTTTCGGCCTGGGCCAGAGCACTCACCAGCGGTTCCCGCCCACGCAGCCACCTCTCCTCCGCATCTGAGGAGAGCCAAGCGCGTAGCCGGCGAGGACGCTGCCGCGCATCGTACGAGCGCAGGTCATCGAGCCGCGACTGGCACACTCCCCGGCGCAGCTCCACGGTGCACTGAGCCTCGGCCAACGTCGTGGACACCTGGTGCTCGGTCTGCTGCGTGGCCGCCAGCCGTTCAGTCGCGCTCTGCGCCGCGGCGTGCACGTCGGCCAGTGCGCGCTCGGCCGGGGCCTTGTTCGCCCGGGCCGCTGCCACAGCGGCTTCGGCACCCCGTAGCTGTCGCGCCAGGAGCTCCCTGCTGTCGCGTGCGGCGGCCGCGGCCTCCCTGGACGCGGCCAGCTCCTGGACGGCCTGGCGCGCCTGGGTGAAGCGGCGCACCGCCAGCGGCCAGGGCTCGCCCAGCGCAGCGGTGGCCGGCGCGTCCGGTGCGCAGGGGGCACCGGACACGGGGCTGTCGCCGAGCGGGTTCCGATCCGGGCCAGGTCGGGCGTCACGGTCCGACTCCGTCTGCCGGACCAGGAGATCACGCAGACCCTGGCCGGTGGCCACGGCTTGTCGGCGGCTCTGCCCGGGGCGTCGCGGGTCGGCCGTCTCCTGCATCTCCCTGCCCCACCAGAGGCGGCTGACGAACTGGGAGCGGTTGGCGCGATTGCCGAGAGGTGCCGCGACCGCGCCCCACGCGTCCGCGCCGCCCAGCAGCAGCCTGCCCTGCGCTGAGAGGTAGTCGGCCTCCTCGAGCCACTCCTCGGCTACCGCGGCTGCGGACGGGATCTCGGTCGTCACGTTCTCGACCGCGCCGTTGTTGGCGGACGCGATGACGATCTCGTAGCCCGTCAGCTCCTCCCGCAGCCCGTGAAGCCTCCGGTTCCACTGGCCGGAACTCCAGGTGTGGACCTTGCCGAACGCGTCCGCTGGAGAGACCAACGCTGCCAGCCGCTCCGCACGTTGCACCACCAGGGCGGCGATCAGGTCGCGGAGCATGGTGGTCTTGCCCGTGCCGGGCGGCCCGTTGACCGCGTAAAGGCCGCTGCCCCCGGCGCCACCCAGCTCCGCCAACGCGCTGTTCACCGCGAACTGCTGGCTGAGGACCAGGGGTTGGTCACTCCTACCGGGCCACCGACCGAGCGGGGCGGCTGTCGGACGGACACCGTCCAGCAGGATCTGCGGCTGTTGCCGCACGTCGGTCCGGCGGCCGGAGTCCAGAGTTGCGGTGGGCCGGAGATACTCCTCCAGCGCCCGTCCCGACCTACCTTCCGCGAGCGCCGCAATCACCTGTTCCAGGTCCGCGGCGATGAAACTGTTGAGGAAGTCGGACTGGTCGCTCTCCTCGCTCTGCGACTCCCGGACGGTGTAGCTCTTCACCCGCACGGCGTCCGGCCGCAGCGCCTCCGCGATCCCGAGCTGCTCGGCGACCCAGCGGGTGACGGCCGCGAGGTCCCTGACCTCAAGCGGTTTCAGGCCCAACGGAACGGGGAGATCACTCGTCAGGTCCGGCTCCTCGGGCTCATCCGCCGCGTCCGCGTCATCCCCGGAATGCAGAGCGTCGGAATCGGCACCGCCCGCGGGGTGCAAGCCACCATCGAGGACTCCCTCCACCCGCTGGGTCACGTGATCGCTCACCCGGCTGCTGACCCGGTCCGCGAGCGAGGTCGCCGCCGATCCGGTCAGCGTCTCGGCGACCGCCTGGGTGATCGAGCCCAGCGCGGCGCCCGCCACGGTGCCCACCGTCGAGGCGATCCCGCCGACGGCCGCGCCGAGCACGACATCGACCGCCACACCCGCGATCGCACCGAGCGCCGATCCGGGTCCGGAGGACGCGCCGCCCGCTCCTCGCCGCTGTTCCACCACCGGGAGCCGGCCGTCGCCCAGCTCCAGGAGAGTGGAGACGCACAGCTCGGAGTCCTTCTCGAAGCCGTCGAGCCAGGCCGGGTCCGCCGGCCCCGGGCGCAGGGCCCGGCCCACCGCCCACGCGCACGACGAGATCGTCACGCTGTCCTTGAGCAGCAGCCCCTGGTCGTTGACCGAGAAACAGAGCACCGCGCTCTGGCCGCCCAAGCGGCCGTCGAAGTCCTCGGTGGGGCCGTCGGTGCCGAACACGCCGAGCAGCGTGTCGCGCAGTGCGGCGAGCTCGAACACGCCCGCGTACACCGTGTGCTGCCAGGATCGCCCGCGGCCCGGCGAGCGCCGGCGGAGCCGGTGGCCCGGCTCCCACGGCAGCGGTCGGCCCTCCCAGACCGGATAGACGTCCTTCGACGGATCCACCCGGTCGACCTTCTGCGGACTGAACAACTCCACAGCCCGCCAGTACCGGACGATCGCGGCCCTGCGCCCACGCTCTCCACCGGCCATCCCCACGCCCCCTCATGCCAGCCCCACCCGGTGAGCAAGCAGCGTACGGGATCACGAACTACCCAACGTGGGTCTTGGCGACTTCGGCGAATCGGGTGACAGCGGCTCGCCGGGTTTCCGCACGTGGAAGGGGCCGAAGCCCCTGCTGCGCCGTCCATCGGGTGAGTAGAGTGCGAGCGCCCGGGCGGGGTGCGGGCGGCCAGGGGGCCGGGGGGTGGCGGGGGTGTCGCCGGTCAGGGGGCCTGGGTGTCGGCTGCGGGTGGGGTGGGCGCGTCGTCGGCGTCGTCGGGCTCGTCGGCCTTGGCGCGGACGTCCTTCGGGGTGGGCGCCACGATGTTCCGTTCCTCCGCGGACCGCTCCCGTACGGTGTCGTCGCCGTCCCGCGAGGCGTCGTGCTCCGCGGGGGTGGTGCCCGTGTCGTGCGTGCTCATGGCGTAGCCCTTCTCATCAGGTCAGTCGGCAGATCCGGTGCGCTCTGGGGGCGGCCTCGCGGGCCCGGTGGTTGCTTCCTGCTCGAACCGGCGGGCCTGGCCGCTCCTCCTCGGGGTTGCCCCGGCGTCTACCCCGAACGCCGGTCGCGACGCGTTCGCACGGCCTCGGAGATCCGGTCGGCGGGCCCTGCCGTTCCTGGCGCCGCTCCGGCCACGACGCCACGACGGGATCCGGACCCGTGCAGGACCCCGGCGCTAAGGAGCCGTCCGGCGGGCGGCCGTGCGCCGCAGCACGATCTGGGGCAGGACGAGCCAGGTGGTGGTGAACCAGAGCAGGACGGCTGCGCTGAGGACCCAGGCGGCGACCGGGTTGCCGGTGGCGGTGCGCAGCAGGAGCAGCAGGGCGGCGGCGATGGTCAGGGCCAGGGTGACGAGGCCGGTGGCGATGAGGTGGCCGGCGACGTGGATGAGTTCGGGTTTCATGCCGCGGCCGGCGAGGAGGCGGTGGAAGGCCACGGGGGCGACGAGCGTGCCGGTGGAGAGGGCACCGAGGATGACGGTGGCGACGTAGAGGTCCTTGTCGAAGTCGGGCAGGCCGGCGAAGCGCGGGGTGAAGGCCACGCTGATGAGGAAGCCGAAGAGGATCTGCGCGCCGGTCTGGCACACCCGCACCTCCTGGAGCATCTCGCTCCAGAGCCGGTCGGCCCGTTCCTGGGGCGTCTCGTCCCTGCCCCCGCCGGGCGACTTGTCGTCCTTCAGCACGGTGTCGTCTCCCTGTGCGCGGATGCACGGATGCACGGATGCGCGGGTGCGCGGGTGCTCGATGCGGGCAGGTCGGCAGGCCCGCAGGTCAGGTGCCGGCCCTTCGGGCCGCCGGGTCAGGGGCGGTCTTCGTGGTGGCCGCAGAGCCAGGCCAGCGCTTGGTAGGCGCCCAGGGCGTACGCGGCGTTCGCGGCGTTCGCGCCCTCGTCCGCGCCGTCGCCCTCACCCGAGGCCGAGGCCAAGGCCGAGACGTCGCGCAGACGGACGGCGGCGGCCTGGCACTCGGCCAGGAGCTGCGCCCGGCACGGCCCGGTGGCGCCGAGCGCGGCGGCAGCGGTGAGGGGCGCCGCGACCTGGGCGCCGGCGGCCCATCGGTAGGCCCCCAGGATCCCGTGGTCGAAACCGGTCCACGGCTGCGGGCGGCCGTTGGCCGCCTCGATCGCGTCGAACACCTCGTCCAGTAGGCGCACCCCTACCGCCGGGATCGTCGTCTCGTCACTGGTCATGCCCGCAACCTACGTCGCCCGGACGCGGCCCGCCCCCGGGCGCCCGGTCCGTCCCGGGGCCGGCCGGACGGACGCTGGGCAATCGGGTGAACCCCACGACGGCCGCCGAGGTGGCGCCGGCGGGTCCGGATCCGGCTCGGAGCGCGGTGCGCAGCGCCGGGACCGGGTGGCGGCGGACCACTCAGTCGCCCGTTGCGGGCAAGGCGATGCGGCGCACCTGTCCGGCTTCCAGCTCGACGACGACGGCCAGCACCGGGCGCAGCCAGCGCACCATCGACCGCGCGCCCGGATGCGGCTTTCGCAGCCGTCCGGCGACGGGCGATCCGAGCTCCGCCCGCTCCTGCCCGGACAGCTCACGCGTCACCAGCCGCCGACCGTCGACGAGCACCACCAGCAACCGCCCCGGCTCGCCCGGTTTGCACGGTTTGCCCGGTTCGCCGACGGCCCCGACCACCCAGCCCCTCACCGCAGCCCGCCCGGACACCGTTCCAGCGCGGGCGGCACGATCATCGACGGACTCCTTCCGTGCACGAGGTGTGATCACCCGAGCATGGCAGCAGGCCCCGACGGGCGCGATCCATGCGGTCGTCGGTCCCACCGCTCTTCCAGGCGGGGCCGGGCCGAAACGGGGCAAGGGTGCTCGCCTCGAAAGGCCCACCCCCGGATGTGGGTCCGCCGGAGATGGCCGAGGCTCGGTGCATGGCATCGATCATCGTGCTCTTCGAGCTGGAGCCCGACGGGGCCATCGATGCCATCGCGGCCACTGGTGTGGAAAGTGCGGAAGATGCGGAAGGTGCCGAGCCCGCCGTGATCGCGGTGCACGCCGCCGGGGCCGATCCCGACGTGCCCGAGGACCCGCAGCCGTACACGCTGTGCGGGCTGGAGACCGGCCCGATGGAACACACCCACTACCGGCCGCTCCGGCCCGGCGAGCCCTGGTACCCGCCCACGCTCGCCGACCAGCGGTGCCAGGAGTGCGAGCGCGCCCTGCGCACGCAGTGACCGCAGTGACCGCAGTGCCCGCAGTGCCCGCGTACGGCGCTCACAGTCCGGGCGCGTACGGCGCGATGCCGACGATGAGGATGTCGCGGCGGCCGTCGCCCCCGTCGTCGCCGAGGCGGACCGGGCCGACGTAGTGGCTGACGCGCCGGTCGTGGACGCCGTACCCGTCCAGCGGTTCGGTCAGGACGAAGCGGGTGTGGATGGCGTCGGCGGGCAGCGCGTCGGGTTGTCGGCCGGCGCTCTCCGGGGTGGCGATGACGTTCTCGCCCCCCTCGATGTTCCGGCGGCCGACGAGGTGGGCGAAGGTGAACGTGGCCGGTGAACCGCCGTCCTGGTGAAGGCAGTTCGGCGAGGACACCGCGACCTGGCCCCGGTCCTGCACGCCGAGCGCGATCAGGTGGATGCCGACGTAGACGGGCACGCGGTGCAGGTCCTCCAGCCACAGGGCGTGGTCGAGGTCGGCGCGGACGAGGGCGTCGAGCAGCCGGTTGCCGTGCAGAGAGGGCGGGATGTCGGGCAGCCGGCGGCGCAGCCGGGGGTACTCGGGGTTGTGCTCGTCCTGCCAGTACTCGGTGACGGTGCCGAACTCGCCGTCGGGGGCACCGGGGATGTAGGACAGCGCGCCGGTCCAGGGCAGGTAGACGGCGTGCGAGTAACGGCGGAACCGGTTGGTCTCCCGCGCGTACGGGTCCGGGGGCAGGTCCCGGTAGGCGTCGGCGAGCCGGGCGAAGTCCTCCGCCAGTGCCTCGGGGTCGACGCCGAGGTCGGCGGCGCTCAGGCGGGCGTAGCCGTCGCGGCGCACCAGGCCGCCCCGTTCGGGGGTGCGGCCGTTCGGGTTCGGGGTGGCGTGCATCGGCTTCCCAAGGGGTTCGCGGGCGGCCGTCGGCGCGGTTCCGTCCCCCGGCCGCTCCCTGCCGGCTCCCTCCAAGCTGGCACGCCCGTCGCGGCCGCGCCGCAGTGGGGTCCGCCAGGCGGGTGACTGCGGCGGGGCGGCGTCCGGGGGGATCATGCAGCTCGCCAGGTCGTCCACCACCGCCGGCAGGCCTCCGGCGCGGTGTGCGGCGCGTTGGCGGTGGGCGCCGCTGCCCCGGGTGGCGAGCCGGTCGACGAAGGCGGTGACCCGTTCCAGGTCCCCCAGGTCCTCCAATGCGGCACCGATGTGCTCCAGCAGCCGCCGTGCGCGTTCCGGGGCGGGCAGCATCCGTCCGGTCAGGGCGTCCGCCCCCCGCCCCGGCCAGCCGTCGCGGGTGGCGTACCAGTAGGCGCCGCGCAGCAGCTCACCGCTCAGCCGGGGGCCCTGGTCGCCCTGCTCCGCCAAACGGGCGGAGGTCACCACCAGTCCCCGGACGACGGCCGCCAGGGCCACGGAGTCGACCGCCTCGGCCGGAACGTCCATGCACCGTACTTCCAGGGTCGGCAGGTTCGGGTGCGGGCGGGTGTCCCAGAACGGCAGCTCGGCGAAGGACATTCCGCCGACGTCCGCCATGGCGGTGGCGAAGCGCCGGTAGTCGTCGAAGGATTCGACCCTCGGCGGCGGCCCGAGACCGGGGAACCGCAGGCGCAGCACTGACCGCCAGCTCGCGTACGCGGTGTCCCGTCCGGCGTGGAAGGGCGAGTTGGCGCTCATCTCGACCAGCAGCGGCAGCCATGGCCGCAGATGGTTGCCGACCAGGGCCGCCACCTCCCGGTCGGGCAGGAACACGTGGACGTGCAGGGCGCAGACGGCGAAGTCATCCATCATCGTCCGGAACAGTTTCACCCCGTCGCGGTACCGGGGGTGATCGCCCACCGGCGCCACGTCGCCGCCGATCACGGGTGTCGCGCTGGGACAGACCTTCAGGTTCTCGGCCGTCGCGCACGCGGCCAGTTCGCGGCGCAGTCGCGTCAGCTCGGCGGACAGGTCGTCCATCGTGCTGCACGGCGGTGTCCGCACCTCCATCTGGAGGTCCGTGAACTCCCCGGACACCAGCTCCCCCAGCACGCCGGCGGCGCGGGCGGCCAGCCCCGGCCCGGCGGGCACCGCGGCGCGGGTGGCGGCGTCCACGAGGAAGTACTCCTCCTCCACCCCCACCGTCGGCGCCGGCTGCCGACCGCGCCCCGCACCGTCCGGCACGGGCCGCCGGGAGCCTTCCGCGCGTACCGCGTCGCTGCCGTCCACCCCACCAGCGTCACTCCCCCGGCCCGCGCCGTCATCCCGTACCTGCCGTCATCCCGTACCTGCCATCGGTCCGGCCGCCGCGGACGTCCCGAAGGATGTGGCCCCGCGGACGAACGCGACGACGCCGACCGCCGCCACGCCGGTCGGGGCGCCCACGGGGGCACCGGGGTGCCAGGCCTCACCACGCGTCGCCAAGGCCGTTGGAAGCAGGGTCGGGACCCGTCCGCCGGAGGTGGCCCGGGCTGGTCCGGATGCCACCGAGCGGGTGCGGCGGACCGGCCCAGCAGCGACGTTGAGAAGATGGACATCGTCGTCGTACTTGAGCTAGACATGCCGACCAACGTGCGGCTCCTCGGCCCCGACCACACCCCGGCGGACCCGGAGAGCCCGGTGCGCCGCGTGCACGCCGCCCCCGCGGAAGCCTCGGGCACCTGCGGCCGCCGCACCCTGTGCGGCCTGGACACCGACGGGATGACCCTCGCCCCGCACCGCTACGCCCACCAACCTCCAGCGCACTGGCTCACCTGCAGCACGTGCCAGGCCGCCAGACAGGGCCCCGCACCCGACGCCACCGGAGCGGCCGCCCAGGACCACCACGAGGACGACGCCCACCCGGCGGAAACCGCCGCGCGCTGAGCACCACACCCACCGCGTCGAGCGCGCGGGCGGCGGCCGACGGCCGGTCGCCTCCTCAGCGCGAGCCGACCGCTTCGGACCGTGTGCGCAGCGCGGCGTCGACGCCCCGCAGGAAGTGTTCGAGGTCGTCGGGGTTGCGCGAGGTCACCAGCCGCCAGCCGTCGGCATCGTCCGTGACCAGGGGTTCGTCCGTCCCGGTGGCACCGGCGTTGGCGAGGTCGGTGCGCACGGAGGGGGAGGAGGTGAGCCGCTCGCCGTACGCGACACCCGCCTCGGCCGGCAGCCACGGCCCGTGGCAGATGGCGGCGACGGGACGTCCGGCGACGGTGAAGGCGACGGGACGTCCAGCGACGGTGAAGGCGAGCACGGTGTGGACGGCCGCCTGGCGGAGCCGGAGGGTGTCCGCGGTGATGGTGGCGCCCGGGACGAGCAGCAGGTCGTAGCCGGCGGGGCCACCTCGTCGAGGGTGTGCGCGGAGGTGTGCGGGCCCGGCAGGTGTGCAGGTCCGGCAGGTGTGCAGGTCCGGCAGGTGTGAACGGCGCCGGTGCGGGAAGCCGCCCGGCATGCTGCTGCTGCGACCACCGGGGGTCTATCCGCCGCAGGGGGACACCGAACTGCTGGCCGCCTGTGTGCGCCGGGAGGCGCTGGACGGCTCCAGCCGGGTGCTCGACCTGTGCACGGGGACGGGCGCCGTCGCGCTCGCGGCCGCGAGCAGCGGGGCACGGGTCACGGCGGTCGACCTGTCCGCCCGCGCCGTCGCGGCCGCCTGGTGCAACACCCGCCTGCACCACCGCCGGATCCGGCTGCACCGGGGCGACCTGCTGGCCCCGCTCTCCGGTGGCCGCTTCGACCTGGTGACCGCCAATCCCCCGTACCTCCCCACCGACCCCGGCAAGGAGTCTCCTGGCCGCGGCGCGGCCCTGGCCTGGGACGCCGGCCCGGACGGGCGGCTGGTCCTGGACCGGATCTGCCGGACGACTCCCCGCGTGCTGGCCGCCGGCGGCGTGCTGCTGATCGTGCAGTCCGCGCTCGCGGACGTCCCGGAAACTCTGGCGCTCCTGCGCGCGGCCGGGCTGCGCACGAGCGTGGCGGCGCGGCAGCGGCAGCCCTTCGGGCCGGTGCTGACGGCCCGCGCCGCCCTGTTCGAACGACTCGGGCTGATCGGGCCGGGCGAGCGCGAGGAGGAGCTGGCGGTGGTGCGCGGTGTCCGCGAACGCTGACCGGGACGTCACCCGGGTGGTCGTCGTGCCGGGCGGTCCCCTGCTGGTCGAGGGCCCGGTGGAGGTGGTCCTGCCGGACGGCACCCGGCGGGTCTCCGAGCGCCCGGTGGTGGCCCTGTGCGCCTGCCGGCGCAGCCGGACGTATCCGTTCTGCGACACCAGCCACCGGCGGCACGGCCGCCCGCCGCAAGGCTCGGGAGCACAAGAAGGCTCAGGAGCACGGCACGGCTCAGGAGCACGGCACGGCTCAGGAGGAGGAGTCGGCGAGGGGTGAGCGCAGGGAGGTCCGTCCGGCGCGCCAGCAGCCGAGCAGGTGGTCGGCGAAGCGGCGGTCGGCCGTCCCGGCGGCGGCGATGCCGAAGGCGATGTCCGGCGCCGACTCCGGTTCGGCGGCGAGCAGTTCCTCGATGACCCCGCGGCGCACCAGTTGCTCGTGGACGGCGTCGGCCTCGATGTGTTCGCGGTAGAACAGCGTGCCGTCCTGGCCGCCACCCAGGCGTTCCAGCGCGGCGGCCAGGCGGGCCGAGCCGGGCGAGGAGGTGATCTCGATGGCGGCGAACTGCCCGATGGCGGCGCCGCGCAGCACGCGGTGCAGGCCGAACAGCGTCATCAGGTTGACCGTCGCCAGCATGGGCGCGGGGACGACGTCCAGGTAGTGGCCGTACTCGGGGTCGAGGCCGAAGGCGGTCATCATCCGGGCGAACAGCAGGCAGTGCGCCCGCTCCGGGCGTCCGGCGCCGTACTCGTCGTAGGCGATCGCCATCAGCACCGCCTGGGCCGGCCCGTGGATCCTCGGCAGGACCCACAGTTGCGGATCGGCCTCCTTGAGGTGGTAGACGGACCGGTGCACCAGGTACTCCCGGGCGTGGTGGCGCTCGCCCTCGGCCAGCAGGAAGTGCGAGGGCCCGGTATCCTCGGGCGGCTGCGTGAGCAGTTGCTCCAGCACCTCGGGCAACGCCGGTACGGGTTCCGTCTCGGCGCGCACCCTCGCCAGGAACGATCGCTCCAGCTCCCGTCGCAGGGCGAGCAGTTCCGGCTCCCACTCCCAGCCGGGGTGGACGCCCGGCAGGCCCCGGTCGTGGAGCTCGTAGCACAGGTGCAGCGCGAGCTGGTGGTCCTCTCCCCAGGGGTCGTGGAGCGGGCCCGGTGGCGCGAGCAGCCGTCCGGCGCCGGGCGGGCCGGCGGTCACCAGCCCGAGCACCGCCGCCGACAGCGGTCCGCGCGGTCCGGGCAGACCGGGCGGGCCTGGCAGGCCGCTCATCCGCCGCTCCCCCGGCCATCGGCGCAGGCGCAGAGCACGGCGAAGGCGACCGCGAGGGTCAGCGCCCAGCAGCCCGTGAAGGCCCACAGGACAGGTGGCTCCGCCGTCCGGAGTCCGGCCGCGAGCAGGCCGAGCGATAGCAGAGCGAGCCCGAGAACAGGGCCCGGCCGTACCCCGCGCATCATGTCCCAGGCGCTGCTGCGCAGTCCGAGGCCGAACCTGTGCAGCCGTGCTTCCAGGACGCGGTCGCGGCGCAGCTCCCGTTCGATCCCGAGCAGCGCCTCCTGCTCGCGTCCGTCCATGGTGCGTCCTCCTCGCGGGGTCATCCGTCGTGGTCCGGCGGAGCGGCTACCCGGGAAGCGCGAAGGCTAACGCCGCCGCCGGCAGCGCGGCCTGCCGGAGGAGGGCCGCCCGCCCGCCGAGGAGCACTGCGTGCGGGACCGCCCGCCGTTACATTGAGGCGCAGGGGGCGGCAGAAGGGGCGGGAGATCCCGAACGGGGTGGCTGATGCACTCGATCACCGACTGGCTGGACGGCCTGTCCGGCCCGATCGTGTACGCGGTCGTCGCCGCCCTCGTCTTCGCCGAGGACGCCCTCTTCTTCAGCTTCCTCATCCCCGGTGAGAGCGCCGCCGTCCTCGGCGGTTTCCTCGCCCACCAGGGCAGGGTGTCCATCGGCTGGCTGGTCCTCGCCGTGGTCTGCGCGGCCGTCCTGGGGGACTCCGTCGCCTACGAGATCGGCCGCCACATCGGCCCGGCGGTCCTCGACACGCGCATGCTGCGGCGTCATGAGGAGCAGGTCGACAAGGCCCGTGACCTGATCCGCCGACGGGGGCCGGCGGCCGTCTTCTTCGGCCGCTTCGTCGCCTTCTTCCGCCCCGTGGTGCCCACGCTGGCCGGCGTCTCCCGCATGCCGTACCGCCGTTTCCTCCTCTTCAACGCCCTCGGGGGCCTGGCCTGGGGCGTCGGGTTCACCCTCCTCGGCTACTTCGCCGGGGCCGCCTACACCAAGATCGAGGGCACCGTCGGCGGCGTCGTCGCCGCCCTGCTCGCCGCGGTGGTCGTCATCGCCCTCGTCGTCTGGCGCGTGCGCCGCCACAGGTCCTCAGCCCGTACGCGGTCCCGCCGTACGCAGTCCCGCGAGGCCCGGGACGAGAAGCACTGACGGCCGGACCGCCCAACTGACCTCACCGCGCACGCAGGGGGCCGGGACCCGCCCCCGCCCCGATCCCGGCCCCGCACGTCGCGGTCGGCAGGGCCCCGTCAGTGCTGGTTCTCGGCCTGGAACATCCAGCTGTGCTTCTCCAACTCGGCCGTGAGTCCGATCAGGAGGTCCTGACTGACGGGATCCGCCGGGCCGGTCTCGTCGATGCGCACCCGCATCCGTTCGATCACGGCGGCGAAGGCCTTCACCAGGTTCTGGACGGCCGTCACGTCGGCCGTCCAGCCCTCGGGGAAGTCGGGCAGGTTGCTGGTGGCGGCGATCGTGGCGGCCCGCCCGTCCGGGCTGACCCCGATCGCGGCGGCACGCTCGGCCACCTGGTCGGCGTAGTCGCGCGCGGTGGCGACCACGTCGTCGAGCTGGAGGTGGACGGAGCGGAACCGGGGCCCGTAGAGGTTCCAGTGCGTCTGCTTCGCCACCAGGGACAGGTCCAGCAGGTCGACCAGGGTGCCTTGGAGGGCCTCCCCGGTCGTCTTGCGTTCGCTGTCCGGCAGCGGGCTGCTGATGACGATACCCATCGCTGAGTTCCTTCCGGGTCGGGGGAGCCGTCGGCCGGCCCCCGCGGTGCTGGCGGGCCCTCCACCCGGCGGTTCGGCCTCGACGGGCCGTTCTCGGATTCCGGAGGACGGTGCTCCGAGGCGCCGGGGCATCCGGGACGAGGACGAACGACCGGCCGGGCAGTGGGACCACGCGGCGGCTGCCCCTTCTCGCCGGACGGAAACCACCCGCCTCGCGCCGGGAACCGCGCGGGAGCGGTCCGCATACGATCGAACACGTCGCGCACGCGGGTTTCCGGGATCAGGGCCATGAATCGGCCCGGGGCGGGTAGCCGAGCGCTGCCGCCGCCGGCACTCGGTGCCGCTGCGGGCAACCCGGCGCCACTGCCAGAAACGGAGTCCGTCGCATGACCGTCGTCACCTCCTGGTCCACCGCCGTCACGCTGCCCGAAGGCCCGTTCCCCGATGTGACCGTCGAGGCGCAACTGCGCTTCGACACCTCGCTGCCGTACGCGGTGTGCCTGGTCTTCCCGCCCCTCGGGGGCGGCGGGGAGGCGCAGTGGGTCTTCGCGCGTGACCTGCTGAACGAGGGCCGCCACGCCCCCGCCGGCCACGGGGACGTGACGGTCGCGCCCGGGCGGGCCGGCCGGGTCCTGGTCACCCTGTGCGCCGAGAACGGCCGGGCCGTGATCAGCATCCCCGCGGACGCCGTGACGGCCTTCCTCCTCGACTCCTTCACCCTGGTACCGGCCGGCACCGAATCCGACCACCTCGACATCGACGCCGTCCTCGACCGGATCCGGTCCTGACCCGCCACCGCCGACGGCGGCGACCGCTCGGTGAAGGGCCGGGTGTGCCCGGGGAGGGAACCGAACCCATTCCGCCGCGGGCGGGATGGTTTGCCCGGCCCGCAGAGCGGTACACGCGGATCATGGGCGCGGCCGGAGAAACGACGGCTCCACCACCCCCGGACGGTTCCGGCATCACCATCGAGCGGCCGGACCGCCCCTCCTGACAACCGTCCCCGTCACCACATGGGAGGACCTCGTGATCGTCCTCGGCGTCATCCTGCTCATCGTCGGTTTCGTCACCGGGATCTCGATCCTGTGGACCATCGGCATCATCCTGGCCGTCATCGGCCTCGTCCTGTGGATCGCGGGCTCCGTCGGGCACGCCGTCGGCGGGCGTCGTCACTACTACTGATCCACTCGTCCTATTTTCTGCACCACCCGCCCCATCCCCTGAACCGCCCGTTCACCGGCTCGTGCGGCTGTCGGCCCCGGCACCACGTGGGTGCCGCCGCCGACAGCCGCACGGCGCCGTCAGCCGCACGGCGCCGCCCACCGTCCTCAGCGGCGGTGGCGGTCGGCCCTCAGCGGCAGAGGCGGCCGGCCCTCAACGGCGGTGGCGGCCGGCGCTGCGGCCGGGCGCCGGGACCACGCCCGGGGCGGGGAGGAACAGCCGGGCGACCTCGCGGCCCAGGTTCACGCCGATCGCCACCGCCATCGCCGTGGCCGTGGCGCGCCCGACGCCGACGAGCCCGATCTCGGGCTCGCCCCGGACGAAGGCGAGCAGCCCGAAGTACAGCAACGAGCCGGGCAGCAGCGGCCCCAGTGCCGCGGTGACGTACGGCAGCGAGGAGCTTCCCCGGTAGCGGGCCATGAGCTGGCCGGACAGGCCCACCAGCCCGGCGGCGAGGCCGGTGGCCATGATGGGCTCGCCGCCGGCGTTGACCAGCACGCCGTACGTCGTCCAGCCGACCCCGCTGTTGAGCAGGACGGCCGGCAGCGTGCCCGGCTCGGTGTTGAGCAGCACCGCGAAGGTCAGGGTGAGCAGGAGCGCCGCCACCAGTTGGAGCGGCGGGTTCGACGCCGCGACCGGGACGGGCCGGGCCGCCAGGTCGGCGCCGTTGTTGACGCCGATGTAGAGCACGGTCATCACCCCGACCACCACTCCGGCCATCATGTACAGCGTTTCCATCAGGCGTGCGGCCGCGGTGAGGTAGAAACCCGCGAGGCCGTCCTGCGCCGCCGCCACCATGGGCCATCCGGGCAGGAGCGTGTACAGCCCTCCGGTGATCACCACCGATCCGCCCAGGTTCAGCCCGTTGAAGGACAGCAGGATGCCGATCGCCGCCGCCGGGGTCGCGGCCGTCGCGATCCGGTAGAACTCCGGGAGGTCGTGGCGTCCGACCAGCGCCGCGAGCCGGTCGCCGGCCAGTGCCGCGGCGACGGCGCTGACGAACACCAGCCAGGCCCGGGCGTCGGCCCGGCCGCCGACCAGCAGCGTCGCGGCACCGGCCAGCAGGCCGGAGGACAGGACCAGGAGCCAGGCGGGGTAGCGGCGGCAGTGCCGACGCACGGCCCTCAGCCGGTGGTGGGCGTCGTCGACGACGAGTCCGCCGGTCGTGATCTCGGTGACCAGCCGGAAGAGCACGGCCAGCCGCGCGTAGTCCCCGGCCGGGTGGCGCACGGACCGCTCGACCGTCACGGGTGGCTCCGAGGGGCCCGGCTGGTACGAGATCGCCACCCGGGTGAACGTGACCTGGGGGTCGCAGGGCTGGGCCCGGTAGGCCTGCGCGACGGCGAGCATGGCGGCCTCGACGTCCTCAGCGGCCTCGCCGCAGGCCAGCATCAGCTCGCCCACCAGCAGCGCGAGGTCCAGGACGGCGGCCACCGCGGCCGGCCCCGGGTCGTCCGCGCCGGGTTCGCCGGTCACCAGCGGGCGGTCGGTGGTCGGGGTGCGCAGCAGCGGCAGCATCAGGTCCGGCCAGGCCGCCGTGCCGTCGGCATCGGCGGATCCGCTCGCCGCCCCGGGCGGCGCCGGCCGGCCGGGAGCTCGGCCCTCCCCGGGAGCTCGGCCTTCCCCCGGAACTCGACCTTCCCCGGGGGCGGGGGCGGCCCCGGGGGCCTCCTCCGGACTCGACTGGGGCGGGACTCTTCCGGTCCGGCTCGCCGGCCCGTCCGTTTCGGCCCGCACGCCGAACTGCTCGTGTTCCGGCATCGTCGCTCCCTGCAACACCCCCCCACCTGGTGACCTTTCGCACCCATTCGACTACCCGCAGCCATCATTTCGTGAACGTCTCGACCGGAGCGCGGGGGTCCGTTCACGCCCGCCGTTCGTGGGCCGACCCGCCGCGTCCAGGCCGGGGCCCGGGGGGATTCCGCAGTTCAGCGGCCTGACACCGGGGCCTGAGAGGGCGGACGGCCATCGAACCGGGGCCGTCCGGGTGAAGCCCGGGGCGGTGGGCGAGCCCCGTCCGGCCGTCCCGCCGCCACGGGATATGGCTATCGGGACACACGATCGGAGCGGACGGGAGGAGCGGCGTGCGGCTGTCGAGGTGGAGGGCGCGGGCCGGGCGGCGGGCGGAGCGGGCCGCCCGGAACACGGCGGTCGCGCTGGACCGGCGGCTGCCGCTGTTCGACGGGGCCAAGGGCCTGCTCCGGAAGGTCTTTCCCGACCACTGGTCCTTCCTGCTCGGCGAGTTGGCGCTCTACACCTTCGTGCTGCTGCTGTTGACCGGCGTCTTCCTGACGTTGTTCTTCACACCGTCCATGGCCGAGATCGTGTACGCCGGAACGTACCCGCCGCTTCGCGGGGTGCGGATGTCCCAGGCGTACGCCTCGACGCTGTCGATCAGTTTCGACGTGCGCGGCGGCCTGCTGATCCGCCAGATCCACCACTGGGCGGCGCTGGTGTTCACCGCCGCGATCTGCGCGCACCTGCTGCGCATCTTCCTCACCGGCGCGTTCCGCCGCCCCAGGGAGGTCAACTGGCTGGTGGGACTGACGCTGTTCCAGCTCGCCCTGCTGGAGGGTTTCGCGGGCTACTCGCTGCCCGACGACCTGCTCTCCGGCACCGGCCTGCGCACGGCCCAGGGCTTCATCCTGTCGGTCCCGCTGGTCGGCACCTACCTGAGCTTCTTCCTCTTCGGCGGGGAGCTTCCCGGGCACGACATCATCCCCCGCCTGTACAGCGCGCACATCCTGCTGCTGCCCGGTCTCCTGCTCGGCCTGATCACCGCGCACCTGATCCTGGTCTTCCACCTCAAGCACACCCAGTGGGCCGGGCCCGGACGCACCGACCGCAACGTCGTCGGGAAGCCCCTCTTCCCGCACTTCAGCGTCCAGACGGCGGGCCTGATGGCGATGGTCTTCGGGGTGCTGGCGCTGGCCGCCGCCCTCGCCCAGGTGAACCCGATCTGGCTGTACGGGCCCTACCGCCCCGACCAGGACTCCACCGACGCGCAGCCGGACTGGTACATGGGGTTCATCGAGGGCGCGCTGCAGCTGATGCCCGGGGCCGAGACGCGGCTGTGGGGCCACACCGTCGCCTGGAACCCGCTGATCCCGGCCGTGCTGTTCCCGCTGCTGTTCTTCGCCGCCCTGTACGGCTATCCGTTCTTCGAGCGCTGGATCACCCCGGGCAGCGGCGAGCAGCACCTGTGCGACCGCCCCCGCAACCGGCAGACCCGGACGGCGCTGGGTGTCGCCGGGACGTGCTTCTACGTCGTCCTGCTGGTCGCCGGCGGCCAGGACGTCGTCGCCCGGGCACTGGACGTGCCGGTGGAGGGCCTGAACCGGTTCCTGCGGGTGGGCCTGTTCGTCGGGCCGGTGGCGGCCTTCTGGATCACCCGGCGCCTGTGCCTGGCCTTGCAGGAGCGGGACCTCGAACGGGTGACGGAGGGCGACGAGACCGGGTTCGTGCACGAGGCCGTCGAGGGCGCCTTCCACGGCGAGCACCGGCCGCTCCCCGCCGGCCTGCGCTACACGCTGGCCCTGCGCGACGCCCCGCTTCCCCTGCCGGCGCCGGGCGAGGGCGCCTCGCGGCGCGCACGGCTGCGGGCCGCCCTGAGCTCCTGGTACTACCGGGACAACGTGGAGACGGCGGTGGACGAGCCGCGGCCGGGGCCGCTCGCGCCCGCCGACGCGGGACGCTCCGAGCGGTGACGACCGACCGCTCACCACTCAGCGCTCACCGCCGACCGGCCGGACTCACTGCGCGCGCTGGGCGTGCTGGAAGACGAAGCCCAGGACGCCGGCGCCCGTCACACCCGCTCCGATGAGGAAGAGCCACAAGGCGTACACCAGCCCCAGCCCGGTGACCGCGACGCCGGCCGCGGTGAGCAGCGGGTAGTAGCTGCGCGGTGCGAAGAACTCCAGCGGCCCGGCACCGGTGACGATCTCGGCGTCGGTGCGGTCCTGCGGCCGACGGCCGCGGCGGGAGTACTGGGTCCGGAAGAAGAACGCGATCAGCGTGGACATCATGAAGGCCACGACCAGCGCCGCCTTGCCGGCCGGCTCCCGGGCGAACCAGCCGTAGATCGAAGCGGCGACGGCGAAGAACAGCGCGACGCCCGCGAACAGGTAGGACTCGGTCTTCACCGCGCGTTCTCCTCGCCTTCGAGCGCCGTGCGCGAATACTCCGGGTGGTGCAGGTCGAAGGCCGGGCCTTCGGAGCGGATGCGGGGCAGGGCGTGGAAGTTGTGGCGCGGCGGCGGGCAGGAGGTCGCCCATTCCAGGGAGCGCCCGTAACCCCACGGGTCGTCCTCGGTGACCCGGACCCCGTACCTGGCGGTGCGCCACACGTTGTACAGGAAGGGCAGGGTCGACGCGCCCAGCAGGAACGCACCGACCGAGGAGACGGTGTTCAGGGTGGTGAAGCCGTCCGAGGGCAGGTAGTCGGCGTAGCGGCGCGGCATGCCCTGGGCCCCGAGCCAGTGCTGCACGAGGAAGGTGATCTGGAACGCGGGCAGCAGCATCCAGAAGTGGATCCTTCCGAGGCGTTCGTCCAGCAGCCGGCCGGTGATCTTGGGCCACCAGAAGTAGAAGCCGGCGAACATCGCGAACACGACCGTCCCGAAGAGGACGTAGTGCAGGTGGGCGACCACGAAGTAGCTGTCGGTGACGTGGAAGTCGATCGGGGGCGCGGCCAGCAGGACGCCGGTCAGCCCGCCGAGGAGGAAGGTCACCAGGAAGCCGAGGGAGAACAGCATGGGCGTCTCGAAGGAGAGCGAGCCGTTCCACAGGGTGCCGATCCAGTTGAAGAACTTCACCCCGGTCGGCACCGCGATGAGCAGCGAGGCCAGGGAGAAGAACGGCAGCAGCACCTGGCCGGTGGCGAACATGTGGTGGGCCCAGACGACCGCGGACAGCGCGGTGATCGCGATCGTGGCACCGATCAGTCCGTAGTAGCCGAAGACCGGCTTGCGGCTGAACACCGGGATGACCTCGGAGATGATGCCGAAGAACGGCAGCGCCACGATGTACACCTCGGGGTGGCCGAAGAACCAGAACAGGTGCTGCCACAGCATCGCCCCGCCGTTGGCCGGGTCGAAGACGTGGGCGCCCAGCTTGCGGTCCGCCTCCAGCGCGAACAGCGCCGCGGTCAGCGGGGTGAAGGCGAGCAGCGCGAGGATCGAGGTGAACAGCACGTTCCAGGTGAAGACCGGCATCCGGAACAGCGTCATGCCCGGTGCCCGCAGGCAGACGATGGTGGTGATGAAGTTGACGGCTCCCAGGATCGTGCTCAGACCCGCCACGATCAGCCCCACGGCCCACAGGTCGGCGCCCGTTCCCGGGCTGTGGAGCGGCCCGTTCAGCGGGGCGTAGGCGAACCAGCCGAACGACGCGGCGCCGTCGGTGGTCAGGAAGCCCCCGACCACCATCAGGCCGCCGAACAGGTACACCCAGTACGTGAACGCGTTCAGCCGGGGGAACGCCACGTCCGGGGAACCGATCTGCAGCGGCATCACGGCGTTCGCGAAACCGGCGAACGTCGGTGTGGCGAACAGCAGCATCATGATCGTCCCGTGGATGGTGAACAACTGGTTGTACTGCTCGTTGCTCACCACCTGCAGTCCCGGCCGCATGAGCTCCGCGCGCATGAGCATCGCCAGCAGCCCGGCGAACAGGAAGAACCCGAACGCCGTCGTCAGGTACAGGTTGCCGATGGCCTTGTGGTCGGTCGTGCTCAACCACCGCAGCACCGCCGAGCCTTGACGCCGGCGGGCCACGCCGGGCGCCGGGCGGGCGGCGGCCCGCCGCCGGGTCTGCGCCATCCGCTTCCTCCTCCTGCCGGGCCCGCCCGTACCCGCGGGGGAAGGACGCGGAGACGCTCGCCGGGACACACGCTGTGTCGCCATGCAATCACCCGCCGTCGCGCGGGCCCCTGAACCGGAGTCGGCGTGGCGGCCCCGACCGGGCGCGGATGACGAAGTCGGCGCACTGGTGCGATCCGGCGAGGCGCCGTCCCAGGTCAGCCGCGGGTCTGCGGCGGATCAGCCGCGAGTCAGCCGCGAGTCAGCCGCGGGTCAGCCGCGAGGCGTCGAACTCGGCCCAGATCGTCTTCCCGTGGCTGTGCGGTTCGGCGCCCCACCGGTCGGCGGTCCGCTCCACGATGAACAGGCCGTGGCCGCCGGGGAGGGCCGGGTTGTGCGGGCGGCGCGGGGTGGGCAGGGTCGGGCTGCGGTCGCTGACCTCGGCCCGCAGGCGGATCCCGGTGGCGTCCAGGACCAGTTCCAGCGGGCCGTCGCCGTGGAGCATGGCGTTGGCGACGAGTTCCGCCACCAGCAGGACGACGTCCGCGAGGGCGCCTTCGCCGGCGCCGGGCCCGGCGGCGGACGCGTACCAGTCGTCGAGGGCGCGGGCGGTGAAGGTCCTGGCGTGGGCGACCGGTTTGGGAATGCCGGACAGGGTCAGCCGCCTGCGCTGGCCGCCGACGGGCAGCACCGGGCCCGGCTGGTGCGGGTCGCCGTCCAGGGTTCCCCGGCTCATCGTCATGTGAGGACACCCTTTCGGATCGACGGCGGTCTCGCACGGTCGGTTTCCCGGCAGTTCTCGGATTATGCCCCGTGCCGGCGTCGAACCGGGGCCGGGGCGGCCGGCCCCGGGCCGAGGCCCTGGCGGCCCGAGCCGGGGCGGTCAGGCCGCCAAGGCCTCGTCGACCGAGTCGTGGATGGAGAACACCGCCTGCGCGCCGGTCAGTTCGAGGACCCGCATGACGGTCGGCGCCACGGCGGCCAAGTGCAGGTCCAGCCCCTCCTCCGCCGCCGCGAGGCGGGTCTTGAGCAGGAGGTTCAGGCCGGAGGAGTCGCAGAAGCCCACCCCGGCGAGGTCGATCACCACCGCGCCGCGGCGCTGCGCGATCACGCTGGTGAGCAGGTTGGCGGCCGAGGCGAGCGTCTCGATGTCGAGGTCGCCCACGAGGGCGCACACCACCGCGCCGGAGGCCGTGGCACGGGTCTCGACCACCAGTTCCGCGGGCCGCGGGGACGCTGCCGGCGCGGCGGCCGCCCGAATGTCGTCGATTGGCATCATCGTCGTCTCCTCCATGTCCATGCCTTCCGACCATACGGAGGTTGTGCCGGACTGCCAAACACGGGGGTGTGCGCCCGGTTCGGTCCTCCCCGGGGCTCGTGTGGCCACGCATGCTCAGTCGTCCTCCAGCCCGTCGCGCAGGTGCCGCAGGGTGCGGCTGAGCAGTCGGGAGACGTGCATCTGGGACAGCCCGAGGCGGGCGCCGATCTGCGACTGTGTCAGGTCCTCGCAGAAGCGCATGGACAGGATGAGCCGTTGCCGCTCCGGCAGGTCGGCGATGAGCGGCTTGAGCGTCACCAGGTCCTCGACGAGGGCGAGGTCCCGGTCGTCCTCGCCGAGCCGGTCGCCCAGGGGGCCGGGGGCGTCGTCGTCGTTGCTGCCGCCGAGGTCCAGGGAGCCGGCGGTGTGCGCGTTCGCGGCGGTCAGCCCTTCGACGACCTCCTCGGGGGAGAGCGCGAGGTGCTCGGCGAGTTCGGCGACCGTGGGGGCCCGGTCCAGGTCCTGCGACAGGCGTTCCTGTGCCTTGGCCAGGAGGATGCGCAGTTCCTGGAGGCGCCGCGGCACGTGGACGGCCCACGTGGTGTCGCGGAAGTGGCGCCGGATCTCGCCGAGGACGGTCGGTATGGCGAAGGTGGTGAACTCGACGCCGAGGTCGGGGTCGAAGCGGTCGATGGCCTTGATCAGGCCGACCGCGCCGACCTGGAGCAGGTCCTCCTGCGGCTCGCGGTGCGAGTTGAAGCGGCGGACCGCGAACTTCACCAGGGACAGGTTCGTCTCGACCAGGGTGGCGCGGACGTAGGAGTACTCCTTCGTCCCCTCCTCCAGCGTGCGGAGCCGGCGCAGCAGCACCTTGTTGAGCTCGCGCGCGTCGGCCGGCGCGATCTCCCGCAGGTCACCGGCGTCGGCGAGCTCCGGCGGGAGCAGGTCCCGAAGTCCTCCGGCGTCGGCGGGTTCCGGCAACGGCAGGTCCCGGGGCTCTCCGGCAGGAGCGGCCGTGCGGGACGGACCTCCCGTCGACGGGTGGGCGGAGGCGGGCAGTTCCCCAGTGGTCGTGGCCATCGGACTCCCTCTCTCGTGCTCTCTCGTGTCGGCGCGGTCTGCCCCCCGGTACCCCGTGTCGGCGGATCGATGCAGCCGCCCCCTGTGGAGGTTTCGTGAAGCCCGCACCGGCGCCGGGGCGCGGACGCGCGTCCGGGCGACGGGCGGGGCGTACGACCGGGTGGCGACCGTTGTCCGGCGGTGTGCGGGCTGGGGTAGCCTCCGAGGGCGGTACAACACCTGGAACGACGGCCAGGTCCCCCGACCCGTCCTTCGGGGTGCCCACGACCGGATTCGGGCCAGTCGGCCCGGCGTTCCACGGAGGCGACGTTCGATGGCTGGCCCGACCACGTCCCGCGACTCACAGCACCACCCGGACGAGGGGGCGGGCGCCGCGCAGGTGGGCGAGCCGGAACTGCGGCTGCTGCTGGCCGGGTTGACGGCGGTGCGCGACGGCGATTTCAGCACCAAGCTGCCGGGCGACGCGGACGGGCTGCTGGGCGAGATCGCCACGGTGTTCAACGGCATGGTCGACCAACTGTCGCGGTTCACCTCGGAGGTGACCAGGGTCGCCCGGGAGGTCGGCACCGAGGGCCGGCTCGGCGGCCAGGCCCAGGTGCCCGGGGTGTCGGGCACCTGGGAGGACCTGACCGACTCGGTCAACGCGATGGCGGGCAATCTCACCACCCAGGTGCGGGACATCGCCCAGGTCGCCACCGCGGTGGCCAAGGGGGACCTGTCGCAGAAGATCACCGTCGACGCCCGGGGCGAGATCCTGGAGCTGAAGAACACCGTCAACACGATGGTCGACCAGCTGTCCTCGTTCGCCGGTGAGGTGACCCGGGTGGCGCGGGAGGTCGGTACCGAGGGCATCCTGGGCGGCCAGGCCGACGTCAAGGGCGTCTCGGGGACGTGGCGCGACCTCACGGACTCGGTGAACTTCATGGCCGGCAACCTCACCGGCCAGGTCCGCGCGATCGCCCAGGTGGCCACGGCGGTCGCGCGCGGGGACCTGTCGCAGAAGATCACCGTCACCGCGCGCGGCGAGATCCTGGAACTGAAGGAGACCATCAACACGATGGTCGACCAGCTGTCCTCCTTCGCCGACGAGGTGACCAGGGTCGCCCGGGAGGTCGGCACCGAGGGCCGGCTCGGCGGCCAGGCCGAGGTGGAGGGCGTCTCCGGCACCTGGAAGCGCCTCACCGAGAACGTCAACGAGCTGGCCGGCAACCTCACCCGGCAGGTCCGCGCGATCGCCGAGGTCACCAGCGCCGTCGCCGCCGGCGACCTCACGCGCTCGATCAGCGTGGACGCCTCCGGCGAGGTCGCCGACCTCAAGGACAACATCAACGCCATGGTCGGGTCCCTGCGCGAGACCACCCGCGCCAACGAGGAGCAGGACTGGCTCAAGACCAACCTCGCCAGCTTCTCGGCCCTGATGCAGGGCCGGCGCGACCTCGGGGTCGTCGCCGAGTCCGTCATGGACGAACTCGCCCCCCTCGTCGGCGCGCAGTGCGGCGTCTTCTACCTCGCCGAGGACAGCCCCGTCGGGACGGTGCTCCAGCTGGTCGGCTCCTACGCCTTCCCCGACGGCGAGCGCCCCACCCGCTTCCGCCTCGGCGAGTCGTTCGTCGGCCAGGCCGCCCGCAGCCGGCGCGCCATCACCATCGACGCCCTGCCGCCGGACTACCTGGCCGCCGCCTCCGGCCTCGGCCGCACCGGGGCGCTGTCCCTGGTGGTGCTGCCCATCGTGGTCGAGGACCAGGTCCTCGGCGTCATCGAACTGGCCTCCGTCCGGCCGTTCACCCAGGTCCACCTGGACTTCCTCGACCAGCTCATGGAGACCATCGGCGTCAACGTCAACACCATCATCGCCAACGCCCGCACCGACGAGCTGCTCGACGAGTCCCAGCGGCTCACCGCCGAACTCCAGGTCCGCTCACAGGAGTTGCAGTCACGCCGGGACGAGTTGCAGGCCTCCAACGCCGAGCTGGAGGAGAAGGCCGACCTGCTGGCGGCGCAGAACCGCGACATCGAGACCAAGAACCTGGAGATCGAACAGGCCCGCCAGGAACTGGAGGAGCGCGCCCACCAGCTGTCCCTCGCCTCGAAGTACAAGTCGGAGTTCCTGGCCAACATGAGCCACGAACTGCGCACGCCGCTCAACAGCCTGCTCATCCTCGCCCAGCTGCTCGCCCAGAACCCCACCCGCAACCTGACCGCCAAGCAGGTCGAGTACGCCGGGATCATCCACTCCGCCGGCTCCGACCTGCTCCAGTTGATCAACGACATCCTCGACCTGTCCAAGGTCGAGGCCGGAAAGATGGACCTCAACGTCGAGGCGGTGCCGCTGCGCGCGCTGCTCGACTACGTCGAAGCCACCTTCCGCCCGCTGACCAGCCAGAAGAACCTCGCCTTCACGGTGCGGACGGTCCAGCAGATCCCCGCCGAACTCCTCACCGACGACTACCGGTTGCGCCAGGTGCTGCGCAACCTGCTGTCCAACGCCGTCAAGTTCACCGAGCAGGGCCGGGTCGAACTGCGCATCGAGCCCGCCGACGAGACCGACCTGCCCGACGCCGTCCGGCGCGGCGGCCCGGTGCTCGCCTTCCACGTGAGCGACACCGGAGTCGGCATCGCCCCCCAGCACGTGGAGAGCGTCTTCGGCGCCTTCCAGCAGGCCGACGGCACCACCAGCCGCAAGTACGGCGGCACCGGCCTCGGGCTGTCCATCAGCCGCGAGATCGCCTACCTGCTCGGCGGCGCGATCACGGTGGAGAGCACCCTGGGCCGGGGCAGCACCTTCACCCTCTACGTCCCCGCGACCCGCCCCGACCTGGCCGAGACCGGCGCCGACGGGGCCCGCAGGACGCTGGGCACCGGTGGCACCGGCCCGTCCGAGGCCCCGGAGCGCGCCCCCTCGCCTCCCGCCGGTCAGCCGCGGCGCCTGCTCGTGGTCGAAGGCCGCCCCAACGGCCTGCTGTCCCTGGTGGCGGAGAACGCCGTCGCCGACGTCGCCCGCTCCGCCGGCGCGCAGCGCCGGGTCGAGATAGTCACCACGGTCGGTGCCCCGGAGGCCGCCACTGCGCTCGCCACCGCCCCGTACCACTGCGTCGTCCTGGAACTCGACCTGCCGGACAGCGCGGCGGCCACGCTCCTGGCGGAGATGGAACGCGACCCGGCCCTGCACACCGTCCCGGTGCTGGCCCACAACAGCCGGGGCGTCACCACCGACGACGAGCACGCCGTCCGCCCGGAGGGGGAGCGGCCGCTGGAGCTCATCTCCAGCCTCGACGAGCTGCGCGAACGCATCGCCCTCCACATGAGCGCCGACGGGCCCGGGCGCGCCCTGCACCCGGTGCGCCGCACGGACGGGAACCCCGCCCGGGGCCGCGGGGCCGACCCGGTGCTCTCCGGCCGCACCGCGCTGGTGGTCGACGACGACGACCGCAACCTCTTCGCGATCACCAGCATCCTGGAGCTGCGCGGCATGCGGGTCCTCCAGGCCGAGAACGGGCTCGCCGCGCTCCAAGCCCTCCGCGCGCACCCCGGGATCGACGTGATCCTGATGGACGTGATGATGCCCGAGATGGACGGCTACACCGCCACCGCGGCGATCCGCGCCATGCCCGAGCACGAGGGGCTGCCGATCATCGCGGTCACCGCCAAGGCCATGATCGGCGACCGGGAGAAGAGCCTGGCCTCGGGAGCCAGCGACTACATCACCAAGCCGGTCGACGCCGACGAGGTGATCGGCAGGATCAGGGACCACCTCAGCCGGTAGTCGCCCTCCCATGCCCCCGTGTCCCCCCGCGCCCACCCCGACAGTCCAGACTTCAGGAGCCGACAGCCGTGCACCATCCGCAGGAGCCGCGCGCCACGGACCGTCCCGCAGCGGTCGGACCTGCCGACACGCCGAGGGTCGGAGCGCAACGGAGCGCTGCCGAGGCGCAGGCAGCGGCCCGGGCCCGCTCCGAAGGCGAGTCCGCGGCGGTCGACCGGCTCGCCACCACGGTGGAGCGGCTCAGGCTGGAACTGGAACAGGCCCAGGCCCAGGCGGCGGGCCGCGCCGTCGTCGAGATGGGCGTCGGAGTGCTGGTGGAGCGCCTGCGGTGCGGGCCCACCGAGGCCGCCAGGCAGTTGGAGAGCCTCGCGGAGCAGGCCGGGGTGACGGTCCTGGCGCTCGCCGCCGACCTGGTCAACCAGGCCGCGGCGGACGAGATCTCCGCCCTCGCCCGCGAGTTCGTCGCGGACACCTCGGCTCCCCCGGCCGAAGCGGTGGCCGTGCGGCTGCGCAGTGCCGAGGCGGACGTGCTCGCGAGCGGTGACGCGGCGGCGGCGGCGCGTTCCATGCTGGAGCACGCGCTGCGACCGCTCGGCGTGGCCGCCGTCGCCATCTGGGCCGCCCACCCGGACCTCTCGCTGTCGCTGGCGGGCAGCGCCGGTTTCCCCGAGGAGGAGGCACGCCGCTGGCGCCACGTCCCGCCGGGCGTGCCGACCCCCGCCCGCCGGGCCCTGGACGAGCGGGCGGCGGTCGGCTACCCGACGCTCGCCGGCGCCTCGCTGCCCTCGATCGGCCAGCACGAGATCCACGGCGGTCGGCTCGCCGTCCCGGCCGGCGTCGGCGGGCGGCTCATCGGCGTCCTGGAGATCTGCTGGCCCGACCCGCTGCCCGAGCGCTCCCAGCCGCTCCAACGCCAGTTCGAGGCGCTCGCCGAGCTGGCCGCCACCACGCTGGAGTCCTGGAGCGGGCAGGAGCCCTCCGCCTGCGACCCGGCCGACGCGCAGTTCGGCGAACTGCGGCAGCTCACCGACGGCCTGCTCGACCCGTGCATGATCCTGCGGGCGGCGCCGGACAGCGACGAGTTCCCGCCCCGGTTCGTGATCCGGCACCTCAACCCGGCCTTCGTCGACTTCGCCGGCCGGCCCACCGGCGTGATCACCGGCACCCGCCTGCTGGAGGCGTACCCGCTGGCGGGCGAACCGGGCGGCCTGGCCGACAAGGTCGAACACGTCTTCGCCACCGGAGAACCCTTCCGCGCCCAGGACATGCGCCTCGCCGCCCTGGTCGACGGAGTACCGCTGACCACCCGGGCGCAGGTGAGCATCAGCCGGCACGGCAGCCACCTCGCGGTCGTCTGGCGCCTCGACGACGGCACCCCGCGCGTCGCCCGCCTGCTGCAGCACGCCCAGCGGCTCGGCCGGATCGGCGGGTTCGAGGAGAACCTGCGGACCCGGCAGATCGCCTGGAACGAGACGGTGTTCGAACTGCACGGGCTGCCGCCCACCGCCGCGCCCCTGGCCCTCGACCAGCTCCCCGACCACGCCCACCCGGACGACCGCCACGCCATCGACCGGTTCCTGCGCACCCTCCTGCACCACCAGCGCCCGGCCTCCACCGCCTTCCGCCTCCAGCGGCCGGACGGCGTCACCCGCCACATCCGCGTCGTCGCGGAGCCCGTCCGCGATCCCGGCAGCGGTCTCGACGGCGATCCCGGCAGCGCTCCGGACAGCGGTCTCGACACCGTCCGCGGCGCCTACCAGGACATCTCCGCCCAGCACTGGACGGAGGTCGCACTCGCCGCCACCCGCGACCAGCTCGCGCAGAGCGAACAGCAGGCGGCCGAACGCAGCCGCCTCGCCCTCCAGCTCCAGCACGCCATCATGCCGCCCACCCGGGGCCCGCTGGACCTGCACGACCTGGGCGTCGCCGTGCGCTACCGCCCGGCGGAGAAGGACCACCTGGTCGGCGGGGACTGGTACGACACCCTCGCCCTGCCCTCGGGAGACGTCCTGCTGTGCGTGGGCGACGTCTCCGGCCACGGCATCGAGGCCGCCACCGGCATGGTCGCGCTGCGCAACGCCCTGCGCGGCCTGGCCGCCACCGGCGCCGGGCCGGCCCAGTTGCTGAGCTGGCTCAACAGCGTCACCCACCACCTGACCGACAACGTCACGGCCACCGCGGTGTGCGGCCTCTACGAACCCGCGACCCGCCGGTTGCGGTGGGCCCGCGCCGGGCACCCGCCGCCGGTCCTGCTGCGTGGCGGGCGGGCGGACATCCTGCCCCAGCTGGGCGGCATCCTCCTCGGCGCGATCGGCCACGCCGACTACGAGCAGGGCGAGCTCGTCCTGGAGGCCGGCGACACGCTGGTGATGTACACCGACGGGCTCATCGAGCGCCGCGACGAATCCCTCCAGGCGTCGCTGACCAGCCTGACGGCCCTCGCCGAGGACTCCCGTACCGGGTCGGCCACCGGGTCCGCCACCAGGTCCGCCGCCGGGTCGGCCACCGGCTCGGCCACCGGCTCGGCCAACCTCGAAGAGCTCCTGGACCACCTGCTGCGCTACAGCAACGCCGACACCGACGACGACACCTGCCTGGTCGGAGTGATGGTGCGGTAGCGGACGGGCAGGGCAGGGCAGGGCAGGCGCATGTCCGCGGCGAATCGGGGCAGCCGAGGGACGAATCGACGCGTCCCCTGATCGAGGAGGTCCCCGTGCTCGCCCTGGTCCTGGTCCTGCTGCTCGCCCTGCTCCTGTTCGGCTTCGGCTTCGCCCTGAAGGTGCTGTGGTGGGTCGCCCTCGCGGTCCTCGTCGTCTGGCTCCTGGGCTTCCTCGCCCGCGGCACCACCTCCTCCGGCGGACGGGGCCGCTGGTACCGCTGGTAGCCCGCCGTACGCACGGCCCCGTCGCCGACCGCCGGGGCGCCCGAGCCGCCGCGCAGCCCCTGCGCGGCGGCTCGCGCGTGCGCGCCTCCCGCACCGCCCCCGGGGGGGGCGGAACCGGGCGGGTGTCGCGGGCGCGGGCCGGGGCAGACGCCGGGGCATGAACCCGATCGAACGGGCCTTGCGGGCCGTGGACCGCTTCCAGCAGCACCGCCGGGTGCCCGCCGTGGTCATCGGCGTCGTGCGCAAGTACGGGGACGACCGGGGCGGGCTGCTGTCCGCCCTGATCACGTACTACGGCTTCGTCGCCCTGATCCCGCTGCTGCTCCTGCTCAGCACCGTTCTCGGCTTCGTCCTGCACGGCCGCCCCGGGGCCCAGCAGTCGGTGCTGAACTCGGCGCTCGCCGACTTCCCGATCATCGGCGACCAACTGCGCCAGAACGTCCACTCCCTCCAGGGCAGCGGTCTGGCACTGGCCATCGGCGCGCTCGGCCTGCTGTACGGGGCGCTCGGCATCACGCAGGTCCTCCAGCACGCCATGGCCGAGGTCTGGAACGTGCCCGGGGTGCAGCGGCCCGGTTACTGGCCCCGGCTGGGGCGCGGCCTGCTGCTGTTCACGGTCCTGGGCGCCGGCCTGGTGCTGGGTACGGCGGCCGCCTCGCTGGTCGGCAGCGCCCTGGGCGGGGTGCCCGCCCGGGTGGGGGGCCTGCTGGTCTCGGCGCTGCTGAACACCGCCCTGTGCCTGGCCTGCTTCCGCGTGCTCACCCCGCGCGAGATCCCGACCCGGGCCCTGCTGCCCGGCTGCGCCGTCGCCGGGCCGCTGTTCACCGTCCTCCAGGCGTTCGGTTCGCTCCTGGTGACCCACGAGCTACGCCACGCGGGCCAGGTCTACGGCTTCTTCGCGACCGTGATCGGCCTGCTCTCCTGGCTCTACCTGGCCGCGCAGATCACCGTGTACGCCGCCGAGGCCAATGCGGTGCTCGCCCGTCGGCTGTGGCCCCGCAGCCTCCTGCAACCACCGCTCACCGCCGCCGACGAGAAGGTGCTGTCCTCCGTCGCCCGTCAGGAGGAGCGCCGCCCCGAACAGCACGTCGAGGTCTCCTTCCACGACGGGGAGCGGCCCGGCGGGGCCGGTGACGACGGGCCGCGCGGCCCGTCGTCCCCCGACGCCCGGTGACACCGCCTGCGGCTACCGCCGGCCCCCGCTTCGCCCGTCCCGGCCCGGGCGGCGCGGCTCGCGCGCCGGGGCGGCGGTCGCGGGCCGGTACACGGTGAGCCCGGCCGGGACCTTGGACAGTCGCAGGGCGCCGCGCGCGGGGACGCTCTCGCCGTCGACGGCGATGCGGGCGGCGTCGCCGAGGGAGTCCAGGTCCAGGGCGCGCAGCCGGACGGCCCGGTAGACCCGGGACCGGTCCAGGGTGCCGGACAGGAAGGCGGCGGCCAGGCGGGTGCGGGCGAAGGGCCGGCCGCCGTCGACGACCCGGACGTCGAGCTGTCCGTCGGCCAGGGCGGCGCGGTGGGTGGGGGCGAAGCCCGCCGGTTCGTACGCCCCGTTGCCGGCGAACAGCAGCCACAGCCGGTGCGGGCGGCCGTCGGCGTGGACGGTGACGGGTTCGGCGGTCGGCAACAGCTTGGCGACGGCCACCGCGAGGGCCGGCCACTTGCCGATGCGCTTCTCCAACTTCTCCCGCTGGTGGACGAGTTCGGGGTAGATGCCGAGGCTGAAGGTGTTCACGAAGGTCCGGGCGCCGGCGTCGTCGGCGGCCAGGCCCAGGTCCACGCCGACGGCGGTGCCCGCCTGGACGGCCTCGGCGGTGGCCTCGTGGGTGGTGGCGCCGAGGTCGAGGGCGAAGTGGTTGAGGGTGCCGCCGGGGAAGACCGCCAACGGCAGCGCGCGCTCGACGGCCAGCGCCGCGGCCAGGTTGACGCTGCCGTCACCGCCGCACACCCCGAGCGCGCCACCGGCCCTGGCGGCCCGGTCGGCGGCTTCCGTCAGTATCTTCGCCAGGTCGTCCTGCGGCCCGCACACCCGGACGTCCGCCTCGGGCAGCAGGGCGCGCAGCGTCCCGGCCACGTCCTCGGCGGTGGGGGCGAGCGGAGAGCCGCTGCCGGAGCCCGAGTTGACCACCACCGACAGCCCCCTCCCCTGCGGCAGGGCCGGGGCCGGACAGGGGGCCGGGGCGGCGGGCGGCGGCACGTCGGACGAGCGCGGCCACCAGTGCAGGGTCGCGGCGGCGGCCGCCGTACCCAGTGCCGCACCGGCCAGGACGTCGCCCGGGTAGTGCACGCCGGTGTAGACGCGCGAGAGGGCCACCGCCGCCGCGACCGGCGCGACGGCCGCGCCCAGCAGCGGGGACTCGATCGCCACACCGGCGGCGAAGGCGGCCGCGGACGCGGAGTGACCGGAGGGGAAGGAGGTGGTGACGGGCTGGCGCAGCAGCCGGCGCACGGCCGGGACGGCGTCCAGCACCGGGCGGGGCCGGCGGGTGGCGTGCTTGGCGACGGTGTTGGCGGTGGCCGAGGCGATGGCGAGCGAGCCGAGGCCGCGCAGGGCCGCGCGTCGCCCGCGGCGTCCGCCGACCGCGCCGAGGACGGCGGCGGTGCCCATCCACAGCACCCCGTGGTCGGCAGCCCGGCTCAGCGCCCGCAGCCAGGGGCGGGTGCCGTGCAGCGGCGCGGCGGCGACGCGGTCGAAGAGGGCTCGGTCTATGGCGTCCAGTCGGGTGGTCTTCAGTCGCTTCATCCGACGAACCTACGGCGCGCGGGTGACAACGCCGGGGAGGAGGCCGGGGGTGTGTCGCGACGGCCGGCCGTGACGGCCCGCGTACAGGGCCCGGAACTCCCCCAGCAGGGGAGCTCGGTGCGACCGCCGTCCCTTCCCCGCTATCCCGCGTCGCGCGGCGGCAGCCCCCGGGTGATCCGGTCGAACAGCTCGGCCAGCGGCTCGCCGAGGTCCTGGCCGAACTCGGTCAGCCCGTAGGTGACCTGGGGCGGCGTCGTCGGCTCGACCCTCCGCCAGACCAGGCCGTCCTGCACCAGCGCGCGCAGGGTCTGGGCGAGCATCTTCTCGCTGATGCCGCGGATGCTCTCGCGCAGCTCGTAGAACCGCAGGTCGTTGCTCCGCAAGGAGATCAGCACCCAGATGCCCCACCTGCTGGTCACGTGGTCGACCACCTCGCGCGCGGGGCAGTCGGTGTGAAACACCTCATACCGCTTCCCGGCCTCGCCCTGCCTGTCCTGCACACCTACCACCATGCCCCGAGCTTACGTCAAGGTATGTCCTTACCAAGGGTTAGCCCTGGCTCCTAGCGTGAGGACCACCGAGGCCGCAGCGGCCACGGCAGACGTCGAACGAGGAGCTGACCATGATCGTGGTGACCGGGGCCACCGGCAATGTGGGCCGACCGCTGACGCGGGCACTGGCCGAGGCGGGCCGACAGGTGACGGCGGTGTCGCGGCACGCGGCGGCGGTGCCGGACGGTGTCCGCCACGTGGCGGCCGACCTGGCCGGGCCGGCCGGCCTCGAACCCGCGCTGGCCGGGGCGGAGGCGCTCTTCCTGCTGCTGTCCGGCGACCTGCACGCCGCCGGGGCCAACCCGGCCGACCTCATCGGCCAGGCCGTGGCCGGCGGGGTCCGCCGGATCGTCCTGCTCTCCTCGCAGGGCGTGGCGACCAGGCCCTTCGGCCCGACGCGGATCGCGATGAGCGAACTGGAGGACGTCCTGCGGGGGTCCGGTGTGGACTGGAGCATCCTGCGGCCGGGCGGCTTCGCCTCCAACGCCCTGTGGTGGGCCGAGTCCGTCCGCGCGCAGCGGGTCGTCGCCGCGCCCTTCGGCGACGTCGGGGTGCCGATCATCGACCCGGCGGACATCGCCGACGTCGCGGCGGCCTGCCTGCTGGAGGACCGGCACAGCGGCGGCGTGTACGAGCTGACCGGCCCGGAGGTGATCACCCCGCGCCGGCAGGCGCAGGCCATCGCGGCCGCCCTGGGCTCGCCGGTGCGGTTCCACGACCTCACCCGCGAGGAGGCCTCCGCCGCCATGGCCCACAGCATGCCGGTGGAGCTCGCCGAGGACACCCTGGACATCCTCGGCTCCCCGAACCCGGCCGAGCTGCGCGTCAGCCCGGACGTGCAACGGGTCCTCGGCACCGCCCCGCGCCCCTTCGCCGACTGGGCCGCCCGCAACGTCGCCGCCTTCCGCTGAGCCTGCCCGAGTGGCCCCGTCGACACCGCGCCGGCTCTCGGCTGGCGGCCGACTCCGGATGTTCCGGGTGTGGAACCGCCGATCCCGGGCAGACGCCGTCCGGGGCGGACCGAGCCCCCACTACCGAGAGGAGTGATCCGATGAGTGCCAAGGACAAGCTGCACAACGCGGCCGAGAAGGTCCACGGCAAGGCCAAGGAAGCCGCCGGACGGGCCACCGGCGACCGGGTCGTCGAGGCCGAGGGCCGGGGCAAACAGATCAAGAGCGACCTGAAGCAGGCCGGCGAGAAGATCAAGGACGTCGGAAAGGACTGATCCGGAGCACGGCGGCCGCGCCCGCGCGGCCGCCCCGCCCCGCCCCGACCCAGCCGGCTCAACCGTCCCTGCCCGGCCCGTGGGACTCAGGAACCCGTGGAGACGCCGCAGTCCCGCGTGACCGGCGAGGGCGCCCGGCCACCCCGCGCCAAGGCCCGAACCCTCTCGGGGTTCGGGCCTCGCGCTCGCGGTCCGCGCACGCGGTGGGTCTGCGGCTGGGTGTGATCAGCCGATCTGGCCCCACGGAGAGAAAGGACCGCCGGGGGTGGCCTGGCTGCTGCCGGCGACGTTGCCGCTGGCGGAGGTCACATAGATGGCGATGGTGTTGAACCGGCTGAACACCGCGCTCGGATCGCTCGCCACACCCGTCGGATCACCCGCATCAGCAACCGTGCCCCACGATCCGAACGGACCACCCGGAGTGTTCTGGTTGGTGCCCTGAATGGTCCCGGCGGTGGTGCGGGCGTAGACCACCATGAGGCCGCTCGGTGTCTGGAGCGCGGCCGGCGTGCCGACGAACCCACCACCCGTCGAAAGCTGCTGCCAGGGAGAGAAAGGACCACCAGGCGTGCCCTGACTGGCACCGGCGACGTTGCCGCTGGCAGACGTCACATAGACCGCGATGGTGCCGGACTGAGTGAACACCACACTCGGATCGCTCGCCACACCCGTCGGATCACCCGCATCAGCAACCGTGCCCCACGATCCGAACGGGCCGCCCGGAGTGTTCTGGTTGGTGCCCTGAATGGTCCCGGCGGTGGTGCGGGCGTAGACCACCATGAGGCCGCTCGGTGTCTGGAGCGCAGCGGGCGTGCCGACGAACCCACCACCCGTCGAAAGCTGCTGCCAGGGAGAGAAAGGACCACCAGGCGTGCCCTGACTGGCACCGGCGACGTTGCCGCTGGCAGACGTCACATAGACCGCGATGGTGCCGGACTGAGTGAACACCACACTCGGATCACTCGCCACACCCGTCGGATCACCCGCATCAGCAACCGTGCCCCACGATCCGAACGGGCCGCCCGGAGTGTTCTGGTTGGTGCCCTGAATGGTCCCGGCGGTGGTGCGGGCGTAGACCACCATGAGGCCGCTCGGTGTCTGGAGCGCGGCCGGCTTGCCGACGAACCCACCACCCGTCGAAAGCTGCGCCCACGGGACGAACGGACCGCCGGGGGTGTTCTGGTTGGTGCCGTACACGTTGCCGTCCGCACCGACCCGGTACAGGGCGATGGTGCCGTTGCTGGTGAGCACCGTCGAGTCGGCGGAGCCCCGGGCGGTGGAGGCCTGCAGCGCGATGGTGAAGACGCCGCCCTGGTAGGTGTGCTCCTGGCCGTCGATCTCGTTGGCGATCATCGAAATGTTGAACGTGCCTGCCGCCAAGGGGGCGGTGTCGAAGGGGACTTGGTAGTTGGTGGCGCCGCCGCTGGTGGCGCGGAAGCGGTTGTAGTAGCCGTTCGGGCCGGTGACCACGTAGTCGAGCCAGTTGATGACGCCGCTCTGCGTCGGGTGTGCCGTGAGGTTCAGCGTGCCGGACACGGTCTGGCCCGAGTTGAAGCCCCACAGCAGGACGTTGAAGTCGGCGGGGATGGCGGGAGCGAGGTTCTTGGAGCGCAGCAGCTCGAAGGAGGAGGTGGGGTAGCCGTCGATGGATGACCAGTGGGTGTTGGCCGAGTACTCCTTGGTCGGGACGCTGCTGTTGTCCTCGGCGATGTACGTGAAGTCGCCGGCGGCCTGGTTGGTCCAGCCTGCGAAGAGGTTAATGTGCTTGCCGGCGACGGCGAGGGCGTCGCCGGGCTGGAGCTGGGACCAACTGCTGAGCTTGGTGCTGTACTTCGGGTCGTCGATACCGGGTGCGGGGTACGTGACCGGCGGGCTGCCGGGGAGTTGCCAGGCCATGTCGACGAGACCGCCGCAGTCGGTGCGGTACGGGCCGCCGACCGCACTGTCGGAGAACGACTGCCCCTGGTTGTAGGTGACCCCGTGGGCGACCCAGTCCCGGGCGCGCCGGACCATCTGGGCGCCGGTGAGCTTGTTCCCGACACCGGTGCCGAGGGTGCCGGTGGAGGTCGGCGTCCTGTTGCCGTCCGGGTAGTAGGTGCCGTCCGCCGAGGCGGGGGAGACGGTGAGAAGACCGGCGGCCACGGCGGTCGCAGCGAGCACGCAGACGCGGCGCAGGGCACGGGCAGGACGGGGCGTGCTGGGCATGGGGTCCCCTTGGATGTGGGCGGGCGAGCGAGGGTCAGTGCGGGTCAGTGCGGGTGGACGGCGGCGGCGTACCGGCCGGCCGTTGCTGCGGTGAGGGCCCGGGCCAGCAGGTTCTCGGCCAGGGCGTACGCGGTGGCCGGGCCGTCCGCGCGGACGAAGAGCACCAGGGCGATGCGGCCCCGGTCCGGTACGGCGCGGACGTGTTCGAGCCCGTGCTCCGGGGTGGCGTGCGCCCACAGGACGTCCTCGACGATCCGCGCCGCGGCGGTCGTGGTGGGCGCACCGCTGGTGTCCACGACGGTGGCCCGGACGGGGAGCACGGCGATCAGTCCCAGCCGATGCCGCTGGCGGACGGGCCGGCCATGACCGGCGGCACGGTGGTGGTGGAGCCGTCCCAGCCGATACCGTCCCCGGCCCCGCCCGCCGCGACCGGCGGCACGGTGGTGGGACCGTCCCAGCCGATGCCCGCCGACGCCGTGGTCGCGGCGGTGGCGGAGGCCGCGGGCGCCAGGATCCCCGACAGGGCGACGGTGACGGTGGCGGTGGCGAGCAGGCGGGCGGTCTTGGACATGGCGGCACCCCAGGCAGCTTGTGTGGTGGGAGATCTGATCGAGGACCAGAACTTCGGGGAGGCTGTTCGGCGGTTGCCCCGCCGCTCTCCCGGTGACCACCATCCTGCTGGCACCGCCCGCGCCCCGGAAGGTGAGAACCCCGTCAGCAACCGGCCTGGCCGCTTCAGGACCCGGCGCCCTGCCGCCCGCCGCGTTGTTCGTGAGATCCCCGTGCCCACCACCGGCTCACAGCGGTCCTGGTCACGGACTCCTTCGACAACCGCTTCCACTACGGACTGTCACGGCTGCTGCCCCCGAGAGCCTGAACCCGCGAACGGGAGGCGAGCGCGGGAGGCGAGCACGGCGAATCGGCCGGACCCCGCCCGGGGCAGGACTGCTTGTGGAGTCGAAGCCGGGCTGGGATGATCCCGATGTGTCGCACGGCGGCACGGCACGTTCGACATCGCACCGGGGGGCTGCGCGCATGCTGGACATGCTGGGGTTGGACCGTGTCTCGGAGGCCGTCTACCGGGCCATGCTCGCCGATCCGCAGGGCGGCGTCAGGGAGTTGTGCGACCAGCTGGGCCTGCCCGAGCCCGCCGTACGGGAGGCCCTCGACCGGCTGGCCGATCTGCAACTGCTCCGGGCCTCCCGGGAGGCACCCGGGGTTCTGCTGCCGGTGAGCCCCGCGCTCGGCCTGGAGCTGATCCTGCGCCGCCAGGAGCAGGAACTGCTGCGCCGCCAGCAGGATCTGGAGATCGGCAAGGCCGCGGCCGCCCGGGCGATCGCCGAGTACGCCGACCTGCGGCCGAACACCCCGGTCGAGACCGCCGAGCGTCTGGTGGGCCTGGACGCGATCCAGGCCAAACTGGAGATCCTCGCCCAGGCGGTCACCGGGGAGTGCCTGTCCGTGATGCCCGGCGGAGCACAGTCCCGGGCCAGCCTGAACCCCTCCCGGCCGCTGGACGAGGCGGCCATGCGGCGCGGGGTGGCACTACTGACGCTCTACCAGGACAGCGTGCGGCACGATCCGGCGACGCTCGCCTACGCCCGCTGGATGACCGAGGAGAGCGGCCTGGTCCGCACCTGCCCGACGCTGCCGCCCCGGATGCTCATCTTCGACCGCCAGGTCGCCGTGGTCCCGATCGACCCGGCCCACACCCGGCTCGGCGCCCTGTGCACGCGCGAGCCCGGGATCGTCGCCTCCCTGGTCGCCCTCTTCGAGCGGACCTGGCAGGCCGCCGTCCCGCTCGGCGCCGACCGGCGCAAGGACACCGAGACCGGCCTCAGCGCCACCGAGCAGGAACTCCTGCGGCTGCTCGCGTCCGGCCTCACCGACGAGGCCGCCGGCCGGAACCTGGGCCTGTCGGCACGCAGCGTCCGCCGCCAGATGGCCGGGCTGATGGAGCGCCTAGACGCGTCGAGCCGCTTCGAGGCCGGCCTCAAGGCGGCGCAGCGCGGCTGGCTCTGAGCGGCCGCTCCCCCGGCACCCGGCCGGCTACGGTCGCCGGGCGGCTACGGTTGCAGGTCGGCTACGGTCGCCGGGCGAGCAGGTCCTTGATCACGGTGTCGAACCCCCGTGGGGGGCGACCGAGAAGCTCGGCGACGTCGTTCGTCGCCCGGTCGTACCGGTTCTCGCCGTGCAGCCTGGCCATCGTGGCGATGTGGTCGAACACGTGGTCCGGCAGGCCTTGGCTCTTGAGGTCGTGCTCCAGCCACTCCTGGTAGGGCACGTCGACGTAGGTCACCTCGCGGCCCAGGGCGGCGGAGAACTCGGCCGCGATGGCCGTCATGTCGCGGGATCGAGCCCCGGTCAGTTCGTGGACGCGGCCGGTCCGGGGGGAAGGATCGAGCAGGAGTGCGGTGACGACCTCGGCCACGTCGGCGGCCGCGACCGGTGAGGTCCGGGCCGAGCCGAAGGGGAGGCGGATCGTGCCGTCCCGCCGGATCGAAGCGGCCGCCACCCCGGTGAAGAGCGGATTCTCCATGAACACGGTGGGCCGGACGTGGACGACCGGCGCCCCGGACCAGTCGAGGACGTGTTCGGCGAGGTAGTGCAGTCGCTGCTGCCGGGACTCGGCGTCGCTGGTGAGGTCCATCTGCGAGACGGTCATCTGCGAGATGCTGACCAGCAGTTCCAGGCTGACGCTCTCCCGGGCGGCGACCGCCACCGTCGCCGCGGCCTCCAGGTAGGCGGACGACACGCTCATCCCGAAGTAGGCCCGGTGGCAGCCGGCCAGCGCCCTGACCACGTCCGCCCCACGGGTGAGGTCACCGACCATCACCTCCACGCCGCCCATCGTCCTCAGGTCCGAGGCCCGTTCGTCGTCGTGGTGTACGAGAGCCCTGACGGGCACGTTCTGCGCCCGCAACCCCTCCAGGATCCTTCGCCCGACTCCGCCGACCCCACCGCCGGCGCCGGTGACAAGGACAGGTTCTACGAGCACGACGATTGCCTCCCACCTACCTGACCGGGACATCCGGTGCACTGCCAACGCTCCCGCGCCGGGAAGGTTCCGCGGGTCCTTGACGCCAGGGCGGGCGCGTCGGCGTCCGTGAGGGCAGGGCGGGCGCATCAACCTCCGATCCGGTCCGGATCGCGGGCCTGGCGAGCGGAGGCGGCGAGCCGGTCGGCGAGCGCGATGACGAGGCCGCGGAGTTCGTCCGGCCGCTCGATGACGAACGGCCGGTCGAGCGAGGCGAGGACGGGGGGCAGCCAGTCGAGCCGCTCCGCCCGCAGTTCGACGTGCAGCCACCGCTCGGTGTGCGGATCCGCGCCGTCCACGGACGCGGGTACGGGCTCCTCGATGCTCGCGACACTGGCGGGGAGCCGGGCGCGGATCTGCTCGACCGTCCCGTGGATCCGCAGGGTCACTTCGTACCGGTACGCGGCCTTGGCGAGCCCGGACAGGACGCGCTGGGCCGGATCGAGCCCGGCGGGCGGCTCGAACGAGCCCGGCAGGGGCCTCGCGTCCGCGACGCGATCGAGCCGGAAGGTCCGGTCCTGGCCGGCCCCGGGATCGATCTCGGGATCGGCGCCCGTGACGTACCACCGGCCCGCGTGGGTGACGATCCCGTACGGGTGCAGCGTGCGTTCGCTCCGCCGGCCGTCCCGGGCGGTGTACCTGATCGAGATCGGGCGGCGATGGCGCACCGCGTCGGCGACGGCGAGCAGGACGCCCGTCTCCGGGGTGGCCGCCTCGCCGGGCTCAGCCGTGAAGGCGAGGGATTCCAGGACGGCGTCGAGCCGACGGGCGAGGCGCTCGGGCAGTGCCCGGCGGATCTTGGCCGCCGCCGTCTCGCCCGCGGTCTCGGTCGCGGTCCCGGTCGCCGTCAGCAGCCCCGCCCTGCGGCCCGCGACGAGGCCGAGCAGCACGGCGAGTGCCTCGTCGTCGTTGAGCATGAGCGGAGGCAGGCGGTACCCGGGGGCGAGCCGGTACCCGCCGTAGCGGCCTCGGACCGCCTCGACGGGGATGTCGAGGTCGACCAGGTGGTCCACGTACCGCCGCACGGTGCGCCCGTCGACGCCGAGCCGGTCGGCGAGTTCGGCCACCGTCCTGATGCCGCCCGACTGCAGGAGTTCCAGGAGGGTGAGCACACGGCTGGTGGGTCGGCCCATGTCCACGAGCCTAGCGCTGATACCGGACCGATTCTGTCCACTATTTCCTCTACCGTCCGGGGTGCAACGGCTTCACCGACCCGAGGAGAGAGCACCATGGACTTCGTTTCGATCCGGATCATCACGGGCGACATCGCACGCCTCGTCGGCTTCTACGAGCGGGCCACGGGGGTGCAGGCGCACTGGTCCACCGAGGACTTCGCCGAACTGCGGACCGCCGGCGGGACCCTCGCGATCGGCAGCACCCGGACCGTGGCGCTGTTCGCGCCCGGCTCCGCCCGTCCGGCCGACAACAACAGCGTGATCTTCGAATTCCTCGTCGCCGACGTGGACGGCGTGTACCGGAACCTGACCGGCTTCGTCACCGACTTCGTGACCGAGCCCACCACGATGCCCTGGGGCAACCGGTCGCTCCTGTTCCGTGACCCCGACGGCAACCTGGTCAACTTCTTCACACCCGTCACGCCGGCGGCCGTCGAGAAGTTCGCCCGCTGACGACAGCACGGCCGCCCGGGCGGGAGCCGGTCCCCGCGGCACGCTCCGCACCGGCTGGCGGGCCCGGGCCGCCGCCGGGGGTGGTCGCGGGCGGAGGGCGGGTGCGGCAACCTGGTACCACCGCCCCGCCCGACCGCGACACCATGGGGCCCGCCCCACCGCCGATCCCCTGAGGAGCACGTCATGACCGACCGCACCCGCGAGCACCTGCTCGCGGCCATCGAGATCGCGGCCGACGCCCGGGCGCACGGCAACCACCCCTTCGGAGCGCTGCTGACCGACTCCGCCGGGAACGTCCTGCTCACGGCCGAGAACTCGGTGCTGACCGACCGCGACGTCACCGCCCACGCGGAGACCAATCTGGTGCGGCAGGCCTCGCGCACCCTGGCCCCGACGCAGCTCGTCGACGCCGTCCTGTACACGAGTACCGAACCGTGCGCGATGTGCGCCGGGGCGATCTACTGGAGCGGCATCCGCAAGGTCGTCTACGCGCTCGCAGGGGCGGAGCTGAACGCCATCGCGGGAGTGGATCCGGAGGAGCCGGTGCTCGACCTGCCGTGCCGCCAGGTCTTCGCCGCCGGCGGCAGCACCGTGGAGGCGTCCGGCCCGCACCTCTTCGAGGAGGCCTCCGCGGTGCACACGGGGTACTGGGGGTAACGCTCTGGCCCACCCCGGGACTCCTCTGTCCGGCTCGTCAGTCCGGCGGCTCGGGCGGGCGGGGCAGGCCCGGCTCGGGCTCAGGCCCGGGCGGCGCGGGTGACGGCGTAGCGGGGCCCGGGAGCACCGGATCCGGCGGCGGCTCGGGCACGCCGGGCGGCAGCGGAGGATCCGGCACCACCGGCGGACTGACAGGTCCGACGGACTGGGACTGCGGCTGGGGCTGGAGCTGCGTGGAACCGTACGGCATGACTGCTGCTCCCTTTCGTCAGAAGATCCGACCGCCGTAGAACGGGTCGTAGTAGAGCCCGTAGCGGTCGCGGACGTCGGCCGACACGTCGGCCGCGCCGTCGTCGAGGCCGGGACCGTTCCTGATGTCGTCCTTGGACCGGTCGACGTACACCTTCTGCTCGCCGATCTCGATCCGGATCACGGTGCCGGCGGGCAGGAGCACCCGCCTGCCGAGGATCCACGGACCGGTGTCGACGACCAGGTGCTGGGCGCCGACCGCCTCGGACAGCTTGTCGATCTTGCCGATCGCTCCGTCGGTGGCCTCGACGTGGAAGCCGATGAGGTCGGTGCCCGCCGTGTGACCGGCGGTGTCCCGGAACTCCCAGATGTTGACGCGATCACTCACGACCGTCTCCTTCCGTCGTCGGGTCTGGCTGTCAGGTCTAACTGCCTGATCGGTCTGCCTGATCGGGCTGTCGGATCGGGCTGCCGGTACGCTTCGGCTGCCCCCGATCCGGAGGTTCATGCCACCGTGTCGTCGACCGTGGCCCCGACCGGTCCGCCGCCCTCCTCGACGTGGCGCTTGAAGTCGGTCAGGTCGTCGATCACCCGGCGGTCGACGAACCCGAGCGCCTCGGCGAGGTGCTCCCAGAGCCCGTGCGGTTCGACCTCCAGCTGGAACATCACCCGGGTGGCGGCGTCGCCCACGGCGTGGAAGGTGACCACGCCCTGGTGCCGCACCGGGCCAGGGCCGCTGTCCCACGCCACACGATCGTTCTCCACCAGCTCCGTGGTCACGGCCGTGAACTCGCGCGGGCCGGCGGCGGTCCGGACCACCCAGCTGGTGTCCTGGCCCGACCGGTCGACCCTGACCACACCCCGCATGAACTGCGGGAACTCCTCACACCTGACCCAGCTCTCGTAGACCGTGCCGAGCGGCGCCGCCACCTCGACGGACTCCTCGATCCGGTGCATCGCTCCTCCTGACATGTCGGTGCCCGCCCGGGCCGGCGGGCCTTCAGGCTCCGGCTGCCCCGTTCCCGGGCCGATATGCACCCCGGCTGAACCCTCGACGCGGCCCCTCGTCCCCCTCGTCCCCCTCACCCGTCTCCCCCGCCTCGTCCACCTCGTCCACCTCGTCCACCTCGTCCACCTCGTCCACCTCGTCCCCTCGTCCCCTCGTCCCCCTCACCCGAACGGCCCATCGCCGTGGTCGGGCCCCCACCTCACCTCCGGCAGGTGTGAATCCCGCCGAACGGGAAAACGGGGTCCGGGAAGCGGGCCCGGGGAAGGCCGGCCCACAGCGCCGCGCTGCGGCCGTCGCGGAGGGAGAGCGAGCGTGTGGTGGAGCCTGTTCCGTCTGCTCCTGGCAGGTGCGGGGGTGGCCCTGACCACCTACGTCCTGGACCGGACCGCCGAACGGCTGGTCCGCAGATTCGCCCCGCACCGGCCGGGCAGCGTCATGCCGGGGATGCTGCGCAGTTGCCGGCGACCCCTGGTCACCGTGCTCGCCGCCTCGCTGTCCCTCGCCGTCCAGCCGTGGGTCGGCGGTTCGCCGGAGACCCGGGAGCAGCTGCACCACCTCCTGGTCCTGCTGGCGATCGCCTCCGGCGGATGGCTCGGCGCCCGGGTGGTCGGGCTCGTCGTCGAAGGCGCCGTCCGCCTCGCCGTCCACCGCCGCGACCCCTCCTCGGCCGGCCGCGCCCGCACCCAGGCGGGCCTGCTCGGCCGGATCTGCCAGGCGATCATCGCGATCGCCGCCCTGGGCGCGATGCTGATGACCTTCCCCTCCGTGCGCGGCATCGGGACCAGTCTGCTCGCGTCCGCGGGCCTGGTCGGCGTGGTCGCGGGCATCGCCGCTCAGAGCGTGCTGGCCAACCTCTTCGCCGGGGTGCAACTGGCCTTCGGCGACCTGGTCCGGATCGGCGACGTGGTCGTGGTGTCCGGCGAGTGGGGCACCGTGGAGGAGATCACCCTCACCGCGGTGGTGATCGCGACCTGGGACCAGCGCCGCCTGGTGATGCCGATGTCCTACTTCGCCGGCCGCCCGTTCGAGAACTGGTCGCGCCGCTCCAGCCGGATCACCGGCACCGCCTTCCTCCACCTCGACCACCGGGCCCCGGTCCCCCTGCTGCGCAAGGAGTTCGACGCGTTCCTCGCCGACAGCCCCCTCTGGGACGGCCAGGGCAGCGCCCTACAGGTCGTCGACACCACGCCCACCACCATCGTGGTCCGGCTCCTGGCGACCGCAGCCAACGCCGACGACGCGTTCTCCCTCCGCTGCCAGCTCCGCGAACACCTGGTGACGCACATCTGCGAACACCACCCCGAAGCGCTCCCCCGGGTGTCCGTCACCCCGGCGCCCCGGACCGGGCCTGACACCCCGCGCGCCCCCTTCCCCCCATCCGCTCAGTAGTCACTCAGTAGTCACTCAGCAGGGCACGCACCCGTCGCAGCTCCTCCGGACCGACCGTGCTGTGCCAGCGGCCCGGGTCCGCCGGACGCCGCCCCCACAACAGCAGGACGCGCACCGCGGCGTCGCTCTCGATGGTGGCCGGGCCCTCGGGCGGGGCCAGGGCGATGGACGCGCCGCCGGCGTCCGCGGTCACCAGGACGTCGTCGGTCCCGGGGACGCGCAGGCGGGCCTCGACGCGCCCCCCGGGCCCGAGGTCGAGTCCGGCCATGCCCCGGGCCAGCAGCGGCCGGCCGACTGTTCGGCTGCCGGACGTTCACCTGGCGCCCCAGCCTGTGTCCGTCGGCCCTCGTGGTGACCAGACGACAAATGTTGATTCTTAAACTATAGTGGCGATGCCGCGCCACCCCGCCACCGGCCCTCCCGGGCCGCCCCCCATCTTGCGGAGGAAACCATGGACCAGCTCGTCACCGACAACACCGAGAAGTCGCGCTTCGAGATCCAGGACGGCGGAGAACTCGCCGGCTTCGCCGAGTACCACCGCTCCGACGACGAGATCGCCTTCATCCACACCGAGATCGACCCCCGCTTCGAGGGCCGCGGCCTGGCCGGCCGACTGGCACGCGCGGCACTGGACACGGCCCGCGAGCAGGCACTCGCCGTCCTGCCCTACTGCCCCTTCATCCGCGGCTGGATCACCAAGCACCCCGAGTACACCGACCTGGTCCCCGCCTCCCACCGCGCCCGCTTCGGCCTCTGAGCCGCCCGCCGGCCGCCGCCCCGGCGAGAAGCGGGAGACCCCCCGGCCCCGGATTGCCAACTCCCCTGCCGGAGAGGCGGCTTGCCGGACGCGATGACGCCTCGCACAATCACTGTTATGTCCACAACCAACTCGGGAAGTCACGCCGCGCCGCCCCCGGCCCCGGCCCCTGGCAGGCGCGTGCTCCTGATCGGCGCGTCCCGGGGCCTGGGCCTCGCCCTCGCCCAGGAATGGGCGAGAGCCGGCTGGCAGGTCGTGGCCACCGTGCGCGGCTCGGGCCGGACCGGGCTGCACGAGCTCGCCGACGCCCACGCCGGGCAGGTCGAGGTCGAGACCGTCGACATCACCGAGCCCGAGCAGGTCGCGGCGCTGAGCGCTCGCCTGGCCGGCCGGACGTTCGATCTGCTCTTCGTGAACGCCGGCGTCACGAACCAGCCCGAGGGCACGGTGGCGCAGACCTCCACCGAGGAGTTCGTCCGGGTCATGGTCACCAACGCGCTGAGCCCGCTGCGCGTCATCGAGGCCCTCCAGGACCTCGTCGAGCCCGCGGGCACGATCGCGGTGATGTCCTCGGGCCAGGGCAGCGTGGCCAACAACGAGCGCGGCGGCCACGAGGTGTACCGCGGCAGCAAGGCCGCGCTCAACACGTTCATGCGCAGCTACGCGGCGCGGCACAGCGGCGAACCCCGGCCCCTGGTCCTCATGGCCCCCGGCTGGGTGCGCACCGACCTGGGCGGCTCGGACGCCCTGCTCGGCATCGACGAGAGCATCCCGAACGTGGTCAGGACGCTCGACGCCCTCCGGAGCAGCCCGGGCCTGCACTACGTCGACTACCTCGGCCGAACCGTGGCCTGGTGAGCGCGGCGCTCCGGAGCACCACGGCGCGGATGGGCTGCGAGTCCGACCCGACCGTCGAGCCCGCGCAGCAGCCTGCTCCCCTCGCTCAGGAGGGGAGGGACGCGAGCCAGTCGGTCAGGATCCGGTTGACCTCGGTGGGGCGTTCCTGCTGGACCCAGTGCCCGCAGCCGTCGAGGATGTGGCAGGAGAGCAGGCCGGGCAGGGTCGCGGGGTAGGCCGCGATCGCGTCGGCCAGCCAGGTGGTGGAGGCGTCCCGGCTCCCGCCGATGAACAGGGACGGCTGGGTGACGGGGGCGCCGTCGAAGTCGGCGAGGTCCTCCCAGTCCCGGTCCATGTTCCGGTAGCGGCCCAGCGCTCCGCTCATGCCGGTTCGCTCGAACTCTCCGGCGTAGAAGTCGAGTTCCTCCGCGCTGAGCCAGCCGGGCCGCCGTCCGACGGGGAACCGGTCACGAAGTGTCCCGCCACGGCTGACGAAGTGCGGGTCGGGCGCGCCGGCCGCCGGCATGGTGTCGGCGGACAGCGCGGCGTAGAAGCCCGCGAGCCAGCCGCGCACGTCCGGTTCGATCTCGGCCTCGGCCCGACCCGGCTCCTGGAAGTAGGAGACGTAGAACTCCTCGTTGCCGCCCAGTTGCCCGAAGACCTCGCCGGGCCTCGGTCCGCCCCGCGGGAGGTAGGGAACGCTCAGCAGCCCTACGGCGCGGAAGACGTCCGGTCGGATCAGGGCGGAGTCGGCGGCGATGGTCGAGCCCCAGTCGTGGCCGACGATCACCGCGGACCGTTCACCCAGGGCGTGCACCACCGCGACGTTGTCCTCGACCAGGTCGAACATCCGGTACGCGGTCACCTCCTCGGGCCTGGAGGAGCGCCCGTACCCGCGGACATCGATGGCGACCGCGCGGTATCCGGCAGCGGCCAGCACCGGCAACTGGTGGCGCCAGGAGTACCAGGACTCCGGGAACCCGTGCAGCAGCAGGACCAGCGGCCCGGTGCCCTGCTCCACCAGGTGGATCCGGCCGGCTGGCGAGGGGACCAGCCGGTGGGTGGGGCCCGTGGTCCGCGACGGTGACATGTGTCCTCCTGGGATCTCGATCCGGCGTACACCAAGTTCGGTTCGGCAAGCTGATGTTCGGCGGCACGATGACGATGCGGTGCCGATTCAGGTGCCGACGCAGTGCCGATCATGCTGCGCGCACACCGAGGAGGGCGAGGCTTGTTGCCATTTCGGCAAAGCGGCCCGCGCCCCGCCCGTGGCGATGCTCCGATCGGTCACCCCGATGGCCCACACAGCTACGCCCTCGCGAGCAACGCGCTCAGCCGGCCACCGCGGTCTCCCCCGCACCCGCACCCGCACGCACCGCCCAGACCGACGCGGTGTGCCGCTGTTTCTCTCCACCCGGGCACTGTCAGGGCATGGGGTTCTCCCGTGACATCGCCGCCGGCTCGTCGACGCCCCCAACCGGCCGGGTCGTCGTGGACGACTACCCGATCATGGGTGCAATCGTTCTCCGAGCCCCTACACCCTGGAGAAGACCCGCTGCGCGCTCCCCCGCGGCTGACCGCCCAGGCTGGCCACCGCCCCCTTTCGTCCCTCCTGCAGATAGATCTCGCAGTCACCCCCGGAGTAGTAGTCCCGCAGCACCACGAAGACCCCCGATCCCGCGTCGTCCACACTCCCGGTCCGCCAACTCCCCTGGTACTCCCCCAACACCGCACCCTGCCCGACGGGATCCTTCGCACAGAAGTACCCGTCGAGCCGCACCTCGCCGAGCCGACCCCCCTCCCGCAGTTCGATCACCTCGTCCCGCGACGCCCAACGCCCCACGTAGTCCTTCGGATCCGGCCCTCCCGACCGGGCCTTCAGATACCCCGCCAGGCCGGCGATCAGCAGGACACCCGCGAGCAGGACGGCGCCCTCCCGGGACTTCAGGTACTTCCATCGACCAGCCACAGCTCCCCCTCGCTCGATGCCGCCGTACTCGAAATCACCGCGGCATCTCAGCCCTTCTCCATGACGAACCCCTTGGTCGCCAGAAGCCACAGGTCCTTCCCGTTGTCCATGGCCGTCAGCCAGATCCTGCAGTTGCCTCCCCCGTCCTTACGGGTCGCCGTCACATACACCCCACGACCGGCGTCATCGAGGTAGGACTCCTTCCAACTCCCCTCCAGTTCCGTCGGCTGCGCCGGATCGGCCGCCGCGCTGTTGCACACGTAGGCCGGCACCTTCGCGGACCCGACCCGTCCGTCCGGGAGGAACTCGAACACCGCCGTTCCACCGCTCCATCGTCCGACCGGGTCGGGCACCTCAGGCCAGGAAGGCCGGAACGTCAGCCACACGACCACGCCCACGCCGAGAACACCGAGAGCCCCACCCAGCACGCCGAAGAAGACGCGCCGTCCCCTCGCCACACGATCCTCCATCGAATACCTGATCGATCACTCTGCATGACATCAAACACCGAGGACAGTAGTGACCGGTGCCCCGTCGCAGCGAACCTTGAGCGCGTCTCACCGATGTTTGACGGACCGCGGGGCCCAGTAGTTCTCGCGACTGGGCCTACCCGTGTGCTTCTGTCGCGCACCTGCCCATTCTTGACGCTTCGGACACTATCCCTCTTGTTGGCATGTACGCGAGAATCACTCGGGTGAACATCATCAGCGAACACTCAACGCCCCGCGGACGAGCCCGCCGACGGGGAGCGAAGATCTCGCTCCTGCTCACCGCCCTTCTCGCCGGCTCCGCCCTCTGCCCGGCGACGGCCTCCGCCGCCGGGCAGGACCCGGAACAGATCTGTGGCCACACGGTCCAGGGCCGCATCCTGGAGAAGTACCGGGAGTACCGAACCACGCTCGGCTGCCCCCGGACCGACGAACAGACCGCTCCCAACGGGGTGGGCCGGTTCAGTGTCTTCGACGGCGGCTCGATCTACTGGAGCCCCTCCACCGACGCCCACGCCATCTGGGGCCTCATCCGCGACAAGTGGGCCGCCATGGGCTGGGAGAAGGGCTCCCTCGGCTACCCCACCAGCGACGAACTCTCCCTCCCCGACGGCGCCGGGAAGCGCCAGGTGTTCCAGGGCGGCTCGCTCTACTGGCATCCCACGCGCTCCAACGGCGTCCACCCTGTCTGGGGCCTCATCGGCCAGCGCTGGGGACAGGCGGGCTGGGAAGGCGGGGTGTACGGCTACCCCGTCACCGACGAACTCCAGCAGGAGGGCGTCACCCAGATGTTCGAGCACGGCCCCATCCGGTGGTCGCCGAACGAGACCGCGAACCCGCTGATCCCCCGCGCGAACGCCCAGTTCTTCCAGGGCAGCCCGGCCCCGGGCGATCTGAAGGAGAGCGCCACGCTGCTGCCCAAGGGCCCCGACCGGGGCGTCGTCGTGGTGCGCGGCTACATCGGCGACGACGGCAGCCCGATCAACCACGTCCTGGGCAACCACCGCCTGTGGAGCACCGAACCCGAAGCCAGCTCCAAGGTGGCCATCGCCTGGGACACCGCCACGGGCCAGGTCGGGATCTACGTCGACCAGTCCTGCGTCGGGGATCTGACGTGCCGCAATGCCAAGCCTCTGGTGCGTACCGAGCACGCCAAGGTGGTCCAGGACGACCGGGCCCCGCAGAACGAGTACTGGGCGGAGCCCTACGGTGACGGCGGCATCCGGGTGGACGTGTCAGCGGTCAACTCGTTCGTGGACGTCCCGGGCTCGCAGTACGCGGATCTCGGCCGGATCAACGCGACGTTCCACATCTACCCGCACGGCTACGACGACAAGAACAAGAACTTCACCGGCTTCGACGTCGACACGAACAAGGACAAGTACCCGTCCTGGGAGGTCCTGCGCTACCCGCGCCTGCTGGAGAACTCCGGTTCCCCGCAGGCTCTGTGGCAGGGCGCCGTGTGGCAGGGTTCCATCACGGACCTGAAGGCCCCGCAGCACCTGTGCTACCGGAACGACCCGGACCACGCACCCGTCAACATGACCTGCAACTGATCAACGCGGGAGGCCGGTCCGTCCGGTCTCCCGCTCGGTCCGCCGGCACGATGCACGCCCTGGCGCAGTGGGCGCCGATTCCGGTGCTGCGGAGGTGGCCGGGCGCGGGCCGGCAAGCCTCGGTCAGCGCACGATGAAGGCCTCGGTGACGTGCACCGCGGTGCGCCTCCCTGCCCGACGGGAAGGAAGGGGCACCGCGCGTCACGGCCGGCCGCTCAGCACCGCATGGCTTCGGCCTTCTCCAGGGCGAGTACTTGGAGGCTCCGCGGTACGGCGACCGTGTAGACGGGGTGGCGCACACCGTCGCCCGCGAGAACAGCACCGGGTCTCGCAGGGAAGCACGTCATGCGACTCATTCTCCTCCTACCGTCCAACTCATCGCTGCCAGCGCCGGATTCACGATGACTGTGACCCTACGGTTCGTCGATGCCCTCGACCGCCCCGGGGCTGCCGTAGAGCGGCCGGCCCCCCACTCGTAGGCGGTGACCGTGGTGGCGAGCCGGCGACGAGGTCGGGGTTCGGGCGGACGGTCACCGGGGCGACCGGGTAGCGCAGGAACCAGCCGTCCACCAGCGCGGCCACACCCGGGTGTTGCCGTCCGCCGAGGACGGCATCTTGCCCGTGGTGTGCCAGGTGTGCGAGGAGTTCAGAAGTCTGAACGGCCAGAGCGCCGCCCCGCTCACCGGCGGGCAGGTCGGGGCAGTTCGTCGAGCCAGGCGCCGATGAGGCCCTGGACGGTCTCGGCGCACTCGACCTGCGGGTTGTGGCCGACGCCGTCGAGCACCGTCGCCGCCATCCGGGGGTAGTGGTCGAGCAGGGCGAGTTGGTCGCGCCAGCCCACCAGGGCGTCCTGCCGGGTGGTGACCAGCAGGTGCCGGCCCTGGTGCTCCGGCGCGCGGTGTTCGGGCCAGTGCGGCAGCAGGAAGTCGGCTTCGAGTTCGGCGGCGGCCGCCGGGTCGTGCGCGCGCCATCCCGGCCGGACGTACTGCTCGAAGAGCTTCCAGTTGCGCGCGGTGTGACGGGCCATGACGAGGCCGAAGAGTTCGCGGTCGGCGGGCGGGAGCCGGTCGAGGAGCTCGTCGTCGCGCTCGGCCACGGTCACGCCGGGCAGGGTCCGGCCGGGGCCCCAGTGCACGACCGGTACGAGCAGCGCCGAGCCCAGGACCTGCGCCCCGAACCTCGCCGTCACCGCCCGGGCCAGCTGTCCGCCGAACGACTGCCCGAGCACGGCGAAGGGCTGCTCACCCAGTTCGGCGTGGATCCAGTCGAGGACGGCGTCGGCCAGGGTGGCCGCCGAGGTCGTCCCCGGCAGCCGGGGGCTGGTGCCGTGGCCGGGGAGGTCGAGGTAGAGCCGCCGCCACCCGGGGCGGTCGGCGAAGGCTGGTTCGACGGGGAGCAGGACCCGGTGGTCGACGGTGTAGCCGTGGATCATGACGAGCGGTGTGCCGTCGCCGAATTCGAGGTGCCGGATGGCGGAGTCGGTCATGACGGAAGGGTCCAACCATCACACCAGTGGCAAGGTCAAGCCGACCGCCCGGCAGGCCGACAGGCCGCCCGCGGCGCGTCCCGACGTCGGCTCACACCTCGGACACACCCCTCAGGCTCACACCAACAGACACACACCTCGGGCTCACGCCTCAGGCCCGGCTCTTGACCTCGGTGAGGTACTCCCGGATGGCATCACGGTTACGGGTCAGGCACTGGATCCGACGGGTCATCCGCTCCGTCTCGGACTCCAGGGTGCCGATCATCTCCGGTGTGGCGTCGGCGAAGTGGATCGTCCGCGGGCTGTCCAGGCAGGGCAGGATCTGCCTGATGATCCGCGTGGGCAGTCCGGCGTCCAGGAGTCCGCGGATTTGCAGGACCCGGTCGACGAGGTAGTCGTCGTAGGCCCGGTAGCCGTTCGCCTCGCGGTGCGCGGTGATCAGGCCCTGCTGCTCGTAGTAGCGCAGCAGGCGCGGAGGAGTGTCCGTCAGCCGGGCGAGTTCGCCGATACGCATGTGACCACCCTCACGCCCGACCGGTGCCGTTCCGGGCTGGACCTTGACATGGATGTCAAGGATAGACGATCGGGCCCATGCCCGAACTTCACTCCCCCAGCCCCTCGAACCCGCCCGCCACCCGGCTTCCCCAACCCTCGAACCCGCCCACAACCCGGCTGCCCTGGCCGAGCCTGCTGGCCCTGAGCACCGCCGGATTCGTCACCATCATGACCGAGGCCCTGCCCGCCGGCGTGCTGCCCGCGATGAGTGCGGACCTCGGCGTCAGCCAGTCCGGCGCCGGGCAGTCCGTCACGCTCTACGCGGCCGGTTCCATCGCGGCCGCCATACCGCTGACCGCCGTTACCGCCGGCTGGCCGCGCAAGCGCCTGCTGCTGCTGTCCGTCGGCGGCTTCGCCGCGGCCAACGCCGTCACCGCGGTCTCGACGAACTACCCCCTCACCATGGCGGCGCGCTTCGCCGCGGGCCTGGTCGCAGGCCTGCTCTGGGCCCTGCTGGCCGGGTACGCCCGCAGCATCGTCGCGCCGGAGCAGCGCGGCAGGGCGATGGCCGTCGCCATGGGCGGCTCGACGGTCGCCCTGTCGGTGGGCGTGCCCGCCGGCACCCTGGTCGCCGCGCTGGTGGGCTGGCGCACCACCTTCGGACTGATGAGCGCCGTCGCCGTGGCGCTCGCCGTCTGGATGCTCGTCGCGCTCCCGGCCGTCCCGGGGCGGCCCGGCCACGCCCGCACACCCGTCCGGCAGGTGCTGCGCACCCCGGGGGTGGCGGCCGTCCTCACCGTCACGGTGGCCTTCGTCCTCGCCCACAACCTGCTCTACACGTACGTCGCGGCGCTGCTCGCACCCCTGGGCCTCGGCGGCCGGACCGACACCGTCCTGCTCGTCCTCGGGCTGTCCTCCCTGGTGAGCATCCTCGGTACCGGGGCGCTGATCGACCGCCACCTGCGCACCCTGACGATCGCCGCCTGCGCCCTCCTCTCCGCCGCGGCCCTGTCCGTCGCCGCCGCCCTGCTCACCGGCACCTCCTGGCCCGTCTACGGCAGCGCCGCGGTCTGGGGCCTCGCCTTCGGTGGCGCCGCCACCCTCCTGCAGACGGCGGTGGCCGACGCGGCCGGCCCGGCCGGGGACATCGCCCAGTCCCTGCTCGTCACGTGCTGGAACCTCGGCATCGCCGGCGCCGCGCTCGCAGGCGGTCTCCTCCTCGACCACGGCGGCCCGAGCACGCTGCCCTGGTCCGCCCTGGCCCTGCTCGCCACCGCCCTGACCGTCACCGTCGCCGCCCACCGCCACGGCTTCCCCCGCCCCACCGGCCGCCCCACCGGCCACCCGAGATCCCCAGTACCGCACTCACGCTGACACCGAACTGCATACACCCACTCCTGGTGACGACCCGAAACGCTCTGTGAGCACGCCGGAAGGCATGCGCGGCGGTGGTGGACTTCGGAAACCCGGCTCCCCGGCGACGCGCACGAGTGCTCCCGCTGCTCCGCCCTGGCTCTGCGCGCCCGCGCGTTTCGCCAGACCGGGCGCACCCCAGCGGTGGCGTCCCGACACCGGGCCTTCGGCCGCCGGGTGGTCAGCCTCCGGGTGGTCAGCCTCCGGGGATTCGGCCGCCGGGGGTTCGGCCGCCGGGTGTTCGGCCGCCGGGTGTTCGGCCGCCGGCCGCCGAGATCCGGACAACTCGGGCCCGCAGCCGTCCGAATTCGCCGGGATCGTCGGCGGCCGGACGGCGGCTGCTTCTACGCTCGCGTCCACACCGTGGTCCGAGGGGGGACGCCGTGGCCCGTAGGCCCGTACGACGACGCCGGTCCGCTGCCGCCCGCCGCGCGCAACAGGCCCGGGACAACGCGCTGACGCTGGGCATCGCGGCTCTGGTCGCGGTCGCCGTGGTGTCGCTCGTGCTGACGTGGCTGGCCCGCCACCTGCTCCTGGTCGCCGCGCTGCTGGCCACCGGCGTGGCGGTGGGCGCCGTCGTGCTGCGCCTGCGGCAGCTGGCCCGGCGGCGGGAGCTGGCTGCGCGCACGGCGCAGCTGCGGCACATCGGCCCGTTCCTGAGCATGACTCCGAAGGCGTTCGAGCACGCGCTGGCGGACCTGTGCAGGCGGGACGGCTGCACGAAGGTGACGGTGGTCGGCGGGGCCGGCGACCTCGCGGCGGACGTCCTGGCCACCACCCCGTCCGGGCAGCGGCTCCTCATCCAGGCCAAACGGTACGGGCCACGGACCTCCGTCGGCTCCCAGGACGTCCAGAAGGTCAACGGCACCTACTGCGACGTCCACCGCTGCGACCTGGCGGCCGTGGTGACGACCAGTTCGTTCACCAAGGCCGCCGCCGCGTTCTGCGCGAACGTCGGCATCCACGCCATCGACCGGCGGGCCCTGGCCCTGTGGGCCGAGGGAACCGGCAAACCCCCCTGGGCCTGACACCTGACCGCCCGGGCCCGCACCGTCGTGGGGCTCGGGCGGCCTCGTCGCGCGCCTGCGCCGTCCTGGCGCGTGTGGGCGTGGGTCAGGTGGTGCAGGTGGGGACGTTGTCGAGCCAGGCCGGGCCCTGGACGTAGATGTTGCTGATCCAGCCGCGGTGGTCCGGCAGGTACGACCAGGCGTCGTTGACGTAGCCCTCGGCCTCGACCTTCTCGGCGTGCTGCTGGCACTGGATGCGGACCGTCGTGGGGCCGGGCAGGACGGCGACGGGCGGGTTGGCGGTCGACGGGGTGGGGCGGATGTTCACCCCGCTGCTCCAGGTCCGGCGCTCGGCGCCCGCGGGGACGTCCGGCGTGTAGCGCAGGGCGCCGGCGTAGTCGGCGGCCGTGTGGCTGGAGAAGTCGGAGACCATGAGGCGGGTGTCCGATTCGCGGGCCTCGACGATCTTTCCGCCGCCGAGGTAGATCGCCACGTGGTGGACGTGGGACAGGCCCCAGAAGACCAGGTCGCCGGGGCGCAGCACACCCTGGTCGCGGCCGAGTTGCTGTCCGGGCAGGCGGGAGATCTCGGCGGCGTCCTGCTGCCCGACGACGTCGCTGCCGACGGCCTGGGACCAGGCCCAGCGGACGAAGCCGGAGCAGTCGAAACCGACCCGGAAGGGGTCGTTCCCGGAGCGCTCGGGGTCGCTGGGGTCGACCTGGCCGTACGTCGCACCGGGGGTGGTGCCGTGCCCGCCGCCCCAGGTGTACCAGGTACCGGCGGCGACCTGGCCGCAGGCGGCGGCGATGGCCCGGCCGGCGGCCTCCGATATCGGGGCGCCCTGCGCGGCACACGCGCCGTCGGCCGGCCCGGACGTGGCGTCGGCGCGGGCCGGGGGCGTCACCGCCGCCAGCAGGGCGACCACCAGGCAGACCAGCAGACTGGCCAGAGCGATACCACGAGTGTTCGTTCTCAACGGAGGTCCTCTTTCACCGAGCCGGGACGAAGCTGAACGGAGCGGAACGGAGCGGAACGGGTTACGGGACTGACCATCCTCCTGCGGAAGCCCGGCATCAACGCCCCTGCCGAATCGGACAGTTGACGAAACACCGTCGCCCCGCCCCCAGACGGGCCCCTCGCTTGTCGGGGCAGAGGGCGTCCTGATACGCCACCTGTGAACGTTCACCGCGCGCCGGTACCGTCCTTGTAACAGCGCGGTCCTGCGGGGCCGGTGTGGCCGCGATCTCGGGAGAGCAGCCGCGCTTGAGGAGCACCACACACATGATGAGGACCTTCACCAAGACGTTCGCCGACCCCCACACCCAGCAGCGCTCCCTGGCCCACCACCGCTGGATCGCCCGCACCAACCCCGACGTACGCATCCCCCACGTCGTCCACGTCCACCCCACCGCGATCGACTACGAGCACCTCGACGGCCACCACGGCACCCCCGACGACCTGCTGACCCTGGCCGACCTCCTCGGCCACCAGCACACCACCGCCCACACCCGCGACCTGCACGCCGCCCACCTGAACACACCCCACACCAGCACCGACGACACCAGCACCGACGACACCAGGACCGACGACACCAGGACCGACCGCACCGGCCACGACCACACCAGCGGCTCCGTCACGACCGCCGACGTCACGATCGACGACTTCGCCGACAGCCGCCGCGAGCGCCTCCACCGGCTTCTGGCCACCGGCACCGTACCGTCCCCACTCCTGACCCCCGGCGCGATCGACGACTGGCTGGAGCAGGCCGCCACCATGCCCGCCGCCTTCTACAAGGACGCCAACCCGCGCAACTTCCTCATCACCGACACCACCGTCGCCGTCGTCGACTTCGACTCCCTCACCCTCGCTCCCTTCGGCTACGACCTCGCCAAGATCATCGTCACCATCTCCATGACCGCCGGCCCCCTGCCCGAGAACACCATCCGGCGAGCCGTAGCCGCCTACAACCGCCATCCCGAGCAGCGCGGTCTTCCCGGATGCTCCTGGCGCGAGTTCGCCGCATGGTGCGAGTTCCACCACATCCTCACCACGCCCCACCACGGCACCAACGGCTACCGGTACAGCTGGCACGCGATCAGGCCGGCCTGGACCACCGACATCCTTCGGAACTCCGACAACAAGTGAACACCGTGACGAACAGCAGCATGACGCTCTATTCGGTCTATCAACCGACAATGTGACACATCTGCGTGGTGATCCGATTTCAGACGGTGATCGACACGTTCTCGACAGTCCCACCGATCCACTCATCGCGCACGGGCCCTTGCCGCCACGCTGTACCCGCCGCCACCCCTACGGGTGCGCGAGATCAGGAGGGGACATGGCGAGGGGCACCGCCCACCAGGTCGAACTGCTACGCGCAGAAGTCGGGACGGCCCTTCAGGCCGGCCTGGAGGAGATCCGCAACCACACCGACAGCCTCCGGGCCGAACTCACCGCGACGCTGGCGGCCGGCCTGAGCGAACACCGCGACGAGTTCTTCGAGGCGATCGCCAGAGGGCAGCAGGAAACCAATCGCGCCCACCAGGACAACCGCAGCCTCCACCGCCAGTTGGGCAACCTGCGCAACGAACTCAGCGCTCGGCAGAACAGTGGCCGCGCCCCCCTGGACGGCGGCCCCGCCGAGGCGCCTCGGCCCGCCGTCGACTCCCCCGAGGCCGTGGGCCAGCCCGCGGAGGCCGCTCCGGAGATCGAGGGCCCGGACGAAGCCGCTCACCCGCCCGGCGGTGATGCCGGCAGCAGCAACTCCCCCGGTACCAACGAGCTCCCCGACGCCGAGCCCCCGACATCCGGGCAGGCCGCGCAGCGGGCCGCAGAGCCGGCCACCCCCTCCGTGACCGGCGAGGCCGCGGAATCCGACAGCGAGGAGACAACCGTGTCCGAGACCACCCCTGCCGACGACGCGCCGACCGCCCCGCACGTCCTCACCGAGGACCAGCTCAGCCAGATCGCGGCCGAGGTCGCCGCCCGACTCACAGACCTGTTCCGTCCCTCCGGCCCCACAGAGCAGGACACGAAGGTCGATCTGGAGGGCACGGAAGCAGTCGCGCCGGACCAAGCCGTCATCGACGACCTCCCGAGCGGCCGCGCCGACGACGTGTCCGGTCTCATCCCGGAGCCCTTCGTCTGGGAGAACCACGTCAACACCCTCCTCAAGGCCGCAGCCGTGAAGACCGTCGCGATCTCCTGCCACCCCGAGACCTGGGACTTCCTGGCCGCCCAGGCCGAGGGCGCCGACCACTTCTCGAAGCCGGTCAACGACGGCAACGAGGACACGATCCTGTCCGGCCCCAGCACCATCGCCCTCCTCAACGCCCTCCGGGAAACCGCCTACAACGGAGTCGGCAGCGGCAACGGCAACGGCAACGGCAACGGCACCAGCATCGGAACGTGGGCCCTCGCCGTCACCAGCTACGAGCGCATCGCCGCCGTCATCAACAGCACCCGCCCCGCCGACGAGCAGGCCGGCAACGACCGCCTGCACCAGCCGCACATCGTCCTCGACGACCGCAGCACCGACAACTCGTCCCCCACCGGCTGACCCGCCGACACAGCCGGGGCCTCGACCTCAGCGGACGGCACCCAGGATCGATTCCGCTGGCCGACGACGCTCGGCAACAAGACAGCAGGTCACGGGCTCACCGGGATCAACAGCCGAACGAGTGGCAGAACGTCACCAACCGCCTGCCCGACGCCTGGCACCGGCCGCACCGATAGCCTGCACGAATGAAGCGGATTCAGCGGACTGCTGGCGTGGTGGTCGGCTCGGCTGTGGGTGACGCGCTTGGGGCCCCTTTTGAGTTCGGCCCCCAAGGAGCGTTCTCCGCGCGGTTCCCCCTCCCCGGTGCCGGTGCTGAGATGTGCGGAGGTGGCGGCTGGGATCCGGGCGAGGCCACGGACGACACGCAGATGGCCGTGATGGTGGCGGAGTCACTGGTCCAGCGGGGAGGGCTGGACCTGTCGGACATCTTCGACCGCTTCCAGCGGTGGGCGGCATCCGAACCCAAGGACATCGGCTTGCAGACCGAGGACGTCCTCACCAACGGCATGCCCTGGGATCTGGCCGCCGCGATCCACTTCCAGGTCAACCTGCGGGCAGCAGGTAATGGCTCGTTGATGCGGGCATCGACATCCGCGGTCCACTTCGCACGTGCGGGACAGGCCGCCACCATGGATGCCGCTCGGCGCATCGCCGCCCTCACCCACGGCGACCGCGCCGCCTGGGAAGGCACCGCGATCTTCCACGAACTCATACGCGTCACGCTGGAAGACAACGACGCCCTCCGCGCGCTCCCTGACGTTCTGGCGCTCATCCATCCCGATCACCGCTCGCGGTACGCGACGGTCCTCGATCCCGACTGGCACCCGGACCAGGCAACCGAGTTCAACGGCGCCGTCTGGCCCTGCCTGGGGTCAGCGGTCTGGGCTCTGCGCACCACGACGAGCTTCGAGGGCGCGCTGCGCGCGGCCGTCGACCTGGGCGGCGACACGGACACCGTCGCCGCGGTCACCGGCGGGCTTGCGGGTGCCCGTTACGGACTGGACGCGATCCCCTCCCGGTGGACCGAGCCGCTGCACATCCCGCTACCGGGTTCCGGCGGACGGGTCCTACAACTGTCCGATCTCCTTGATCTGGTGGACGGCCTCGGGGGCTGACCTCGCCCGAGAACCCGCGGCGCGCCACCGACCGGGTATGACGACAGGACCGCGACCGGTCCGGCGAAGGCTCGCTGCGCACCAGGGCGCGCGGGGCGTTGTCATAGGGGCTTGGCAGGATGCTCCCATGCTCGCCATCCGTCCTGACCAACACCGCGACGACCGGTCCGGTCCTCCCGACCTCCGGGGTGACTTCGAGGTGCACCTGACCGTGGAGCCCGGCGCCGCCGAGGCGCTGGCCGGGTGGGCCGACGGTCACGGCCTGAAGTTCACCCACATCCTGCTGGCGCGCGGTGCGGCGCCCTCGCAGCCGATGCTCACCCTGCGCGCCAACGGCTCGTTGGACGAGGTCACTGCGGCGACGTCCCGCACCACGGGCCGGCTGGTTCGGGCCGGGTTCACGGTCCTGCGGACGAAGATCGAGGCCACGCCGTGGGCGGAGGGCGTTCCGGTCTCGGACGAGGACGCCGTACCGCACGGGGCGCGCCGGTACTTCGAGCACCACGTCAAGCTGCTGCTTCCGGGCCCGCTTCCCACGGCCGGCCTCACCGACCCCGCCCGCCTCGCGGACCTCGCCGAGTTGGCCGTCCGCCACGGTGCGCACCTGTCGCACAACCCGCGCCGGATACGCGACGACGGCCGGCGCGAGTGGTTCGTGACCCAGCGGTGCCGCCTGGTCGGCCTGAGCACCGCGGGCCGTCGGCTGGAGGCGCTGCTCCGGGGCCTTGCCGCCGGCGGTCGCGAGGTGGTGTCGGTGGAGCGCGAGTTCGTCGCCGTGGACAGCGCCGAGGCCCTGGACGAGGGATGGATCAGCGAGCACGAGCAGAAGCACGAACGCGAACACGAACAGAGGCACGAGCACGAGCACCGTGCCGGACCGTACCGAGAGGGAGACCCGCGATGACCGAGGACCAGCCCCAGTCACCAGTGGCCTGGGAGGAACTGACATACGGGCCGTGGCAGGGCGTCCTGCTTCCCCGGCAGCCACCGCCGGAGGACGTCCGCGAGGACCGGGGCCTGCCCAGGAGCGTCCGGCCGATCGACGACGAGGCGGTGAGCCAGCAGCCGGTCTTCGACCCCGCCCTCGCCGGGTACACCCGGGCCCTGCGGCCCAGTGAACCCGCCTTCACCGACCCTCAGCTCGCCCAACCGTGGCTCGCCGCGCGGCGCGAGGCGCTCAACACCGTGCTGTCCGCCGTCGCCGGCTCGCAGTGGGCCGAGCATCTGGTCCTGCGCGGGAGCGTCCTGCTGCGGGCCTGGTACGGCGAGCAGGCGCGGGAGCCGGGAGACCTTGACTTCGTGGTCCGTCCGACGGACTGGCAGCTGGAGGACGAGCGCACGGACCGCATGTTCGAGGAGCTCGCCGCCGACGCCGAACGGCTCTCGGGCGCGGTGCGGCTGCACGCGGACCAGGCGGTCAGCGACGAGATCTGGACGTACAGCAGGATTCCCGGGCGTCGGCTCGTCCTGCCGTGGTCGGCACCCGGCGTCCCGGGTGGGACCGTCCAGTTGGACTTCGTCTTCACCGAACACCTGCCCGTCCCACCGGAGTCCTACCAGCTCCCCGGCGTCACGGGCCGGTTGTTCGCCGCCACGCCAGAGCTCTCCCTCGCGTGGAAGATCCTCTGGCTGGCCTCGGACGACCACCCCCAGGGCAAGGACCTCTACGACGCAATCCTGCTCTCGCGCACCGCCGAGGTGCCCTACGACCTGCTGCGGCAGGTCTTCACCCAGTCCGACGAGACCTGGTCGCGCTGCCCGCTCCTCCCGGAGCAGATCGCCGAACTCTACGCCGACTGGGACGAATTCGCCAAGGACTACCCGCAGTTCGCCGGACCCGTGGAGGAGTACCCGGCGCAGTTGCTCGCCGGGCTCCACGCGACCTTCGCCGATCACGGCGAGTACGCACTGCGCGCCCAGTGGCTGGCCCCGCTGATCGAGGAACTGCGGGAGGTGCTGGCGCGCGAGGGCATGGACGAGGTCCAGCAACGGATGTCCCGGCGGTACATGGCCCCGGACGACTCCCTGGTGATCATCCGCGAACTGCTCGGCGGCGGCATCGGGGGCAACCTCGGCGGCAACCTCGAAGACGCCCGCCGCGCCGTCGCCGCCCGCCTCGGCGACGAACCGGACCGGATGACCCGCATACTGGCGGAGGCCGCCGCCCGCTACGCCGCCGAGCTCGCCGACGACCAACCGGCGGACGGCACCCACAACTGACACCGACCCGGGCAGTACCCGGCGCCGGAAGAGGAACCCGACCACCGAAAACCCAACTCGCCGACCGACCGTGGCCCGGTCGGTCGGTCAGTCGGTCAGTCGGCCAATCGGCGAGCCGGGGAACGGGAGGTTCAACGCGCCAGCAGCTCCCGGATCGCCTCCGCGATCTCGTCGGGCGCCTCCTCGGCCATGAAGTGCCCCGCTCGGGTCAGCCGGTGGTCGAGGTCCGGCGCCCACGCCTTCCACACCGCGGCCGCGTCGTAGCCCAGCTGCGCGCCCCAGTCCTGCTGGACGACCGTCACGGGCATGGCCAGCTGCGACCCCGCGTCCAGGTCCGCTCGGTCGTGCGTGACGTCGATGCCCGCCGAGGCCCGGTAGTCCGCGACGATCGACGTCACCGCCGCCGCGCTCGCCCGCAGGTACTCGGCACGGACATCCTCGGGAACGGCGGTCGCGTCATTGGCCCAGGAGTCGAGGAACGAGCCGAAGAACGCGTCCGCGCTGTTGGCGATCATCGCCTCCGGCAGGCCCGGCGGCTGCGCCATCAGGAAGAGGTGGTAGCCGACCGCCGCCGGGACGCCGTGCAGGACGTTCCACATGTCGAGGGTCGGCACGACGTCGAGGATGCCCAGGTGCGTGACGGTCTCAGGGTGGTCCAGCCCCGCCCGGAAGGCGACCAGGGCGCCCCGGTCGTGGCCGACGAGGGCGAAGCGCTCGTGGCCGAGGGCGGCCGCCAAGTTCACGACGTCGGCGGCCATGGTGCGCTTGGCGTACACCTCGGGGTCGGTGGCCGTCGGCTTGTCGCTGGCGCCGTAGCCCCGCAGGTCAGGGCAGATCACCGTGTGTTCGTCGGCGAGCCGCTCGGCAACGTGCCGCCACATCAGGTGGGTCTGGGGGAAACCGTGCAACAGCACGACGGGGCTGCCGCTGCCGCCGACGGCGGCAGCCAGCTCCACCCCGTCCGCGCCGGGCAGGCGGACGTGATCGAAGCCGGGAATGGTGAGCGTCATGAAGGGCCGTCCTTGTCGGTCGGGGGGCTGACCGGACCAGCCTGGGCGACGGCGATCAGCAACGGATCAGTACCGGTCGCCAGTACGTGCCGGTCACTACGGACCGATCGCTACAGACCGGTCGCTACGGCCCGATCAGCAGCCAATCAGTTCGGTCAAGCGCAGCCGACCCCCGGCACGGAGGATGGGGGCATGCGAATCGACGTGCTCGGTGCCGTGCGGGCCCTCCGCGACGACGGCAGCCCGATCGACCTGGGCGGCCCCCGCCATCGTGAGGTGCTCGCCCGGCTCGTCGCCGCCGAGGGGCGGATGGTCACCACCGACACCCTCGTCGACGACCTGTGGATCGATCCACCGGCCCGCGCCGTGGGCGCTCTGCGTACGTTCGTCGCCGCGCTGCGCCGTGCCCTCGAACCCGACCGGCCGCCGCGCGATCCGCCGCGCGTCATCGTCACCGAAGGGCCCGGCTACGCGTTGCGCCTGCCGCGCGAGGACGTGGACGTCCACCGGTTCCAGGACACCCTGGCCCGCGCCCGGCGCGGCCCCGGCACAGTGCCCGGCCCCGACACAGCTACCGGCCCCGACACGGTGGCCGACCTCAGCGCGGCGCTCAAGGACTGGCGCGGACCCGCGTACGCCGATGTGACCGGCGCCGCATGGGCGCAGCGCGAGCGGACCCGGCTGGAGGAATTGCGGCTGGAGGGGGTGGAACTGCGCGCCCGCCTCCTCCTCGACTCCGGTGAAGGTGAAGGGGCCGGTCTCGTCGCCGAACTGGGCGCCCACGTCGCCGAACAGCCGTGGCGCGAGCCGGCCTGGGGGCTGCTGGCCCGCGCGCTGTACCGCGCGGGGCGCCAGGCCGACGCGCTGGCCACCCTCCGCCGAGCCCGCGCGATGCTCGTCGATCAACTCGGACTCGACCCTGGCGCCGAACTCCGGCGTCTGGAGACGGACATCCTCAACGGGGCCGCTCCCCTCGAAGGCGCCCGTACCGGGTGGAGCGGCCCCGGCTTCCGACTCGGCCCGCGCACCACCGTGGATCTGGCCCGCACCCTCGCACTGGCGGGTGGCGACGCCCTCGTCCACTCGCGACGCGACCGCCTCGCCGCCGTCCAGGCCGCGGAACGCACGGGAGACCTCCTCCTGACCGCCCGGATCATCGGCGCCTACGACGTGCCCGCCGTCTGGAGCCGGGCCGACGACCCCGAGCAGTCCCGCGCGGTCGTCGCGGCTGCCGAACGCACGCTCACCGCGCTCGGCCCCGACGGCCCCGCCGGCTTGTCGGCCCGCCTCCTGGCCACGGTCGCCGTCGAGAGCCGCAGCGCCGACCTGTCCGCGGCCGAGTTGGGCCGCGCCCAGCAGGCGGCACAACAGGCGGAGGCACTGGCGCGGGGCCTGGCCGATCCCGCCCTGCTGGTCTTCGCCCTCAACGGGGTGTTCCTGCAGTCCTTCACCCGCCCCGGCCTCGCGGCGGTACGGGACGGGATCGGCGCCGAGATCCTCGACCTGGCCGCCCGGCACGAGCTGCCGAACTTCGCCGTACTCGGCCGACTCGTCCGCCTCCAGTCCGCCTCGGCCCTCGGAGACCTCGACGCCGCGGCCTCGCACGCCGAAGCTGCCAACCGACTCGCCGCCACCACCGAGGCGCCCCTCGTCCCCGTCCTCACCGGGTGGTTCCGGGCCCGGGCCACGGCCGCCCGCAGCACCGAACCCGGCGGGCCGACCGCCGCCACGGCCGCAGCGCACTACCGGGCCGCCGAGAACGCCCTCCAGCGGGCCGGAATGCCGGGGCTGCACCGCGGCCTGTTCGCGCTCGCCCTCCTCGGGCTGCGCCTGCTGCACGACCGGCCCGCGCCCACCGACCCGCACCTCGACTGGGGCCCGTACCGGGCTTGGGCGCGCCCCCTCGTGCTGCTCGCCCAGGACCGGGTCGAGGAGGCCCGTACCGCGCTCGCCGCGGTGCCCGAGCCCGCGCGCGACCACATGCAGGAGGCCATGTGGTGCCTGACCGCCCGCGCCGCCGTTCGCCTCGGCGAGCCCGGTATCGCCGCACGCGCCGGGGCTTCCCTGCGCGGTGCCCGTGCGGAGCATGCCGGCGCCGCCAGTGGAATGCTGACGCTGGGCCCGGTGGCGCGGTACCTGGCGGAGGCGGAGGCTTGCGCCGGAGCGGGGTAGGCGATGCTGCCCGGGTACACCGCGCCCCCGGCCGGCACCTCGCCGTCTACCGGGCCGGGCCCGGCGCCGCCCGGCCTACCCTGCGGTCCTGATCACGCACAGGCGGCGGGTGGCACGGGTGAGGGCGACGTACAGGTCGCGTTCGCCGGCCCGGCGGGCGGCGGTGATCTGGTCGGGGTCGACGACGAGGACGGCGTCGAACTCCAGGCCGCGCGCCTCGGAGGCGGGGACGAGGCGGACGTGTCCGGGCAGGCCGGCGGCCTCCAGTTCCGGCAGGCGGGCGTCCGCGCAGACCACGGCGAGGAGGTCGCCGGGGTGGGCGGCCGTCTGGGCGCGCAGTTCGGCCAGGACGGCGGCGGCGAGGCCGTGGGCCGGGGCGGTGAGGGTGCGCGGGGGTTCGCCGTGGCGGATGGCGCGGGCGCGGGCCTGGCCGGGGGCGATGCGGGCGAGCAGGTCGGTGGTGGCGGCGAGGATCTCCTGCGTGGTGCGGTAGCTGACGGTCAGGGTGTGCAGGTCGAAGCGGCTCCCGGTGTGCGGGTGGAGGGCCTCGTGCCAGTCGCGGGCCTGGGCGGCGGGGCCGGCCTGGGCGAAGTCGCCGACGACGGTCATCGATCGGGTGGGGCAGCGGCGCAGCACGGCGCGCCACTGCATCGCGGTGAGTTCCTGGGCCTCGTCGACGACGACGTGGCCCCAACTGCGCTGCGGGGGGCCGTCGAGCAGGGCGGCGGCCTCGTCCAGCAGCGGCAGGTCGGCGTCGGTCCACGGGGCGTCGGGGGCGCGCAGCAGGCGGGCGCGCTGGTCGTCGGAGAGGTGGGGCAGGTGGGCGGTGAGGGCGGCGGGGTCGGTGAGCAGGGCGCGGACGGCGTCGTGCGGGGTGAGGGCGGGCCAGTGGGTGTCGAGGACGCGGTCGAGGTGCGGGTCGTCCAGCAGGGCCGCGCGGACGGCCTCGGCGTCGAAGGTGCCGTCGGTACCCGCGGTGTCGCCGGTACCCACGGTGCCGTCGATACCCGGAGCGTCGCCGGTACCCGGGGCGTCGTGGGCACGTGAGCCGTCGAGACCGAGCCGGCGCAGATCGGCGGCGGCGACGCGGTCGAGGTTGAGGCCGGTGAGCTGGGCGACCTCGGCGTCGAGCTGGTCGAGGGTGTCGGCGGTGTCGCGTTCGAGGGCGCGGGTGAGGGCGTCGGCCAGCAGGTCCTTGAACAGGTCGCGGGCACGGTTGTGGGCGAGGCCGTCGGCGGTGGCGGCGCGGGCGGCGGCGGCGAGGTCGGACTGCGGCAGGTGCACCTCCTCCTGGCCGACCCGTATGGCCAGGCCGTCCGCCGCCGGGGCCTGGTGGGCGCGGACCACGGCGGCCAGGGCGTCGGCGAGGGCGGGGTCGCCCTTGAGGCGGGCGGTCTGCGGCTCCTCGGGCGCCGCCGGGCCGGGGGTGGCGGGGGCGAGGTCCGCGCAGGTCGCCAGGGCGACGTCGTTCTCGCCGAGCGAGGGCAGCACCTGACAGATGTAGTCCAGGAAGCGGGTGTTGGGGCCCAGGACGAGGACACCGCGTTCGGCGGCGCGCGGGAAGGCGTACAGCACGTAGGCGGCGCGGTGCAGGGCCACCACCGTCTTTCCGGTGCCGGGGCCGCCCTGTACGACCGTCACCCCCCGGTGGCGGGAGCGGACGATCGCGTCCTGCTCGGTCTGGAGGGTGGCGACCGCTGCGCCCATGCGTCCGGTGCGCCGGGCCGACAGGGCCTCCAGCAGCGGGCCGTCGCCGATCACGTCCTCACGGGTGGGGTCGGAACCGTCCAGCAGTTCGTCGCTGACGGCGGCGACGGTGCGGCCGTCCAGACGCAGGTGGCGCCGGCGCCGCAGGCCCATCGGGTGGACGGGCGTGGCCTCGTAGAAGGGCCTGGCGGCCTCGGCCCGCCAGTCCACCAGCAGCGGCAGTTCGTCCGCCTCGGTGTGCAGGCCCAGGCGCCCGATCCGCAGCGTGGTGCCGTCGGCGGTGTCGAGGCGGCCGAACACCAGCCCGTGGCCGGCGCCTTCCAGGCGGCGCACCTCCCCGGCCCACCGCGCGGCCGCCACGTCCCGCTCGTACACGGCCCCGGCGCCGTCGGCGGGCGCGGCGAGGGTACGGGCCAGTTCGGCGCGCGTCTGCTCCAGGCGCCGGTCGTACTCGGCGCACACGACCCCCACCTGCACGTTTTCCGCCTGCACCTGGCACTCGGCACGGTCATCGCTGTACGGCACGACGGGCCTCCTCTCGGGTTCGGGCCGTCACTATGCGGGGGCGGGCGGGGAAAAGTAAAAGTTGACGAACGTACCGCCGCTGCGCCCTTCGCCCCGCGCTTCCCCAACTCTCGTCCTATGCAACGAATCTGACGAAGCATCAGCCAGAGACGTACGAGTGGTCGCCGAGGACGTCGAGGCCGCAGGTCAGCGGCCGGCGGCGGCGCACGACGGAACCGGCACGCCATAGGCCTTCCCTATGGCGTCTGCTGACACTTCGTCTTTGCCTCTCGCTCTTTTCCGGCCGTACCGTGAAACAGCTCGACGAGGCACCCACCACGATTTCCCTGAAGTATTCGCGCTCCCTGAGGAATTCGCACCTGCGCGCCAGGTCGATTCCCATTCCGTCGAGCGGACGAACACCCGGACGAACACGCGATCGAGAGGACCAAGAAAATGACCACGACCCAAAACGGACCAGGCACGCAGGAACTCGCAGGCAAGCGGGCCCTGGTCACGGGTGGTTCTCGCGGAATCGGAGCAGCCATCGTGCGCCAACTCCTGGACGCGGGCGCCAAGGTGCTCACGACCGCCAGGTCGGCGACGGGCACCGTCCCGGAGGGGGCCGCCTTCGTGGCGGCCGACGTGCGAACGCGGGCCGGCGCGGAGGCGCTCTCCACGGCCGCGCAGGAGGTGCTCGGCGGGGTGGACATCCTGGTCCACAACGTGGGCGGGGCGCAGCCGCACCACGGCGCCCTGGCCATCCCCGACGAGGAGTGGCAGAACGCGCTGGACCTGAACTTCCTGGCGTCGGTGCGGTTGGACGCGCTGCTGGCACCGGGGATGCGGGAACGGCGTTCGGGGGCGATCGTGCACGTCTCCTCGGCCGCCGTCCCGACCGTGGCACCGCCGTTCCTGCACTACGTGGCCGCGAAGGCGGCGCTGGAGGCCTACAGCCGGGGGCTGGCCGCCGAGCTGGCCCCGCACGGGATCCGGGTCAACACCGTGTCTCCCGGCCGAACCGCCACCCCCGGCGGCGAAGCGACGCGCGAGCAGTGGGCACGCCTGGACGCGGGGCCGGGCCAGGACACCACGACTCCCCCGCTGGGACGCGACGGCCGACCCGACGACATCGCCCACGCGGTGCTGTTCCTCCTGTCCGGCCGGGCGAGCTGGCTGACGGGGAGCAACCTCGTCGTGGACGGCGGCGAATTCCCCAGGGGCTGACGGCAACGCACAGCGGCCCCGGCTGGCGGCCTCGTTCGGCCGGCACGGCTACCTTGATCACATCGGCGGCCGACAGCAGGGCGTCCGATGCCGACCAGGTCGGCGAGCCCGGAAGAATCCAGATCCGAGACACCGAGGAACCAGAGATGCGTACCCTGATCAGCACCGCCTTCATCTCGCTCGACGGCGTTGTGGAAGGCCCGGGCGGGGAGCCCGGCTACCGGAACTCCGGCTGGACCTTCAAGGACATCGAATTCCTTCCCGAGGCCTTCGAGATCAAGGGGCGGGAGCAGCAGGAGGCCACCGCGATGCTGCTGGGGCGGGCCAGCTACGAGGCGTTCAGCCAGGTGTGGCCCGACATGGCGGACTTCGCCGACTACAAGGTGATGCCGAAGTACGTCGTCTCCACCACCCTCACCGAGGACGACCTGGTGTCGAACTGGGGCGAGACCACGATCCTGCGCTCACTCGACGAGGTTGCCGCGCTGAAGCGGACCGAGGGCGGCCCGATCATCGTGCACGGCAGTGCGACCCTGAACCAGGCCCTCTCCGACGCCGGTCTGGTCGACCGCTACCACCTGCTCGTCTTCCCGCTCCTGCTCGGCGCGGGCAAGCGCCTGTTCAGCACCACGGACAAGGACACCCAGAAGCTGACGCTCGTCGAGCACGAGGTCTACCCCAACGGTCTGCAGAAGCAGGTCTTCGACGTCGTCCGCTGACGTTCCCCGCAGCCCCGGAAAGCCCCCGCGCCAACGACTGCGCGGGGGCTACAGGTCCGCGAGCCAGGGATGCCCCGGGTGTACGCGGGCGAGCAGTTCGGCCAGGGTCCCGCGCTGGGCCGGGGTCATCAGCGGGACGGTCGTGTCGAAGTCCGCCTGGTCCTTCCGGCGGAGGTGCTTGGCCTTGAACAGCAGGACCAGCTCGGGCACCAGGTACGGGATGCCGCCTGCCGTGCGGCGGATGATGTCGCCGTAGGGAAAGCGGATCCTCTCATCGCGCCGGCAGATCCAGACGTCGCCGTCGTGCGGTTCGCGGAACACATCGAGCAGGTAGTCACCGGTGGCCGGATCGCGCAGCCAGGTCTGATGGGTGGCGGCCAGCACCCCCGGTGCGGCGTCCTCCCAGATCCGGCCGCTGCCCGCCGCGTCGAAGACGTACCCGGGGAAGCGACTGCGGACCTCGGGAAAGCTCGCGGCCGGAATCGCGATCTCGATGTCCTCGTGCGCACGCGCCTGCCCGCCCCGGAAGAGGTCCAGCGCCCATCCCGCGGCCACACACCACGGCGTGCCGACCCCCGCCAACCGCCGCGCGACCTCGTCCGGCCTCCAGCACGACGACCACCTGTCGTCGAGGGCCGCGACCTCGTCGGACGACAGCCCGATCCCACCGCCGGGCAGTTGCTCGCTCACGCGAGGAATCTACCAACAGGCCCGCAGGGCCGTGGCCGAGATCGGTACGCCCGGGCACGCCTCAGGGGACGGCCTCCACGGACTCGCCCGGCGGGTGGTGCAACCGGTGCAGGCCGGCGTAGGCGGAGCTGCGGAGGAGGAGCTCGGTGTGGGTGCCGTGGGCGACGATCCGGCCCTGGTCGAGCAGGACGATCTGGTCGGCGTCGCGGACGGTCAGCAGGTTGTGCGAAATGATGATCGTCGTGCGATCGGCCATGAGCAGGCGCAACGGGCCCATGATCCGCTGGCTCGACTCCGCGTCCAGGGCCGTGGTGGGCTCGTCGAGGATGAGGACGGGGGCGTCCCGGACCATCGCGCGGGCGATCGCGAGGCGCTGACGCTGGCCGCCGGAGAGCAGCCGGCCGCGCTGGCCGACCAGGGTGTCGTAGCCGTCCGGGAGCCGGGTGATGAACTCGTGGGCGTCCGCCGCCCGGGCCGCCGCCAGGATCTCGGCCTCACTCGCCTCGGGGCGCCCGTAGGCGATGTTCTCCCGGACGGTGCCGTGGAAGACCAGGGTCTCCTGGAGCACCACCGCGACGTTCTCGCGCAGGTCGGTGAGGGCGAGGTCGCGCAGGTCGAGGCCGTCGAGCCGCACCGCGCCGTCGTCCGGGTCGTAGAAGCGCAAGAGCAGCTTGGCGACGGTGGACTTGCCCGCGCCGCTGGCGCCGACCAGGGCCAGCGTCTCCCCCGGCGCCACCTCGAAGGACACCTCCGACAGTGCGGGCGCCTCCACGTCCGGGTAACGGAAGGTGACGTCGTCGAACTCGATCCCGCCCCGGGCGCGGCCGAGCGGCCGGGGGGTGGCGGGATCGGTCACCTGTGGACGCTGGTCGAGCAGTTCGATGATCCGCTCGGCGGCGGCGGAGGCCGCGTAGAAGGTGTTGCCGAGCCCGGACATGCTCTGGATCGGGCCGTAGAGCCTGCTCAGCAGGGTGAGGAAGACGATGAGGCCACCGAAGGTGAGCCGGCCGTGCACGAGTTCCCAGGCCCCGAGGCCCATCACCACCAGGCCGCCTAGCAGTTCGACGAAGTCGACCGTCGGCCCGTAGAGCGCTCCGATCCTGGTCGAGGCCATCGCCGCGTGGTACCGGCCGATGCTCTCGCGCTGGAATCGGGCGTGCTCCCAGTCCTGGCGGTTGTACGCCTGGACGAGCGCGATGTTGCCGAGCGACTCCTCGGCGACCGCGCTGATCGAGCCGCTGCGCCGACGGCGTTCGCGCGAGGCCGCCCGGATCAGCTTGGCGAAGCGGCGGGCGGTGAGGAAGAACAGCGGCGCGGCGATTAGCGCGACCAGGGTCAGGTCCCAGCGCAGCACCAGCAGCAGGCCGACGTAGATGCCGAGCCGCGCCACCTGGCCGAGCGCGTTGACGATGCCGGAGAGCAGGAAGGTCTCGACCGCGTCCACGTCGCCGGTCACCCGGGACAGCACGTCGCCGAGCCGCCGGCGCTCGAAGAAGCCCAGCGACAGGCCCTGGATGTGCCGGAACACGTCCGACCGCAGGATGAGCAGGAAGCGTTCGCTGACCCAGGTGGAGATCACCCGGCGGGCGAAGCCCAGTACTCCGGAGAGCAGGGTCAGCCCCGCATAGGCGAGGGCGATCGGCAGGAACAGGTCCAGCCGGTGCGGAATGAGCATGTCGTCGATGACGATCTTGAACAGCCAGATCTCCATCGCCTCGATCGCCGGGCCCACCGCGACCAGGGCCAGCAGCACCACCAGCCACCGGCGGCCGCCCTTGGTGTAGGGCCAGAAGCGCCGGAAGATCGCCATGAGCGGGACCGGCGGTGCCGCGGCGACCACATCGGAGGTCTCGGCGACCGTGAGCAAGCGTCGCAGAGCCGACCGAAGGCTGTGTTTCCTCGTCATCTCACGGTCTTCTCGCTCGTCCCCGAGCCCAGATCACTTCCGGATTGAGAGGAACTCCCGATCAAAGAGGCCCTGCTCCGGGAATGGAAGGTCTCCACACGCACGGCCGGCGCGGGTCCGCGTGGGGTCGCTCCCGGCCGACACGGCAAAGCCGGGCACACGTGCCCGGCCCGCTCTCACAGGGAAGCGATCCTTACCACCGGCCTCCGTAGCCGCCTCCGTAGCCGCCGCGGTCGCCTCCGTAGCCGCCGTAGCCGCCGTAGCCGCCACGGTCGCCGCCGAAGTCGTCACGGAAGTCGTCGTAGCCGCCGTAGCCGCCACGGTCGTCACCGAAGTCGCCGTAGTCGCCACCGCGACCACCGCCGCCCCAGTCGTCACGGAACCGACCGAAGGACTGGAACTGTCCGAGGAATGACATGAGCAACCTTCTTTCGAAGTCCCCCTCGCTCCATCGTCATCCTCACCTCCGCGATGCACAAGCATCGAGTGCGCTAAATGTGAAAATTTGATAATTTTTCCGGATTGTCCAAATCGGCGGCCGCCTGCTTCGATTTTCTGGTCAAGAATCCCCCAAGAAACCGTGTGTGACGAGCCGCCACCCGATCTGCCGATTTCGGGGTGAACCATTGCTCCCGAGCAATCATTCACCTTGCGTCATAGCCATACAGCCATGCCGGGAGCGACCGGATAGCGCAGCCCCAGGGCAGTAGCGGTACACCGGTGTCGGATAGTCCGCGCCATAGCCTTCGCGCCACCCGAGGTACGCCTCCAATGCGGGTGGTTCATCGGTGGTTCGTCACGGTACTCGGTGAAGGACAGGGCACCACCCCAGCGGCCGAACCCGCCATCGGCGACCTCGAGATAGATCCGGGCGACCTCGAGATAGACCCGTCTGAGCAAAGGCGGCATGAGGTGCCCCACAACCGCTTCGAGCCCGGACACAGCCTCCGGAAGCGCAGGCGAAGGACGCCCTCCGGCATTCTGCTCGATGAGCCGCTTGATGATCTCGTCCTCCGTCACAGGGCCTTCGTATCAGACACCACCGACACTGCGTGCCCTGGCCCGAGCCCGCGGACGGATCGCTGACGGTACGGCGCAGGGCCCTCGAAGCTCGGTGGGCGTCACCGTGACCGTGGCCGCGTCCGAGACCGGCGGCGGCCGCGTCAGCCGCATCTGGGCGTCCGCAACCCGGAGACTCCGCGCGTGGACCGGGAACGAACAGACCTGACCGCACGCCACGGCGGAACGCATCAGCCGACACGTCGTCAAATCGCCTTCCCCATGCGAACTTTCGGGCGGCCGAAACCATTCTTCGTCACCACCCGAGTCCGCGACGAGGCCTCCTCCGGGAGCACCGTCGTGGGTTATGGTCGGTCCCATGCTGACGGAGTGGGCCTGGATAGCAGCGAAGCTGGTGACGACTCCCGAGACGAAGATCAAGGTCGTCGACTACGGATACCGTCCGTTCGGAACGTACGCCGAGGCACGTCGCAACCTCCTGGAGCACCTTGAGGACGAGAAGTCCTGCCAGGACTTCAAGGACGCCGCGCGCCTCCTGCGGGCGAACCGGAAAGCGACCAGCGTGGTGTACAGCCCGCTCATCTGGCTGATCCACGATCTCCCCCAGGGAGATGACAGCAAGAGAGCGAGCTACCAACTCATCAAGCGGCTCGAGCCGAGCCTGACCGAGCAACTCCTGCCCGGCCTGGCGACCTCACAGGTCAGCCGGCACGCCCGCCTGGGCGTCGCCCTGCGGGTGCTCAGCGTCGAAGAGGTTTGCGTTCTGATGCGCTGCAAGCCGCAGAAGGCGAGGGCCCATACGGAGATCTGGCTGTCCGGTCGACTCAAGATGCGCACCCAGCACGTTGCCCGCGGCGCGATGTGCCGCAACCACCGGGACCCCGCCTGCACCGCCTGCCGCGGTGGCACCCAGTGGGAGTGGGCGAAGCCGTTCCTGGCGAGCGACCTCGTACAGCACCTGCTGTCGTACCGCATGAGGTGCTATCTCCCGTACGACGGGACGCCCGTGCCGCCCGGGACGTACGAAGCCGGACTATGAGCGACGCCGTTCGGACGGCCGGGGAGGTCCACGCCTCCCTCCCGCAGGCACCGGCGAGGGATGCCGATCCGGTGCCCGCCCCGTGCGAACGACGGGGCGGGCACCGGAGGTCGCGTCAGCTGTTGGTCGTCAGCAGACGGTTGGCCAGGGCGTCGGCGAGGCGGTAGGCCTCGTCGGCCGAGAGGGTGCGACAGATGGCGTCGGCGAGTTCCTCGACGTCATGCCAGTCGACATCGCCGAGCTCCGCGGACGGCGTGGCCGACGGCTGCTCGGCCGGGGAGGCCTCGGCTCGCTGTTCCGGCATCGGAAGAGGCTCGGAATTTTCCGCGGAAAATCGCTCGGCGCTCGGAGCGGACTCCGTGCTCGAAGCGGACTCCGTGCTCGGAGCGGGCTCGGTGCTCTCCCCCGTGCCGGCACTGGCGGGCTTCGACCGGGTAGCCGAAGCCGACGGTTCCACCGGCGACGGATCCACCGGTGACGGCGTGACGGTGGCCGTGGACGCAGCCGTGGCCGTGGTCGCAGCCATGGACGCGCTCTCCGCAGGCCCACTCGCGGATGCGACGGGTCGCTGCGGCGCGGCCTGAGGAGTCACCCCGTCAGCGGAGGCCTGAACCGCCGCCGCCCGGGCCCCCAGCTTCGCCGCCCGCTTCGCCGCGACGGCGTCGGCGTCGGCCTGGAGCAGCTGCTCCAGCTGCTCCGTCTGCTCGGCCAGGGCCATCGCGTCGATGCCCTTGACCGATCCCAGCCGGCGGGCGACGTTGATGGAGATGCCCTCCTCGCCCCGCGCCTTGGCCCGCACCTGCCGCTGCAGCTCGGGGTGGAGCTTCAGCAGGTTCTTGCGGTGCGAGATCCAGCTCTGGGACCAGCCCTCCGACTCGGCGGCCTCCTTGGCGGTGGCGTACTGCGCCACGATGAGCAGGACCGCGTTGGCCTCCTCGATCGGGTCGAAGTCCTTGCGCGCCATGTTCTCGTCGAGCGCCGCGCGCAGCAGGGTCGCCTTGGAGTCCGCCACCGAGTCGTCGACCACGACGAGCAGTTGCTCGCGCCCGTACAGCGCGGCAGCGGCCCGGCGCCGGTTGCCGTTGACGATCACCACGTCCTGCGGGCCCGCACCGAGCAGGCCCTCGTCCTCCGGCCAGAGCCGGAGGTACGCGTCCGGGGTGACGGCGAGGCAGCTCTGCAGCTGGCGGTCCTTGATGCTCGCCAGGTCCGACAGGTCGCCCAGGTCGTCGCGCGGGTTGCGCGGGTTGGGGAGGCAGTTGGCGGTGGGAACCCACCGGGCCGGAGAGTCCGGCCCCGTGGGGACCCACCGGGCCGGAGTCTCCTGGTTGCTGACCACCCCGGGGGCGTCGACGACCGGGTCGGCCGCCATCGAGGCGAAGGAAACACGACGGCCGGCCATCAGCGACCCCCGTACCCGAGCTCGAGGGACAGCCGGAAGAAGTCCTCGCGGGCCCGGTAGGCGGTGCCGCTCTCCTTGTACTGGGTGACGACCGTTCCCTCGGCCACCGCCCGGGAGTGGATCTTGTAACGCCGCAGGACCGTCTTGGCCCGCGGCCACCCCTTCGCGGCGATGTACGCCTCGGTGTCCTCCAGGTCGGCGCGGCCGTCCCGGGGGTCCCAGTTGTTGATGACGACCCGGAAGGGGATGTCCATCGGCTCGATGACCTTCTGGATCGTCCGCGCCGTCGGGTCGAAGCACAACGGCTCGGTGATCATCGGGACCAGGACGTCATCCGCTATCTCCAGAGCACTGCGCAGGATCTCCTCGTCGGCCAGGGTGCCCGGCGTGTCGATGAAGATGTGCTCGTACTCGTCCTTCTCGCCGAGGACGTCGAAGGTGCACGCCGCGAGGTTCACCGTGGTCGTGGTCTTGCCGACGCCGCCCTTCTGGTTGGCGATGACGTGGACCTTGGCACCGGTCTTCTTGAGGTGGAGCAGCTGATCGGCCTGGTCGTGCGCCGCCATGAAATCGAAGGGCAGGTTGTCCCCCACCCGCTCCGCCCAGACGACGGCCGATCCCTGAGGGTCAGTGGACACGACAAGTACAGATGGCTTCATGATGTTCCGTTCTCTCCGTGGGCTTCCCGGGCCGCTTGCCCGGTACTGCGGATGCCCGCCGATCAAAGCCGGTGACGGCGGACTGGAACAGCATTCCAGATGATCAGGCCTGATGCCGACACGACCCGCGTGTCATGAAGCACAATGTCCGTTTCGCTGAGCCCCTGATTTCCGAGGACCTCCCGGATATCCCCGGCGACCCGGCCCCGAATCCCGCCATCGCAAGAGAGCGTGACGCACGGACAGCGGCATCGGGACTGCGCCGCTGCCGGGGACGCATTCGCCTTCACCGGCCGCCCCGAACAGCCGTGCGCCCACGCCTAGCCCCGGTGCATTGGAACACCGCGCCGCCGTTTCCTGACAGTTCAACAGATCACCGCAGTTCACTATCCGGCACCGCGGGCCCTGGTCAAGAAACGGCAAAGGGCATCACCGCTCCGCCGCGGTCCGGAAAGAAGCTTCTCCCCCCGCAAGCACGGGGTCAGTCGGAAGAGAGCGGTCAGTGGTCACAGCGGTCAGCATCCGGCGCCTGCCGACGGGCGTTCGAGACGGGCCGGGCATCGATCGTCGAGGCCGTGTACGCGGAGTCGACCTCACCGGTGGGGGTGGTAAGGCCGACGCGTGCCGTGGGGGTGCCCTGGGCGCCCGCTCCGTCCCGGTACGGGGCCAGGAACGCGGTCAGGGCGGTCAGCATCGCCTGCGGGGCCTCCTCGGCCGGGTAGTGGCCGCAGTCGGGGAGGACGAGGCCCTGCACGTCGTCGGCGGCGAGCTCCATCGTCTCGCTGACGGAGGCGCCCAGGTTCTCCGCTCCTCCGATCGCCAGGACGGGCAGGGTCAGCCGTCGAGTCCTGCGCTCCTGGTTCTGGGCGATGGTCGTGTCGAGTGCGCGGTAGAACTCGAAGCCGGCTCGCAGGGCTTCCGGGTCGGCGGCGAGGGTGTCGACGTAGTGCTGGACGGCGTGGTCGGGCAGTGCCTTCGCGGACTTCGTGGCGAACTGGTGGCCGAAGTAGAGGTGTTCGCGTCCGCTGACCAACTGTTCGTTGACGTCGGCGAGGCGGTTGAAGGCGAAGTGCCAGAGGCGGTCGTTGGCCTCCCGGCTGCCGAGGAGAGGCGGCGAGGGCGACAACCCCGGGATCGCGGCCTCGGCGACGGCCAGGCGGTCGAGCCGGTCAGGATGGTCCGCAGCCAGGGCGTAACCGGTCCACATCCCGACGTCGTGGCCGACCAGGGCGAACCGCCGGTGCCCGAGCGCGTCCATCAGCGCCACCAGGTCGCGGGCGAGCGTGCCGGTGTCGTACCCGCCCGGGGGTTTGTCGGACAGTCCGACGCCGCGCGGGTCGACCGCGACGACCCGGAAGTCCTGTGCCAGCGCGGGCATCAGGAGGCGCCAGGCGTACCACGTCTGGGGCCAGCCGGCGACCAGCAGCAGCGCAGGCCCTTCGCCGCCGGTGACGGCGTGCAGGCGCAGTTCGCCGGTGTCGACGTAGCGGCTGGTGAAGGCGTCGGCGAAGCCGGCCGGGAGATTCGGCACCTGGGAGACGGAACCGCGGCCTTCGGGCGTGGGCGGGCGGGTCGGCGACAGACTCATGATCATCCTTCGGGGGCACGGGGTTGACGGGTTCGCCGAGACGGCGGGAACCGCCCGGTCCGGCTGGCGGCTGCCGGCCGGTGGCCAGCGGCTGGCCCCGGCAAGTCTTCGGATCCGGGAACCGCCTTTCTGCACGCTAGCCATCTTGGACTGATCAGTCAAAGATGAACTGACCGATCGGTCCAAGATGCGGGTAGGCTCGTCGCGACGACGTGGGACAGCAGAGAAGCAGGAGAGGTGCACACCGTGTCCGGCCGGAAGCAGTTCGACATCAGCGCGGCACTGGACCAGGCCATGCGGGTGTTCTGGCAGCGCGGGTACGCCGACGCCTCACTCGATGCCCTCGGTTCGGCCACTGGCCTGGGCCGCGGCTCCCTCTACGGCGCCTTCGGCAACAAGGACGCCCTGTTCGGCCAGTGCCTCGACCGCTACGCGTCGATCTACGGCACGCAGTACGAGCAGGCGCTCGCGGCACACCCCGGTGATCCGGTGCGCGCGGTCGAGGCGTTCTTCGGCGTCGTCCTGGGCCGCATCGCCGACCCGTCGGTCCCCTCCGGGTGCCTCATCGCCCAGTCCGCCGCGCAGTCGTCGACGCTCAAGGAGGAGAACGGCGCACAGGTGCGCGGCCTGCTCGACGTACAGCGTCAACGGGTACGCGCGGCCCTGGCGGACTCCTCGGCCGACACCCGGACGCTCGACGAGCTCGCCGTGTTCGTCGTCGCCGTCAACCAGTCGCTGGCCGTACTGAGCCGGGTCGGCACCCCCGACGCCGAGCTGCGCTCCGTGGCCCGGCTCGCCTGCACAACGGTGGCCGACACCCTCGCCCGGGCAGCGCCCGAGGACCTCACCCGCAGCTGACGAGCGCGCAGGACGAATGCGACAGCCACCCCGCCATCGACATCCCGACGCTACGACGGCCCGGTCACGGACCGGACCCCACGGCAAGCACGGCGTCGAACTGACCGAGCCCTACCGGGCATTGGAGAAGCACCATGCACCCCTGCGCAACGCCTGAGGCCCGGACGAGGCAGGCGGTGTGGGCGGCGTGGGCGGCCCCGGTGCTGGTCAACGTCGCGCTGGGGCTCGCCGCCATGGTCCCGCTGATGTTCACGCTGGTGTTCTTCCTCAACTACCCGCTGGTCTGGCTCGGGCTCGGGCAGCGCGAACCCACCGAGAACGACGGCCCGATGGTGTGGGTGGTGGCCGGCGTCGTCGTCTGGACGGTCTTCGGCCTGCTGTGGTGGCTGGTCAACCTCGGGCTCCGCAGGCTGACCGGCCTACGGGGCCGCCGTTACTGGTGGGTGAGTGCCGGACTGCTCCTGGTGCCCACGCTCGTCTTCTCACCGTTGCCCGCCGGCCCCTGGACCGTGCTGCGCTGGCTGGCCTGACCGATCCGTCCCCGGCCCCTCCCCCAACCGCACCGGTACCCGTGCCCGTACCCAGGCCCGTGCCGCAGCCGACGGCCCGTAACACCCGGACGTCCACTGGCAGCCGATAGCGGACACCGTCGATGACAGCGGCGCGATCTGAACCAGGCCGGTGCCCGGCACCAACCCCCGTCCGCGTCGGCCGGATCGAGAGCATCCGAGTCCAGGGCGCGCGGCGCTTCCACTACGACATCGCCGCATGCTCTACCGGCTGCTGTACGCCGCGGGCGCCGCGGCCCGCCTCCCAGCTCGCCGAACAGGTCGACGCGGCCCCGTCGTTGGTCAGCTACCACCTGCGCAAGCTGGCCGAGCACGGCTTCGTGACCGAGGCGAGCGACCGCAGTGCGGGCGGCCGCGAGCGGTGGCGGCAGGCGGCTTCCGAGGAGGGCCGGGGCTTTGGGGACTCGGACTTCGCGGGCACGCCCGAGGGGGCCGCCGCAGTCGGCGCGGTCACCCGCGACATCGTCGAGACCCGGACCTCCCAGTACCGCGCGTACCTGGACCAGGGCGCCGCCTGGGGCAAGGTGCGGACGGACTCCGCGTTCAGCTCCGAGTGGGATGATCGACCCGACCCCGGCCGAACTCGCCGAGCTGAACGGCGAACTCGTGACGCTGGGACGACGCTGGGACGACGCTGGCGGAAGCGCGGCAGCGCCGCCAAGGCAACCGGTGACACCGAGGGCCGCGAGCACGTTCCGTGCACCTCTACGGCTTCCCCTTCCGCCCCTGACACCGCCGTCATGTCGCGCCCGATGCCCAGACACCCGCAACTGGCCGTCACGGCGGACCTCGTGCGAGATGTGATGACACACCACATCAGGCCTCTTCAACCAGGTCATGGGCAACACCGAAGACCAGCCTGCCCAGTTCAGGTGTTGCGTCCCCGACACCCGAACAGGACTCCCGCAAAGGGCTTGCCACTCAACCGAGTTCCGTTCCTTCGATGAGATCTATCATTCAACTACCTTGACACAAAAGCGAATTGGCGACTTGGCCGGCTCGACGTGGTCGCGGCCACCGTGGTGCGGCATCGCCTGGGCGACGGCATGGAGCCAGGGTGGCCAGGCTCGGCCAGCCGGCGGAGTAGCCGAGTCGTCATGGGCAGCCCTCCCGAGGTGGTTGTGCCACAGGCCGGGCCCGGCGTCGATGAAGTGCTCGTCGCCGTCACGGCCGGCGAACGGAGCCCACCGCGCTCCCCACCACGGGGCGTCCCGCTGGTCCGGATCATCGGCGTCCCAGATCCTCATCCGCATGGTGCGGATCTCGACGATCCTTTCCGTGGAGTACAGGGGGCCGACCGGAAGGACAGCAAGGTAGACGTCGTCTCCGTCATGGCACAGCAGCGACTCGCACAGATCAGCGGGGATCTCGAACCCGAGTCGTTCCTCGGTGCGCCCGACGGCTTCGGGCGATGCGGGCGGGCGACGCTCGGCCAGGCTGGCCGATGCGTTCTTCGCCGGCCAGACGTCAATGAGGTTCCAGGGCTCGGTCACCGAATCCCAGAGTCTCATGCCACCACGGCGGGCGGGAGTCATCCCCGCGCACCGGGCTCCCCACCCCGCGAGGCGCGCAGCTCTGGTGAACGACGCTCCGCTACGCCCCCAAGCCACGTCCGCCCTCTCCCCCACATCCGGAACTTCGGGTCGATCACCCGACACGTCACGAAGGCTCGACCGTCGACGTGGCTCACCTCGGCCACCGAATCCGAACCGCCTCTTCTCTTGTTTGTACGAACTAAATACCGAAGGACCCGGCCACCGCAGGAAGGCTACGGGTCGGCGTGCCCAGCACCACGCCATCCGAAAACAGCTCCGTACCGAGATTTGTCTATTACTGGTCTTCTGATGTCTTTTGTGTTCAGACCCTTGAGCGTGAAGTGGCCTGCGACGTGCAAATCGCCTCTGACCGCTGAGGAGCCGGCTCCCGAGGCCTCGAAGAAGCCACTCGCGCTCACACCCACTCCGGGCGGGTGCCGAACATCGCACCCGCCGCTCCTTCCGCCGGAAGCTCGTCCCCGGCTCCGCCACCTCCTGGCCGGCCGGCTCGACCTCAGGCGTACCGCAGCTCGCTGCGGCAGCTTGGCAAGTTGGACCTTCACCCGCCCCCCTTCCCCTCCGGTCCCCTGACTTACCGTCGGCCCGGGTTCGTGGCAGCACCGAGGTACCGACCGTCGGCGCCACCGCCAGACTGACCGCGGCTGCGGCCGCTGTCGGAAAGCCCGTCACGAGACATCGCTTCAGCGACTACGCCGATGACGATGACGAGCGCTACTTCGTCGAGGAGCTGACCTTCGCCGATGCGGATGCGATCCTCGCCATGCTGAGGGCGCTGTGCCCACGGCCAGCTCACGGGGCTGCCTGCCGATGCAGATACGGAGTCTGGAGTACCGGCTCGTGCCTCTGCCACGACCGGGCGAGCCGGCACTGATGCGGGAAGGCGGTACAGAACCTGTGGCTGCACGGCCCGGATTGGGACGACGTCGAGACGAACCTGACCGGACGAGGCGGCGCCCGGGAATCGAACCGACCCACGACCTGGGCCGCAGTCGGATCGAGGACGCCGAGCCGATTTGACCGCGCGCTCGACCTCGTTCCGACGCTTGTACATCTTCATGTCGAAGCCCGCAGGCCGGCCTCCTCGGCTGACTCGTCGCCGACGGTTGGCCCGCTGATCCTTCTCCTCCGGGACGGTGTGCTTGAATCTGGCGCCTTCGCAGGTAACGACAGTTGCGGCGGAAGCCGTACGCCCTTGGCGCCGCCAAGGCAGTCCGAGGTGTGCGCGGACGACCACGCCGGGGCCCTTGACCTCGATGCGTTCGAGGACCGACATCAGCTGTGGCATGCCGCCCCACTAGCCAGGTCCTCTCCGAGGTATGAACCGTACGGTCGAGATCGGGAGGTGACGGTCCTGCCCCGGTGAGCACTTTCGGGGCCATCGGTCCGGTCGGATACGAGCTGCTGGCTCGATCGTGAAGGCAGAGGCGCCGTAAAGCAGGTCAAGCGGCGGACGTAGTGATGGCGAACTCGACGCCGCTGTGGATGTCCAGAGCATCGCTTTGGCCGATGGCGCATCGGATTTTCCGCGGAAAATTCAGAGTCCCTCGACTAAGCCCACGGATCGGCCGTCCCCTGCATCGTCCGTTGCTGGCATCGTCCATTGCCGTTGCCGTTGCCGTTGCCGTGGGCACGATGGATGTCCGTCGAGAACTCTGACCGGCCTCCGCGGAGAAGCTCGGAGAGAGCCAACCCGGACGGCATGGGTCAGTGGTACGGAAGCCCTTTGAATGAGCCGGAACCCGAGTCCGAGCCGTGGCTGTGCAGCGCGTGAGCGTGTGCTTGCCAGTCGGCTGGTCCGGATGCTGATGCTGCTCCCCCATCGAAGCCCTCGCATTTTCTGCGGAAAATTCCTCGACTGAGCGGTAGACAGATCGGGCTCCGCGATCGCTGAGTCCCGGTTCCCAGCAATCGGCCCCACCCTCGCGACACAGGAATTGCCGACGGCTTCGACTCCCCTGCGGCCTCCTACGGGGCAGCGCCTATCACGACAAGTGGGGGTCCTCTCCCCCGCTGAGGCACGCTGTGAAAGTGATCAAGCCGATCGCCTGATACGTCACAACCCCTGGATGGCTTCGCCCAAGTCGGAACCGTAGGCGGCCCAACAGATGACCGAGCCGTCGAAGTCGAGCTCGCCCACGTACCAGTCGTCGTCCGCTCGTACGAGACACAGGCCGTGGAAGGCCAGGATGACGTCGGGCCGGAGTGAGACGTAGTCCGCACGGCCGTGCTCCTCGACCACGACCAGTCGTTCGAGGGTGAGCAGGGCGGCTTCAGGATCCCCTGATGCGGAACACACTCGCTCGATCGTCCAGCCATCCGGCAGTCCATCGTTCACCGCCACATGATCGCAGCGGGGGGCGTTTCGCAGCTACTCGTATGAGGCGGCGATCACCACGGTTGCCTCGTAGCGGACAGCCGACTCGTCGTCCCCCGTCGCCACCGCACGCGGTGTTGCTTGAGCGCGGTAATCATCCTCGTCGGACCTGGGCGACGTCCGTCGCCGGCGCCGAGCTTCGTTCGGCTACGGATCCGGTAGGTCTCCTCCAGGATGGTGCGACGGATGCCGCGTCTACACAGGTAGGCGCGGTTCGCCCGGGAGCCACAGAGCCTTTCGACGCGGGCCGTGACAGGACGCGTACGCGGTCATCCGCCACCGAGGCGAAGACCAACAGCGGCTTTGCCCCTGCCCGACCGCCGGCGAATTTTCTGCGGAAAATCGCCGGGCCGCGCCCCCTGGCCCCGGACACGGTCGTGCTAACCGGAGCTCACTGCGCGACGACTACCCATCTGCTTATGCCGGTCGCAGGAGCGCCCACCGCACCGGTTCTGGTAGGCGACGCCGATGGACACTGCCACGATGACGAACATTCATCGTGGGCCACACCCATCCAGTCCGAGGTAGACGCGCCGTTTCCTCCATGCTGGATCAGCCACCTCAACGGCTCCCCCACATACGGCTGAGCTCCCGTCACAACCGCAGGCCAATGATGCGGCTCCGCTGGCCCGCCCCCCACGGTCCGGCCGGGCAAGCCCTCAAGGTCGTTCGCCAGCCGGCCGGGTACCACTCCCTTCGGACCGCGGTGAACCACGCTGAGAAATTTTCCGCAGAAAATTCGGCGGACCTCGGGAGGGGTACTGGGGCGGCCCGGGGGACTGCTGGGCTCGCCCCCAGGGTCGTTCGCCAGCCGGTCGAGTGCCGCTCTCTTCGGATCGCGGTGGAGCAGGAAGCCAGGCTGCTGAGCCGAGTCGCGAAATTTTCCGCAGAAAATTCGGGGGCCTCAAGGGAACACCGGGACGGCTCGGGGGATTGATCGGCTCCCCTGGATGACGTCACACGCCGTCCGGACCCACTCCAACGGCGTGCGTTCGCCATGCTGTGCCAGCGGCAGAGCGCGCGAATCCACGAGCCCGATGCCAGCCAGCGCACAGCTGCACTGCCGACCATCCCCCGGCGAGGCAAGAAGTGGCAGAAGCTGCTGCCCCATAGCTGTCCTGCGCGTGGAGAATTTTCTGCGGAAAATCGCTCAGCCGCGGTCCCTTGGCCGGGACACCATTGTGCCCGTGTCGAACACAGGAGCGCCCACCGCACTGGTTCTGGTAGGCGACGACGGCGGGCGCTGCCAGGATGACGACCATCCATCCTCAACCACGCCCGTCCAGGTCGGGACAGAATCCCGCTTCCTCCCCCGCCAAACCGACAGCTTCGACAGCTCCCCCACCCACCGCTGAGCCCCACCACAACCGCAAGCCGATGCTGGAACCCTCAGCCGGAATGGACCGACGCGCTCCGCCCTGGCTCGCCCGCAGGATCGTTCGCCAGCCGGCTGAGCGCCGATCCCTTCAGACCGCCATGGATCCAGACAGCCGGAGTGCTGAACCACGCCGCCAAATTTTCCGCAGAAAATTCGACGGACCTCAGAAAGGACACCGGGACGGCCCGCCGGTTGCTCAGCTGACATACCGTCTGCACCGGTAGCAAGCGACGGCACAGCGCGGCCCGAACCGGGGGAGGATCGCGGGGGAGTCGCGGAGAACCCGGCTCACCGCGAGCCCCCGCCTCGCCCGCGACGTCGAGAACGACCGCCCCAGGCCGTATCAGTCGACCTGATCCACTGCGGCCCAAGCACGACCGAAGGTCCGCCAGCGGGCCGCCGCTTCCGCAGCGCCCAGTCCGAAGGCGCAGAATTTTCCGCAGAAAATTCGAGGGATAGCTGAGCCAGCGGGGGAGCGGCAGCCCAATCCAGATGACGCGTCGGCCCCACTCGCTCACCGCCTCCTGAATTTTCCGCAGAAAATTCTGGAGGCAGCAAATGGTCGATCAAAGTCGGCAGCTTCGGCTCGGTGGGCCGTCAGGTTCGGCGAACCCTGTCGAGGCGGTGCTCGCACACCCTGAGCAGACGGTCCGCCGCGCCTTCGCCCGCAACCGGCACGCCGCTCCCGAACAGCGCGGCCGACTGGTCGACGACCCCGATGCCTTCGTCCGCGCAGACCTTGCCGCAGGTCCGCGCCCACGTCTGAACAGGGCCGAGCCGCTGCCCGACGACGTCCTGGAAATCCTGCTGACCACCCGCGACGAACACCGCCGGGACCAGTAGTTCAGCGCGGACGAGATCCGGCAGGAGCTGGCGTTCTCCGGGCAGATCCGTGCATCGTTCCGCCGTAGGATGCTCGACCACCCGAGCCCCGTGCTTCGGGCCCAGGCCGCCAGCCTGTGGCTGTGGCTGACTCCCGGCCAGCGCGACGCGCTCCTGGCCGACCCGGAGCCCAGCGTCTCGGAGACCGCCCGTGACCGCCTCCGGATCCTGGACCCGGCGGCGATGGAAGCGGAGCTGCCGGAACACGCCTGTCACTCCCGGAATCTTCTGCTCGTCAACTACGCCGTCTCCCACGCCGTGGCCGGGCAGTGCCTCGCCGAACGGCGCGACCTGTGGTCGCTTGCCCGCAACCCCCACACGCCCGGCGACATCGGCGCTGTCGGCGAGATGTTCATCGAGCCGGGGACGAGCTGGTACGAGGCGTGCGCCGCGTCTGCGGATCCTCGGCTGCGCCGAGTCGCCGCGACCTGCCCCCTGCTGTCGGCGGAGCTGGTGCACCGTCTGGCCGAGGACCCCGACGCGGACGTGCGCCACCTGCTGTCCTTCAACCACCCGCTGGCACCGCCCGCACTCGTTCTCGACGCCTTCATCGCCGCACCACGCCAGCGGCCCTATCTGCTCACGCTGCCCGCCTGCCCCGCACCGGCCTGGACCACCTGCTCGACCACGACGGCCCGGACATCCGCGCCCTGGCCGCCTCCGACGCCGGCCTGGACCAGCCGCCCGTCCATCTGCTCGCCGACCCCGAACCCCGCGTCCGTCAAGCCGCGGCAGCCAATCCGTGCCTTCCTCTCGACCTGCTCTCGGCTCTGCTGAACGATCCGGAGCAGGCGGAAGGAGCCGCAGCCAACCCGAACCTGGCAGCTGACCGCCTCCACGAGTTGCTCGACCTCTGCGGACTGCCCGGAGCCGCCACCCGGTGAGGCCCCGACGGCCGTGAGGTTTCAGCGGCCGCTCCCGATGCCCAGGAGACGGAGCAACAGCATCGCGGCAGCGTCCGAACTACGTACCGTCACCTTGACGAACGTGTGGTCGTCGAACGAACTGGCGTACCCATGGCCAAGTCCGTAGCCGGAGGCGACGGCCCGGGAGCGCCCGGTTAGGCTGAAGCGGCACGTCAACGGCCGTGGGAGGCCGGGGACGGTCCTGAACGAGGGGGAGCATGAGCGAGCTCGACGACCTGCGGATGCGCCTGGCGGCACTGGAGACGGAGGTCGACCGGCTTCGGAAGGAGTCCGCCGCGTCGCGCACGGGGGCGGCGATGGCCGGCCGGGGCGGTGCGAAGGCAGCGAGAGCCGCGAAGGCACGTACGTCGCCGCGCGGCCGCGCCCAGGGGGAGGACGAGACCGGCACGGGGGAGAGGCCGGGGGAGAGGGAGGCCGAGACTGGTCAGGCGATGACCTGCCTCGCCGAGGCACTCGGTGTCCTGGGCGCCGGGCGGGTCCGCCAGGTCGAGGTCCCGCAGACCCAAGTCCTCCGGGCCCGAGTCCTCCAGAGCGAAACCCTACGGATCCAAACGCTGCAAGCCGAAAAGCCGCGGGCCGAAGACCCGCAGACCGAGGTTCCACAGACCCTCACCCCGGCCCTGGAACACCCGGACCGCACGCCCCCGCAGCACGGCCGGTTCCTGGACAGCCTCCTGGCGGGGCAGTCGGCCCTCTTCGAGGAGAAGCGCCGCCCGGACGCCGAGCCGTAACCGCCGGACGAAAATCAGCCGTCTGAGCAGAACGGCGTGGGTGCGAGTGCACCCACGCCGATACGGTCACGCCTTCGGAAGCGTTATCCCCAGTTCGAGCATCGCCGGCGAGGCCGGGCCGCCCTCGGAGCGCTCGGTCTTGTACCCCTTGACGCCGGGGGCGACGGTGCGCGGGTCGACGGCCTCGGAGGGGGCGCCGGTGGAGTAGAGGCCCTCGGGGTCCTGGTCGCGGTCGTGCGGCAGGAGCCAGAAGACGCGGCGGCGGAAGGTGCCGGAGGCCCGGGAGGACCTGGCGTCGGGGCCGAGGATCGCATAGCCGACCATGCGGCCGTCGCGGTGGTAGGCGGGGCGGCCGCGGCGGGTGGTGAGGCGGTCCAGGGACTGGCGCACGTAGTCGAGGTCGGTGGTGTCCTCAAGCCAGACGAGATCGGTTTCGTGGGCGAGCTCGGCCGGGTCGATCAGCGCGCTCACGCGTTCTGCTCCTCTGTGTCGTCGGTGATCAGGCCGATGCCCGGGTAGTACTTGCGACTGTTGGACAGGACCATCTCCTTGGGGGAGGTCATACCCAGTGTCTCGCGAACTCGTGCAGCGAACGCACGACCGGATACGGGATTGGCGCCTTCGAATCCGCACCAGCGGGTGTACGCGCCGAAGAGCTGGGACTGTTCGGCGCGCATGCCCTCGCCTGTGATGCAGGCCTCCTTGAGGAAGCGGCCCACGTGGTCCTCGGTCTCGGCGTAGGCGGTGGTGGCGACCTGGACGCGCTGGGGGCCGGCGAGGTCCTTCTCGCCGGCGAAGTAGCGGCGGGCGCCGTCGATGAGCCAGGCGAGGATGCCGGGGCCCTCCTCGGCGACGAGGACGTGGGCCAGGTTGTCGATCTTACGTTCCTCGGGGACGACCCGTTCGAACGGGATCAGGCGCATGCGGCGCCAGAAGGCGAAGCCGCCGGTGCCGACCTCGGGGCGGTGGTTGCCGAGCAGCCAGAGCTTGTGGGTCGGTTCGAAGGAGAAGAAGTCCTGGCGCATCCGGCGGGCCTTGATCTTGTCGCCGCCGGTGAGGAGCTTCACCCGGGCCTCGTCGAAGCGGTCGCCGGGCTTGAGCTCGGAGCAGACGATGATGCGTCGGCCGTGGAGTTCGGCGAGGTCGGTGGGGTGCCCGTCGAAGGTCTTGGCCATCAGGAAGCCGGGCGGGGCGGCGTCCGCGTAGTCGCCGAGGAGCTGGATCATGACGTCCAGCAGGACGCTCTTGCCGTTCTTGCCCTGGCCGTAGAGGAACGGCATCACCTGGGCGCCGACGTCGCCGCTGATCGAGTAGCCGAGCAGCAGGTGGAGGAAGTCGCGGGTCTGCCGGCCTTCCTTGTCGTCGCCGAAGGTGTCGGTGAGGAAGCGGTCCCAGCGCGGGGTCCGCATCCGAGCGGGGGCCAGGGTGGTGGAGCGGGAGTGGTGGTGGACCTTCGGGTCGGGCGGGACGATGGCGCCGGTGCGCAGGTCGACCACGCCGCCGGGGGTGCACAGGGCGTAGGCGTCGGCGTCCAGGAGGGCTGCGTTGAGGACCATGCCCGGGGCGGACTTCGCCTGGGCGAGCATGGCGTTCATGCCCGAGGTGGAGAGGGCCCGGCGGCGGTGCCGACGCAGATCGGTGTTGGTGTAGACGCCGCGGGAGTCGTGGGTGGCGATGCTCTCGGCCATCTCGCCGGCGGCCCACAGGACGGTGTCGTCCTCGTCGAGCTGCCAGCGGTGCGCCGCCCAGCGGTACCAGCCGAGGCCGGGGACGTGGCGGTAGTCGCCTCCGTAGAGGTGGACGAAGAGCTTGGCGTTGCCCCGGTCGGACAGCGAGTCGGGCAGGAGACCGTGCGCGCTCGCCTCCGGCCCCGCCGGGGCCTGCTTGCTCTCCTGAACCGGCTCGGGGGCCGGCGCGGGTTCGGCGGACGGGGTGTCGAGAAGGCTCTCCTGGACGGGGGTGCCGTGCCAGGGGGGCGGGGAGGCTGGGCCGGGGACCGGCGGGTACTCCAGGATCTGCTGGGCCGTGGCCACGGGATCGAAGACCGTCCTCTTGCGGGTGCTGTCGTTCATCCGCGTGCCTTCCCGACGTGCAGGGGCTGTCGGGCGCCGGCGGCGAGGCCGGAGCGGATGACGGCGGAGCTTTGCCTGTCCTGGCTGGGGCGGGCGGTGCGGGCCGCGTCCAGCAGGAGCCGCTCGGCGGCGGTGTGGGTCAGGTGACCGGCGGAGACCAGGCCTCCCATCGTGTAGGCGGCACGGTTGAGTTTGCCGGTGAAACCGGCCCCCTCGGGGGTGGTGGCGCAGTCGGTGACGTCCTGGAGGACGGTGTCGAGGACTCGCTCGGCCCCACGCTTGCCGCCGCCTGCCGCGACGACGGCCGCGCGGCCGCGGTCGGGGACGGACGGCTGGGAGGGGCGCGGGGTGCTGGGCTGGTCCTTGAGGTGGCCGGTGCGGACGAGTTCGTCGCTGAGCCACTGGGGCAGGGGCGCGGGGGTCCTTGCCCCGGGGAGCGCGGTGTAGGTACCGGCGGTGGTCACGGTGCCGGGGGCGACGATGTATCCGCCGTGGGCGCGCACGTCGACCTGCCAGGCCAGGGCCCGGCCGTTGGAGGAGCCGGTGGAGCAGGCGAACCTGCGGGGGGAGTCCTCCTGGTACCAGATGTGCAGCCCACCGGAGGGGGTGCGCACGCGCAGGGTCTCCGTGTCCGTCGCAGGGTCAGGAGCCTGGCGCAGGGCCGCGAGCAGAGCGAGGGTGTGGTAGCCGTTCTCGAGGCCGTCGAGGTTGACGTTCTCGTGGATCGGAATCCCGGGCAGGATTCGGTCCCGGGCGGGGACGGTGCTGGGGTGGCTGTCGACGTCGATGACGACGAGACCCGCCGGGCCACAGGCGACGGCGGTACCGAAGTCCGGGTTGACGCGCCACCAAGCGGTGAGGACGTCCTGGTCGAGAGTGGCCGCGTGGAAGCCGTGGCACCAGCGACCGGCCGCAGGGCACGGGCAGTCGGCGGGACTGTGAGCCGGCTCCTGGCAGGGTTGGCAGTTGGCAGGCGGGGTCTTGCGGCCTGGTGCGAGCGGGTGGACGGGCCAACCCTGGACGGCGCACCAGCGCGCGACGGCCAGCGCATCCGGCTGGCGAAACGCTCGGTCGCTCCCCACGGCCTTAGGCGCCGTCACGCTGGTCCCTCTCCCCATGGTTGGTAGCTGCTCGGACTTGAGTCGCTCGTTCAGTCGCTGAGGGCAAATAGCCAGGTCAGGGCACTGGCGGGCGCCGGATCAGCGACTGAAGCGACCGAAGTCCAGAAGATAGCTCACACAGACTATCCGAGCGAGGACGTGGGGACGCGAACTGCCGGAGCCTGCGGCGAAACTCAGCTACCGAAACCCGGGTCAGCGACCGACCCCGTTCAGTCGCTGGTTTCGGTCTCCCGGCATTTTCGCAGGTCAAAGCCGCTTTTAACAGCAAACAGCGACTGAAGCGACTGTAGCCCGGGTCTATAACGCGCACACGCACAGGGGAATGTCTTCATATACCTGACCTTGAGTCGCTTCGGTCGCTGACGGGGTGGGTGAACCTACCCTGACCTGGGGTTTTTCCCAGCGACTGAACCCCAGCGACTGAAAGCGACTGAGTCTCTCGGGCACTGTTCCCCGGCGTGTCGCCGGACCAGGTTCTCGTGGAAGTCCCCAACTTGGGTCGCTTGGGTCGCTTCAGTAGCTCCGCCGCAGGGCCGGGAGAGTCGCTTCGATGCTGTGACCTGGGACTATGTCCGCAGGAGCGATCAGTGCCTGAACACTTCCAGCACTGAGTCGCTGAGTCGCTCGGGTCGCCCCTGCCCTCCGAGGACAGTGCCGTTGCCCTGCTGTCCCGGTACCCACGGCCTGTTTGTGGCCCCGGATCCGGTTCGGTCGCTGGGGGCCTGAGCCGGCGGAGGGCCCGAAGCCCCAGGACGTGCCCCGGCAGGGCAGCTACTGAAGCGACCCAAGCGACCGAGTTCCCGACTTGGTGGAGAAAAGCCAACGGGTCCGAGGTTCCGTCGGCCGTCGGCCGAGTTCGTTGCTGAGGACGTGCAGGAGTCCGCCGGGGTGGTCCGTGTTGCCCGACACGCCGTCCTCAGACTTGTAGCGGGGTGTACGCCGAACTACGATTCGCCGGTATGAAGCAGCTGAACGTGCGACTGGACGACGCCGTGCACGAGGCTCTGGAGCAGCGGGCGGAGGCCGCCGGGCTGAGCCTGACGGACTACGCCCGCAAGGTGCTGGCCGAGGAGGCGGACGAGCGGCGCGAACGGTTCCTGACAGCTGCGGCGCACTTCGCGCCGACGTGGGCGCCGGCGTTCGAGGCCGAGTTCGGGCCCTACCCGCAGAGCACCCGTGGCGCCGCGGCGGACGCCGCGTGATCCTCCAGATAGACCGGGCGTGGCTGCTTGACATCGCCCACCAGTTCCTGCCTGCCGATCCGGACGTCACCGACTACGGCACCCTCGCCGCCGCGGTCGCCCGCCACCTCGACGAGGTCATGGACGTGCCGGTGTACGGCGAGGTGCACCAGCGGGCCGCGGCCCTCATGCACCAGCTGATCCGCGTCCCGGCCCTGGAGTTCGCCAACGAGCACTTCGCCGCTGTCGTGGCCGCCTCCTACCTCAGCGCCTCCGGGGTCATCGTCACCGCGGAGCCCAAGCAGGCCGCCGACCTGGCCGCCCGCATCCGCGCCGGGGACGCGGACGTCCGCGCGACGGCGTCCGCCGTCCGCACCTGGTACCGCTGACCCCGGTCGACGACCGGTCAGCCGGGATCTGGAAGGCGCCGGGCTCCCGGCACGGTCCTGCGGCCCGGCTTTCCGGAGCACGACGGTCGGGCAGCCGGGGGAGCCCCGCGGCGCTGTCCGGTGACGAGTGGCGGTCACGGAGGGCACGGCCCCAGCAGTTACCGGAGGCACCGGACAGCGACTGTCAGACCGGTATGCAATCGTGTGTGGACGGGTGGCGCTCGCGGAGAGCCGCGCTGACGACGAACGAACGGGGGCCGCGATGACGGGCTGGGACGGTGTGACCTGGAACAGCTGGCGGGACCACGACGACATCCGTGCGCGGCTCGACGTTGGACGAGGAGTTCATGGAGGACTTCCTCGACGACCCGAACGAGTACGACATGGACGAGGGCCTGCTCATCGCCGGTGTCACGACCGTGCCCGGTGGATGCGTCGTCACCCAGCCCTGGGCTACACGCCGTCCACCCCGGGAGTGATGGCCCGGCTGACCGCCGGCACGGTCGGCTACGGCCTGTACGCCAACCCCAAGAGCGGCAACCAGGGCGGCATCGTCCGCGACGGCACCGTCGAAGCCTGGGACCTCCACCCCGGTGGCGCCCTCCTCCCGAACCCCACCCCGGATGAGGTCCTGACCGGCTACCTCTACCACCACCACGCCGTCGCCCAGGCCTGCGCCTTCGCGGGCCTGCGCCCCGCCGACGCCCGCGCCGTCACCGGCCCCGCCGACAGCTGGATACGGCTGCCCGACGTCGACTACCGGGAGCGGTGAGGGCACTGACCCGTCCGTAGACCCGTCCGTAGACCCGGGCTGGGCCGGGCGGGTGGCGTCCGAGGGCCCACCGGTGTGGTGACAAGCCGTGGCGGTAGGCGGTGGCGGGAGGCTGGTGCCCCGTTGGCGGACGAGGAGAGCCGGTGAGTGGGCGAAGCCCTGGAGGTGACCGCGGCCCCGTGTCCATGGGCGCGGGCGGGGGACGGACGGCCGGTGATGCCGGTGTGCTGGGGACGGCTCTCGGCGTGGTGCTGGCGTTCTCGCTCGCGCAGGGGTCATGGCAGTGGTTCTCCACCTATCTCGGGGTGACGCTGCTCGCGGTGGTCCTGTCCTTCGGCCGTGTGCCTCTGCCGGCGCCGGGTCGGCGGGTGGCCTACGGGCGGAGCCTGGTGGCGTACTCGCTGGTCGTGGGGCTGTGCGTGGCGCTGGCGCTGGCTCCCGCACTTCAGCGCTGGGACTGGCTGTTTCCCATGCCGGGGACGCGGAGCGGGTGCGTCGAGGCCGGCCGCTACGAGGTCCTGCGGACGCAGGCCACGCTGGGGGACCTGGCCGGGCGTGCCGGTGACGCGTTGGCATACGTGCAGCGGGAGCAGAGCCGCCAGGCCGTCGACGTCTGCCGGGCGGCGACGACGACGCGTTGGCTGCCGGTGTACGCGCTGGGGGCGGCCCTGCTGGTGGGCGCGGGTTCGTGGGCTTGGGCGCGGTTCCGGGCGCGGAGCACGGCGTTGGGGGTCGGCTGAGCCGGTTCCGGGCTCAGGCGCCGGGGGTGAGGAGGGCCAGTAGCTGGTTCGCCACCGCGTCCGCGTCCGGCCCGGCCGCGTAGACGTAGTTGTCGGGGCGCACGGCGGCAGCGGCGGCGCCGAGGTCGGACAGCCAGCGACGGTGGGTGCCGTCCGGGTCGGCGACGACGGCTCCGGCGGCAGCGCCTGTGGGGGTGGGGCCGAAGCCGACGACAGTGACGCCCAGGTCGCTGAGCCGGGCCCGGTTCAGCCGGGGGAGGGCCTGTTCGGCGACCAGCAGCCGGAAGCCTCCGCCGACGATGTCGTCGAGCAGGCCCGTCCGTCGGCCGTCGCTCACCCGGCCCTGGACGGACAGTCGGCCTCCGCCGGAGGCGAACAGGCCGGGGCCGAGGTCAGGCAGCCGGATCCGGTCCGGCTCGCGGAGCGCGCGCCGGCGGGCCATCAGCGTGCGGTCGCGCTCGCGGGCGAGCACCGGGTCCCGCAGGGTGTGCTGGCGGCCGAGTTCCATGCTCGTGGCCGTCACGCCGCGCACATGCGGTTCCCGCTCGCTCTGGTAGCTGTCGAGCACCTCGGCGCCCCGGATGCCGCGCAGCACGAGATCCATCTTGAAGGCGATGTTGAGTGCGTCCCGTATCCCCGAGCAGAGCCCTTGCCCCAGAAAGGGCGGCATCTGGTGTGCGGCGTCTCCCGCGAGCAGGGCCCGGCCGTCCCGCCAACGCCTCGCGACCAGCGACTGGAAGGTGTAGGTGGCAGTACGGGCGATGTCGGCGTCGTCGCGGGACAGGTAGCGGCCCACGCGGGACCACACGCCGTCCGCCGCACGTTCCCGCCCGAAGTCGTCGTCATCGTCGAGCAGGAAGCAGAACCGCTGGCGTTCGGCACCGGTGGTGATGACGGTGGTCGGTCCCTCGGGATCGCCGATCTGCAGCATCGACGGCAGCCCCAGGTCGGCCGCGGGGCGCCGGAGGGTGAAGTCGCAGACCAGCCAGGGTTCGGAGAAGCCGAGGTCGTCCTGCTCGACGCCGAGGGTGTTCCGCACGAAGCTGTTCCCGCCGTCGCAGCCGATCACGTAGCGTGCCGCGAGGGTCGCACCGTCCGACGTGTTCAGGGTGACCTGGTCACGGTCCTGGGACAGGCCGGTGACCGTCGTGCCGAAACGGAGGTCGACGTTCGGCAGCGAGGTGCACAACGAGTGCAGCGCCGTCTCCAGGTCGGGCTGGTGGAACTGGTAGAGGTCGGCCCAACCGCTGGCGCCGACGTTGCGGAACACCTGTCGGATGAGGAGGTCACCCGCTCCGTTGCGCCACTCGTACGCGTCCTGTGTGCGCAGGGTGGGCGCCAGTTCGTCGACGAGTCCGAGCCCTTGGAACGCGCGCATGATCTCGCCGTCGAAGCTGGCGGCCCGCGGGAGGCCGTACAGGCCGGGGTAGCGTTCGAGCACCACGACCGAGTGCCCGGCCTTGCCCAGCAGGGCCGCGAGCGTCATGCCGACCGGCCCGCAGCCGACTACGGCGATTTCGGCGGCTTCGGCGCATCCGGCGGCTTCGTCGGGTTCGGTGAATGCGGTGACTTCGGTAGGGGACGGCGTCCGGTTCTCAGGGTGCCTGTCGTTCGGCATGTCCGCAGCTCCTCGGGGGCGGGACGGAGGGTGTGGTGGCCACGACGTCAGTCTCGAACGCTCCTGACACGATGTCTAATGCATGCTTTGCACAGGGAGTTTGCGTCAGACGCAAACGAAGGAGGCGTCCGTGGCCGACCAGTTGGACCTCAACCTCTTGCGCGTGTTCGACGCGTTGATGGACACCGGCAGCGTGTCCGCGGCCGCGATGCGTCTTCATCTGTCCGTTCCGGCCACCAGCAGGGCCCTGGGCCGGCTGCGACGGGCGATGAACGACCAGATCCTGGTGCGCGCCGGCCGGGGCCTCGTACCCACTCCGTTCGCCCAGCGGTCGGCCGCCAGGGTCAAGGCGCTGCTGGAGGCCGCGGCCGAACTCCGGGTGGACGCAGCGGGAAGCGACCCGCGATCGTGGCGGCGCACCTTCGCCATCCGGGTCAACGACGGACTCAGCCCCGTCCTCGCGCCCCGCCTCACCCACCGGATCGCCGCCGAGGCACCCGAGGTCCGCCTGCGGTTCGTCGCCCAGGACTCCAAGGAACCCGATCGGCTACGCGACGGCTCGCTCGACCTCGACATCGGCGTCGCCGACCCGCCCCCTCCGGACGTGCGCGCGCGAACGCTGTTCTCCGACCACTTCGTCGCCGTGGTGGCGGCACACTCCGATCTGGGAAAGGCCGCACGGCTGACGGTGGACGACCTGTGCGCCCACCCCCACATCTCCGCCTCCCGCCGGGGCCTCGCGCACGGGCCGTTGGACGAGGCCTTGCACCGCCTGGGCCGCTCCCGCCGCGTCGTCGCCGTGGTGCCCTCCTTCGCCGTGGCAGCCTTGATGGCGCTGGAGGGAGACGTCATCTGCCTCGGCCCCCGGGTGGTGGCGGAACACCTCGTCGAGCGACAGGTGCCCCTCCGGTGGCACAAGGTGCCACTGGAAATGCCGGCGGCCGACATCGAACTGCGCTGGCACCGCCGACTCGACGACGATCCCGCGTCCCGGTGGCTCCGCCGCCACGTGCTGGAAGCCGTCGGACCGCTCGCTGCCACGCTGCGCTGAACCGGACGTGAGAACCGCCGGGACCACCCGTCAACGCACCCGCCAACGCACCCGCCAACGCACCCGCCAACGCCCGTTCCGTGATCGCCGCCGCGGGAGCGATCCCCGCGATGCCGTCAGGAGAAGTCCAGTACCAGCCGGCCGCGCAGGCCGCCGGTCTCCAGCAGGCGGTGGGCCTGGGCCGCCTTCTCGGCCGGCAGCACGTCGGCGACGTGCAGGGTCAGGGTGCCGTCCTCGACCTGGCGGCGCAGCGTGTTCAGCCGCTCGGTGTCGGTGATGCCGTCCGTCACCATCACCGGGCGTACGCGGATGCCGCGTTCGGCGGGGCCGGACCAGCCCCGCAGTTCGGCCAGCGTTCCGCCGTCGGCGATGGCGGGCACCGTCTCGGTGGTCTGTATCGAGCCGTCCACCAGACCGGGAACTCCCTCGGGTACCAGTGCGCGGATGCGGGCCGCGACCTCGGGTCCGCGTTCGACGACGTGGTCGGCGCCGAACCCGCGCACCCGGTCGGTGTCGTGCGGGGCGGCGTCCGCGATGACGGTCAGCCCGTCGGCCTTGGCCAGTTCGACCGCGTATCCGCCGACGGCGCCGGCCGCGCCGGTCACGGCGACGGTTCCGTCCGGCGGTACGGCCAGCGCGTCCAGGGCGAGGCGCGCGGTCATGGCGTTCATGAGCAGGGTGGACGCGGCAGCGAGGTCCACCCCCTCGGGGGCCGGCACCACCGAGGCAGCGGGTACGACAATCTGCTCGGCGTAGGCTCCGCCGTGGGCGCTGGTGAACAGCACGATGGCGACCACCCGTTGGCCCACGGCAAGCCGCTCGTCGGCCCCGGGGCCGAGCTGGTCGATCACGCCTGCGGCGTCCATGCCGGGCACGAACGGGGGCCGGTGCCCGGGCATGCGCGAGGTGTGACCGCCGCTCCGCAGCATGATGTCGGTCGGGTTCACGGCCGCCGCGTGCACCCGGATACGGACCTCGCCGGGGCCCGCCTGAGGTTCGGGCAACCGCAGGACGCGCAGCACGTCCGGACCGCCGAAGTCGTAGACACCAATGGCCTTCATACCCCGTGCAATGCGTCTGTTCGGCGCCGTGTTCCCGCTCAACGAGGCCGGAGCGCAGCGCACTTCGCGTCGCCGCCCGGAGATCGGCGCATCGTCCCGGCCATCAACGAACGGCTGTGACCAGCTACTGCGGGGCAGCCGGCCGTTGCGCGGGGGAGCCGCAGGAGGACATCGCCGCGCGGTCGGCCGCACTGCGGAGAACACAGAATTCATTGCCCTCAGGGTCTCCCAACACACAGAACTGGATGTTCTGGAGTGTGAGAGATGGCAGCGGCATCTGTGCTGGTCAAGGGCCCGGAAGCTGGTCAGCGGCAAGGCGCGCTCCCCAAGTGGGACATGGAAGATGCGCGCAACCCCCTCTCCGGCACTGTGTTCACCGAGACCCTTCGGGGCGTCCGGTGCGTCCGCCTGTCCGTCCTGACGGACGAGACCACCAGCCCCGAGCGCCAGCGGGAGGCGTGCGACCACGTAGCCGGAGAGTTGCGGGTCACGTTCGGCGAGGGTGACGCGCTGCGCGAAGCGGTGGACCTTGACGTCAGCGCGTCCAAGACGTCCCCGTGGGAGCGCCCGCAGCTTCTCCGCTGGCTCAGTAACCCGGGCGCGTACGACGCGCTGGTGTTCTGGCGGTTCGACCGTGCCATCCGCTCCATGGGGCACATGTACGCGCTCGCCAACTGGGCGCGGGAGCACCGGAAGGTACTGATCTTCGCCGAGGGTCTGGGCGGGGGTCGGCAGGTGTTCGACTTCCGCAACCCCATGGACCCCATGGCAGAACTCCAACTGTTCATGCTGGCTTTCGCCGCACAGTTCGAGTCGCAGTCCATCAGCGACCGCGTGAGCGGTGCGCAGGCCGCCATGCGCAAGATGCCGCTTCGCTGGCGCGGCGGTGGTCGTCCGCCGTACGGCTACATGCCCGCCCCCATGCCCGAGGAGTTCGGCGGCAAGGGCTGGACGCTGGTACCCGATCCGGATGCCGTGGCGGTCATTGAGCGGATCATCCGTGAGCTGCTGGAGGGCGCCACCGTGTCCGCCATTGCTGCGGGGCTGAACGCCGATGGCGTGCTGAGCCCGCGTGACTACTGGGCCGACAAGATGGGCCGCGAGCGAGGCGGCAAGACAGGTGGGGCGAAGGGCTCGCACGTCGTGCGGGAAACGTTCCAGTGGACTCCGGCTGTCATTACCCGGATGCTCCGCAATGAGGTTCTGCTGGGGTGGAAGATGCACGACGGCGTGCCTGTGCGCGACGACCAGGGCAACCCGGTCATGTGCAGTGAGACGCCGATTCTGACGCGCGAGGAGTTCGACCAGATCGGCGCCGTTCTGGACGAACGCAGCATCAACAACGGGGACCGGTCCGACACGGAAGCGCTGTTGCTGCGCGTCATCCACTGCGATTCGTGCGGCGGGCGCATGTACCTGAACAAGCAGGAAGGCAAGCAGCCCACGTACAAGTGCAATTACCACGCCCGGGGCGACAAGTGCGAAGCCCCCGCGAACATCCGGGGAGACTGGGCAGATGAGTACGTGATAGCCGAGTTCCTGCGCCTGGTCGGCGGAATCCAGACCAGGACAACCGTGGTGGTGCCCGGGTACGACCCCGAGCCCGAGTTGAACGCGACCGTGGCCGAGTTCACCGCGCACCTGAAAATCCAGGGTCAGCAGAAGTCCAAGCACGCCGCGCAGGAGTGGCAGAAGCGTCATGACGCGCTGGACAGCCGGATTGCCGAGCTGGAGGCCCGCGAGAAGACCGAGCCACAGCGGATCACCACGGGGACCGGGCGCACCTTCGCCGACGACTGGCAGGCTGGCGACACGGCCGAACGGCGCGGCATGCTCGTTGACGCCGGGGTGCGCCTGAACGTCCGCCGGGGCACTCGTGGCGGGTGGCGCAAGCTCGATACCCGGCGGGTGGACTTCACCATGTCCGGCGAACTGGACCCGGCCGCCGAGGAACTGTCCGCGTGGGAGGTGCCCGCAGCCGCGTAGCGGCCCTACAGGGCCCCACGGCCCCGGTCGGTCCGCCTGCACCGGCCGGGGCTCTCTGCTGCCCGGAGACGCGCGCCTGTGGCCTCGGCTCTGCCGGCTCGACCCGGGCCCGGCCAACAGCGGCGGTGGTGGGTGGTGGTTAGTACCTATTTTTTTGAACACATAGAAAAAACTAGGAAAAACCAGAAACAGGGTCACCAGCACAACCGCGCCACCCGGCAAGGGGCGCTCCCCACTCATACCGGGAAGGAACCCGCCGCGAGTGCCCGAGGGGCCTCGGCAAGGCCCGCTCCCCACTCATACCGGGAGAGAGACCGGCCGAGTTCACCGCCTGGCGGTCACCGGCAAGGCCCGCTCCCCACTACTACCGGGAACAGCCCTGGCCGAGTGGACCGCAGCGCGGATGACTGGCAAGGGCCGCTCCCCACTACTTCCGAGAGCGGGTTACCGCGCACCCATCCCACTCGGGGGCACTCGGCGGACTGAGTGCCCGCTCTCGGAGCAAGCGTTGCCCGTGCACCACGCACCCCCGTTACTCGGGTGGCCGCCGGAGTCGTGAGGCAACGTGAGGGGACCGAGCCGCCCATGAGTAACCCCGGCCGCCAGGGCGGGCCGAAAGGGGTTGAACAGGCTCGGTCCCCATCCCACCAGGACCACCAGGAACGGCACCGTACGGCGCACGCTGCGGGGTGCCCACGGCGGGGGTGACATGGTTCGCCCGCCACACAGACTTACCGGTCCGAGGTCTCACCCCGGGGCCGGAGCGCGTCACGTACCTGGTTGAGCCCACGGGCTTTGATCAGCAGCGGGACAGCGACCACGAACCGGTTCTTCCCGGTCCGCAGTGCGTGCACGGGGTAGGTTCCGGCGTTCGCCAGTGCAAGCCCCTCGGCCTGGTCGAGCCCGAGGATTTCGGACGCTGTATCGAGCGGCACGGTAAGCGGGAGTTCGTAGTCAGGCGACGGCGCCAAGTCGTCTCCGCGCACGTACGTGACCAGTTCGCCGGTCGGGTCCTGCCCGGGGCCGACCACCAGGTTTTCGTCAGTCATGGTCCAAGTCTCCTACGTAGGGGGTGCGTTGTGCGCTGTATCGACTGTTTGGAGCCGGCGACCCACCGGGGCCGGTGCGCGGAGCACCACCAGGCGTACGAGGGTCGGTCGAGCGTCCGTGCCCGGCGTGCCCGACAGGCTGTGATCGCTCGGGGCAACTCGGCGGCGGCAAGGCTGCGCAAGCGGCTCCGGCGGGCCGGTCGGGCACGCTGCGGGCGGTGCGGGTTGGACTTCCTACCGAGTGCCGTGGACGTGGACCACGTGACCCCGCTTGCCCTCGGTGGCGAGGACGTAGACGCGAACGTGCAGCCGCTCTGTCGTCCCTGCCACCGACTCAAGACCCGCGAGGACTTCGGCGCGAAGTCGCCCCCGTTCTAGACCAGGACGACCAGGAGCGCGGAGAGCCACAGGCAGAACCAGTGTTGCCCCTGGTCCACCAGGTAACGGCCCTGGTCGGTCCGTGCCCACTTCGGGCTGTTGGTGAGGATCATGAACCGCGCCACGGGCCAGCGTCGATCCCAGAAGCCATGCGAGAGCGCCGAGAACCCGAGTCCGGCCCCGCAGCCGGCCATGGTGACGCGGAGCGCCAGGGCGACGACCACCACGGCCAGCATGCCGCCCATCACGGCGTGGTAGCTCAGCAGGTGGCCGAGCATGGCCCGCCAGGACTGCGCGGGGGTTGTCGTGCTGTCCCCCTCGGGGCGGCCCTTGTGTGCTGCCTGGTGGTCTGTCTGCCAGCAGTGATCCGCCCACTGATGGGCGGTCAGAAGCGTGCCGAGTACTGCGGCGAACGTGCCTGCGGTGCTGTGCATTGTGTCCCCTCCGGTGCGGAAGGGCGGCCCCCATGGTCGCCCGCATATAGGCACGGCTGTCAAGTGGTTTGTTACAAACCCGCGCCGTGCTCATGCTCTCCGCGCCCCGGCCAACTCGCCGAACGTTCCGCATTTTTACGGGTTGCTTGACAACCCGCCCCAACAACGTGCCCGCGTACGGGCGTTAGTGAGGTGCCCCGTGCCGCGTAGACCCCGCCCCCCGTGCTCGGTGCCTGGGTGCCCGGAGCTGACGGCCCGTGGTGGCCGCTGTGCCGCTCACGAGCGGGAAGCCGAGGCACTGCGCGGCAGCACTGCCGAACGTGGCTACTCGACCCGTTGGCAGCGCATCCGGCGGGCCTACCTGTACCGGCACCCGTGGTGCGTGCTGTGCGGAGCCGGCTCGACCGTGGCCGACCACTTCCCGGAGCCTCGGCGTGCCCTGGTGGCTCGGGGCGTAGCCGATCCGGACGCGCCGAACAGACTGCGGCCGTTGTGCACGCTCTGTCACAACCGAGAGACCGCGCAGCGGCAACCGGGTGGCTGGGCTGCGGCGAACGCCAAGCCAATTCGGACATAGGGCGCGTCCCGACCAGGGGGGTACTCCCCTCCCTACCCGCCATTGATCGGCAGGGAGGGAAAAAACTCGCATGGCTAATCCCCTTAGTTTGGTGGAGGTGACTTTCTGTGGCTGTTCCCGGGCAAAAGCCGAAGCCATACATTCAGGCGGTCCGCGAGGGGACTTACCGTTCTGATCGGAATTCCGAGGGTGCGCGGTTCGCCCCGGCGGTCCCGGTCGAGCCGGATTGGTTCGAGCTACTGCCGGGTGACTCGGCGGACGACGTGCGGGGCAAGGCTGCGGACGTGTGGCGCCGGACGATTCCGGCCCTGGTGTTCTCCGCCGGTCTGACCGACCCGCAGCGGGAAACCGCCATCGAATATTGCATCACCGTGGCCCGTCTCTGGCAGGCGGAACGCGAGTTGAGCCGTACCGGCCTGGTGGTCGAGACGGAGCGCGGGAACGTGAAATCCCCGTGGGTGACGATCGTCAATCAGTACCGGAGCCACTTCCGGGCGCTGACTGGCGAACTCGGGCTTTCGCCCGCCTCGGCCACGCGGATTACCCCGCCGGAGAACAGCGGGGGCGATGATGGAGACGTTTTCGACTGACAGCCTGCCTGTCCCGTACGGCGCGCTGTTGGAACTCGGCCTGTCCGAGGAGCAGATAGCCGAGGCGATATCCTCGCGGCCCCTGGTGGTCGCTGCGCAGGCATCGCAGGCCCCGGGCGCATTCTTCGACGTGGCGTCCGCCCGCAGGGCGATCACGGCTATTCAGACGTTCAAGCACACGAAAGGCCGTTGGGGAAGCACACCGCTTCTCCTGTCGCCCTGGCAAATCGTGTGGGTGATTGCGCCGATCTTCGGTTGGCTGGCTCACGACCCCGAGTTGGGGCGCGCGGTCCGCGTGATCCGCTCGGCGTGGATCGAGATTCCCAGAAAGAACGGCAAGTCCACTCTTTCATCCGGTATCGGCCTGGTGCTGCTGCTCGCCGATCGGGAAACCGGTGCCGAGGTGTACGCGGCGGCCGGCTCACTGCCGCAGGCCGAAAGAGTCTTTGACGACGCTAAGCGAATGGCGCTGACTTCCCGCGCTGTCCGTGGTCGGGTCGAGGTTCTGCGCGGACTTATCCGTGTGCCTCGGACCGGTGGCGTGTTCCGGGCCCTGTCGAAAATCGCCGAAACCGCGCATGGGTTGAATGTCAGCGGCGCGATTGTCGATGAGGTGCACGTCCATAAACGACGCGACCTAATCGACGCGATCGAGACCGGCACGGGTGCTCGGGATCAGCCTTTGGTGGTCTATATCACGACCGCTGATGAGGGCACCGAGGGAAGCATTTACGACGAGAAACACGTCTATACCGAGCGGTGCGCCACCGGGGTTGTTTTCGACCCGGGGCACTATGGCGTCATCTGGGCGGCCGAGGAGGGCGACGACCCTTATTCCGAGGAGACTTGGAGAAAGGCTAACCCTGGTCTCGGTGCGTCCCCCTCCCTGGCCTATATGCGCCGTGAGGCGAACAAGGCCCGGAGCACGCCGAGCTACTTTCCTACGTTCTGCCGGCTGTCGCTCAATCGCCGGATGCGGGCCGCTACTCGCTGGCTCCCGCTCACGCTGTGGGACGCGAATGCGGGCACGGTGGACGACCAGCGTTTCCGGTATCGGCGAGCGTGGGGCGGGGTGGACCTTTCGGCGGTCAGTGACCTTTCCGCGTGGGTGCTCGCTGTCGAGTCCCGCAAACCCGGGGTCGAGCTGGAATTGATCAGCCGCTTTTGGTTGCCGGAGGAACGCGCGGACGAACTCGAACAACAGCTACAGGTGCCGCTTAGGCAATGGGCGCGTGACGGGCTGCTGACGCTGACCGAGGGCGACGCAATCGACTATGACGCGATTGAAAAGCAGATCATCGCGGATTGTCGGCGGCTCGACGTGCAGCGGATCAGCTATGACCGGATGTTCGCCGGTCAGCTTGTCCAGCGAATAGAGCAGAAAACCAGGGGCGTCGATGTGGTGCCCGTGGCTCAGACGTACTTGGGAATGTCGCCGGGCTGCAAGGAGCTGGAGCGGCTGTTGCGCGAAGGCAGAATCCAGCACGGCGGCAATCCAATTCTCAGGTGGCATGCGTCGGTAGTCGAGGTGTACCGGGACGGCAACGACAATATGCGCCCGGTGAAGCCGGATCGGCAGAAGTCGAGCGCCCGAATCGACGGGATCGCCGCTGCTGTAATGGCGCTAGACGGCTATGTCAGGCGCCCTCTGAAACGCGCCCGAGCGGCAAGCGCATAAGGCCCCGCGGCCTAGTTTATGCAAGCTCCGCGGGGCCTTTTTCCTGCCCATTTCTCCTTAAGGGGGCCGCGTGGTTGAGACCCCGCTACAGATGACAGAACGCCTGTACGGCAAGCTTATGCGCCGCAGGCAGGAAGCCCAGAAGTGGAGCGACGCCTACGAGGGCAAGCGCCCGTTGCTGTTCGCTTCTCCGGAATTCAGCTCGCAGAGCGGCGGGCTTTTCGATGGCTTCTCGGATAACTGGTGCGCGGTGGTGCCTGACGCCACGGTGGAACGGCTTATGCCGCTCGGATTCCGTCTGGAAGATGGTTCGCTAGACCAGGATGCCGGTAAGGCTTGGCGCCGCTCTGAATGTGACGTTGAAGTGGGGCTAGCCCTGCTGGAAGCGCTGATCACGGGGCGGTCGTACGCCCTGGTTTGGAACAGTGCCGATGCCGGTTGAGATCACCTTTCAGAACGCCTCCCATGCCATCGTGGAGTACGTCCCGGGAATGCGCCGCAAGCGTAAGGCCGGACTGTTGGTGTGGCGTGACTGGGATACCGAGTTCGCTACCCTTTTCACGCCCGAGACCGTTTATCGGTGGCAGCGGCCGGCCCGCGAGGGCGGGCAATGGACTGCGCGCACTGCTGGGCTCGGTCGAGGCGAGCCGAGCCACATTCCGAATCCGCTCGGCGTGGTGCCGCTGGTCGAGCTTCCGAACCGCTCGCGGCTGCACGGGAATCCGCGTTCCGAGATTGCGACTGTGCTTCCGCTACAGGATGCGGTGAATACGCTGTGGGCGCATCTCATGACCGCCTCGGACGGGCTTGCCCTTCCGGCCCGTGCGGTGCTCGGCATGGATCGGCCCGTGAGGGAAATCGTGGACCCCGAAAGCGGGGAAGTGGTCGGGGAGGAGGATTTGCCGCTGGACAAGTTCCGCTCTGACAGGCTGCTTTGGCTTGAGAAGGAGGGAGCATCCATCGCGGAGTTCTCGGCCGCCGATCTCGATAACTACCTACGGGTTATCGACAAGGCCGTGCAGCACATCGCAGCCCAGACGCGCACCCCGCCTAGCTACTTGGCGGGTCAGCTTGTGAACGTCTCGCCCGATGGTGTCGCAGCGTCCGAGGCGGGCCTAGTCGCAAAGGTCACGGAGAGGCAGCGGCATTTCGGCGCGGCGCTCCGCGAGATCATGCGGCTTGAGGCCCTGGCGAATGGCGAGACAGGCCGGGCCGGGGCCCTGCTGCTGGGCTCGGTGGTGTGGCGTGACCCGCAGTTCCGCAGTGATAGTCAGTACTCGGATGCGCTGGTCAAGCTCAAGTCCCTTGGGCTGCCGGACGAAGCGATTTGGGAGCGGATTCCCGGGGTGACGCCCGAGGAAATCGAGCGGTACAAGACCATGCGCACGGATGCGGCAGGGGCAATCCTCGGCGGCAACATGGCGGCCCTGTTCGGCCCCAAGCCCGACCAGCCCGAGGCCCTGCCCGCTGATTCCGTTCCGGAAGCCGCGTAATGCCGTCCTCCGGGACTTTGGCAGCCGAACGGTACACCGAGGTTCAGAACGTCTCCCGTAGCGTCGTAGAGGCGGTGCAGGGCCTTTGGCGGGACGTGCCGGCTGACCGGATTCTGTCCGCGATGCAGGGGGAGACCGGGGCTCAGATTCTCAATGCCGTGGTGGCCGGTCAGCTCTCGGCCGCGCAGGGTGCGCAGGTTTTCGTGTCGGGCGCGATGGCTGCGCAAGGGGCGATTGCGGCCCCGCTCGGCGTGCTCGACCCCGGGGCGCTGGTGGGCATTGCCATGGATGGGCGACCGCTCGCAACGATGCTCTACATGCCCGCGATTACCACGGCGCAGTCACTCGCCCTCGGGGAATCGGCGGAAGTCGCAGCGCTGCGGGGCATGACTCAAATGGCCATGCTGACCGGGACCACCATCACGGACACCGCCCGCACCGCGAATTCGGTTGCCATGGCGGCTCACCCCCGGTGTATCTCCTACGTCCGGGTGGTCCACCTTCCGGCGTGCGCCCGGTGCATCATCCTGGCGGGCCGTCAGTATTCCTACTCCACCGGGTTCAAGCGGCATCCGAAGTGTGATTGCGGCATGGAACCCATGTCCGAGCCGGATTACCGGAACGTCAAGACTCCGGAAGACCTGTTCCGCGAGATGACCCCGGAGGAACAGCGGCGCCGACTCGGCGAAGCGGGCGTGAAAGCCCTTGAAGCGGGCGCCGATCTCGGCCAGATCATCAACGCGCGCCGAGGAATGAGCACCGTTACCGGCGGGGTCCGGGGCGCGCTCAAGACCACCACCGAGGGCACCACGCGGCGGGGAATCGGCTCCAAAGCTATGTCCGCCGAGTACCAGAAACAGACCGGCGTCCGGTTCGGTCAGACGACCACCGCGCGGGAGCGGAGCACAGAGTCCCGCCTGATGCCGGAAACCATCTTCAAACTCGCCAAGGGAAACCGCGAGTTGGAGATAGCACAGCTCAAGAAACACGGATACATCACGTAAGGGGAACCCATGGCAGACGACCCGCAGAGCACTCCGGCGACCGGCCCCGAGGGCGACCGCCAGGGCGAGCCGGCTACCGGCTCCGGCGCCCCGGCTCCGGGCACCGAGAGTGACAAGACCACCGAGCCGACCGGCGACCAGGCCGAGGCCGTCAAGGCGGCCGAGCTGCGCGCCGCGCAGGCCGAGGCGGAAGCGGCCCGACTCCGACGGAGCAACGCAGCCCAGAAGGGCACCGACCTTGACGCGCTGCGGGCCGAGGTCCGCGAGGAGTTCACCGCGCAGCTTGTCCGGGCCGAGGTGCGCGCGGCTGCGGCGGGCAAGCTCCGGGATGCCTCGGACGCGCTCGCGCTGCTCGACCTGTCGGCCCTGGCCGGCCCGGGTGGCGAGATCGACGGCAAGGCCGTGTCCGCCGCTCTGGATGAGCTGATCAAGGCCAAGCCCTACCTTGCCGCCGAGAGCGGCCAGGCGGGCGCGTGGGGCGACGTGGGCGCGGGCCCGCGCGACACCGCCGAGCCGGAGCCGTCCACGCCGTACGAGCGTCTGCGGCGCGCGTACTCGGACTGATCTCCCGCGTTCCTGCGCTTCCCTTCCCGAGGGCCTACCCGATTCCGGGCGGCCCTTTTTTCATGCCCAAATCAGGGGGAATTCCTAGATGGCACTCACTCTCGCCGAGGCTGCGAAGCTCAGCACTACCGATCTCCAGCGCGGAGTCATTGAGACTTTCGTGCAGGAGTCGAGCATTCTCGACCGAATCCCGATGCTCACCATCGAGGGCAACGCCTACGCCTACAACGAGGAATCCGCGCTTCCCGGCGTCGAGTTCCGGGCGGTCGGCGGCGCCTACTCGGAGAGCACCGGCACGGTCAACCAGAAGTCGGAATCCCTGGTCATCCTCGGTGGTGACGCGGACGTGGACAAGTTCATTGTCAAGACGCGCGGGAACCTGAATGACCAGCGCGCCATTCAGACCCGGATGAAGGTCAAGGCGGCGTCCTACAAGTTCGCCGAAACCTTTTTCAACGGTGACGTTGCGACCGATCCGAAGTCCTTTGACGGCCTGCGCAAGCGGCTGACCGGGGGTCAGGTCCTGTCCGCTGGTACCAACGGCGCGCCGATCCTGGGCAACGGCTCGACCGACCCGCACGCCTTCTTTGACCTGCTGGATTCCCTGGTGGCGTCCGTCCCGGGCCTCACCGCGTCGAACGGCGCGCTGTACGCCAACCGGGCCGTAATCGCCAAGATCCGCAGCGCTGCCCGCCGAATCGGCGGTGTCGAGATCGTGCGCGAGGATCTGACCGGTAAGCGGGTCGTGACCTACAACGGCATTTCCGTGCTCGACCCCGGCCAGACTGCGGCGGGCGTGGATATCCTCCCGCAGAACGAGACGCAGGGAACCGCCAGCGACGCGAGTTCCGTCTACGCGGTCAAGTTCGGCCAGGGCGAGGGCGACCGCGCGGTTACCGGTCTCACCAACGGCGGTGTCCAGGCTTATGACCTGGGCGAGCTGGAGAGCAAGCCGAGCTACCGCACCCGTATTGAGTTCTACTGCGGTGTGGCGGTTTTCGGCGGCAAGGCTGCGGCCCGCCTTAACGGCGTTCTCGCCAAGTAAGGAAAGGGGACGGAATGCCGCCGCGTAAGCGCGCTGCGGCGCCGGTTCCCCGACTTCCGCACGCGGATTCCTGCGACGCCCCCGACCGGTTCGAGCGCTTTCCGGTGCTCGACCAGGACGGGGCCGAGCGGACCGTGACGCGGTGCATCGGGTGCGGCGCCCAACTGATCAAGTAGGAGGCGGAGTTGAGTACGACACTGCCCCCGCTGGCCACGGTCGCCGACCTTGCCGGGTGGCTGCAACGGGCCCCCGAGGAGCTGCCGGAGTCGGCCGCCCTGGTGCTCGACACCGCCTCGGCGGTCGTGCGGGCCGAGGCCGGCCAGCGGTTCACCAGGGGCACGACCACGGTTGCCGTTGTGCCCCGGGGCTCGGTGGCTCTGCTACCCCAGCGCCCCGTCATTGCGGTGCAGTTGGTCCGCCGGGGCGGCATGGTGCTGCCCGCCGAGGACTACCGGCTGTGGCGGGACGAACTGCACTTCCGGCAGCTCGGGTTCGGGCCCGCGTACGTCACGTACACCCACGGGTACGCCGAGGTTCCGCCGGACGTGCGGGCCCTGGTGCTCACGCTCGCCGGTCGGGTGCTCACCAACCCTCGGGACCTGCGGCAAGAGTCGGCCGGCTCGGTGTCGGTGACCTACGCGGCCGAGACCATCGGGGCGTCTCTGGCCCCGGTCGAGCGGGACGCTCTCGCCCGGTACCGGCGCCGTGCTGCGGTGCTGCCCCTCGGCGGGGGGTGGCCCTGGTGACGATGCTGTACGCACAGACGGCGGTGGTCGTCCGGGCCCCGGCCGTGGTGGACCGCTACGGCAACGAGGGGACCGCCCGCGACTGGTCGGCCGCCACCAGGACCACGGTCCGCCGGGTGGCCGTGCAGCCGGACGTGTCCACCGAGGCCGAGGGCGACCGCCAGGCCGTCGTCACCGGGTGGCGCCTGGTGACCCGCCCCGGGACGGATATCGACCTGGTGCCCGGCGATCGGGTCGTTGCGCTGGGCCGGCTGCTGGAGGTGGACGGCGAGCCCGCCCGGTACGAGGTGGGCGGACGGCACCACCACACCGAGGCCCGGTTGAAGGGGGTGGACGGGTGAAGCCGTTCCGACCGAACAAGTCCGGCATCAACTCGCTGATGAAAACCCCAGAGACCGGGGTCGAGGTCCGCCGCATCGCGCAGGCAATCGCCGAGTCCGCCGGATCGAATGATGGGCTGTTCAAGACCGATTCCGCGTTGGGGAAACGGCGTTGGCGAGCGGCCGTGATCGGCAATTACGACTGGCCGAACTCGGGCGGCTTGCCGGGTTCCCGCCGGGACCTGCTGCGGGGCATGGATGGCGCCCATGGCGAGTAGACCGGCCATCGTGATGCCGGACGCCGTAGCGGTCGTCACAGGCTTTCTGCGGGCCGCTCTCAAGGCATCCGGGCGCCCCGTCCCGGTCGTGTCCCGGGTGCCGAATCCGCGCCCGCCCGAGTTCGTCCGGGTGCAGCGGATCGGCGGTGTCCGGCAGACCCCGGTAAGCGACCGGCCCCGGCTGGATATCCACGCATGGGCCGAGACCGAATCCGCCGCGCACGATCTCGCGGCGCTCTCCCGTGCCCTGCTCGACCAAATCCCCGGGGTGCGCGACGGCGTGACCGTCTACGGGGTGTCGGAAGTCGGCGGCCCGATGTGGCTCCCCGACGACCAGACCAGCGCCCCGCGATATGCGTTCGCGGTGGAAATCCACATGCGCGGACGCGCTCTCTAAAACGTAATGAATAAGGCCCCGCGGCTTCATTCCCAAATGCGGGGAAATAGAGACCGCGGGGCCCTTCTATAAAGGGGGGCCTTTTGTCTCTGAATGCTAATGCGGTCCGTGTCGCAATCACCGGTGCCGCGTACGTCGCTCCGAAGGGCACGACCGCGCCGACCGACTCGACTACCGCTTGGCCGGCTGCCGCAAATGATATCGGCTGGATCAGCGACGACGGTATTACCGAGTCGAATTCTGCCGACACCAGCGAAATCAAGGGGTGGCAGGGCGGGCAGACCGTTCGCAAGGTCATTTCCGGCAGCGAAATGACGTTCAAGTTTACGGCTATCGAGACCAGTAAGACCGTGCTTGAGCTGTACCACAAGGGCGCGAAGGTGGTCACGACTTCCGGCAAGTCCGTGCTTGCGATCAAGTCCCCGGGCCCGGATCGCCGGATGTTTGGTTTCGACGTGATCGACGGCAACTCTCATATCCGGATTGTGGTTCCGGATGGCGAGGTGACCGAGACGGGCGATATCACGTACAAGGGCGACGAGGCCCTTTCGTACGAGATGACCGTGACCGCCTATCCGGGCCCGGATGGCACGGTGGCGATCAAGTACAGCGATGACCCGGCGTGGGGCAATCTGCCCGCTTCCTAATCCCGCGCAGAAACGTTCACCCTACGCCGTAAGAGGTACCGAAGATGACGAATGCTTTTGATCTTGACGTATGGGTCTCGGAGGCTCGCACAGAGCCTTTCCGCTTTACCCTGGCGGGCCGCGAGTTCTCGATGCCGTCCGCTGGCGAGCTGGATAAGTCGGTGCTCTCGACCGTGAATGTCGAGAACCCGTCTGCCCGGGATATTGGGGTTCTCCTGCGGGCCGGTCTCGGTGACCAGTGGGAGGATTTCGACGCGATCCCGGCGCCGCTGGCCGCCCTCGGCGAGCTGTTCCGCCAGTGGCAGCAGCACGAGGGGGCGACGCTGGGGGAATTGCGGGCCTCGGCCGTCTCCTGACCGAGTACGGCGAGGCCATAGAAGCCGATATCCAGCGCTATTACAGCACCGATGTACGCGACGTGTTCCGGCCCGGTTCCGGGCTGACGTGGCGGCGTCTGCGGGCCCTGGTGGCGCACCTTCCGGCGGATTCCTCCCTGGCCCGCGAGATAGCGGGCCCGGATGCCGCGTGGACGCTGGAGACGCAGCTACTCGCGGCACTCCACGACCGCCTTTCCGAGGCGAATTGGCAGAGGGGGAACGCGGGGGCGAAAAGCCCGTCAGCGCGCCCTCAGCCGATTCCGCGTCCCGGGGTCAGAGCGGGGCGGATCGGCGGGACGAAGCGAAGTACGGCCGAGGTCGCCGAATACCTGGCCAGGTTTCAGCCGGCCATCGGGGGTGATTCCTGATGGCGGTTGAAGTCGGGGTGGGCTATGTCTCGATCGTCCCCGAGGTCCAGGGGTTCGCGCAGCAGCTCCAGGGGCACGTCACAGGCCCGTCTAAGCAGGCCGGAGAGAGCGGCGGAGAGGCAGCCGGCGAGGGCTTCACCGGCAAGATGGGTGGATTCCTAAAGGGCACTCTCCTGGCCGTTGGCGTGGCCGCTGCGGCGGTGCTGGTCAAGGGATTCTCTGACGCTCTCGAACAGGGTGCGATCAACGGGAAGATCCAAGCCCAGCTAGGCACGACCCCGCAGGAAGCCGCCCGGTACGGGAAAGCCGCCGGACAGCTTTACGCGGGCGGGGTAACGGATTCTGTCGAGGAAGCCGCGCAGGCGATTTCCGGTGTGATGCGGTCGGGCATCCTTCCGCCGGACGCCACCAACGCGCAGATTGAATCCATAACCGGCAAGGTCACCGACCTGTCCAAGACTTTCGAATTGGACTTGGGCCAGACCAGTAATGCTGTCGGTCAGATGTTGAAATCCGGCCTGGCCAAGGACGGGACAGAAGCGCTCGACATTCTGACCGCCGGAATGCAAAAGATGGGTCCGCGCGCCGATGACATGGCGGACACATTTAACGAATACAGCACGAAGTTCCGGGACCTGGGACTTTCTGCCGCCGATGCCATGGGGCTCATGTCTCAGGGTATGGCGGCGGGTGCGCGCGATACCGACACCATGGCGGACGCGCTCAAGGAATTTCAGATCCGGGCGACTGACGGAAGCGCCACCAGTAAAGCCGCGTATGAGGCCATCGGCCTCAATGCGGAGAAGATGACGAAAAAGATCGCTGCGGGCGGTCCTGCTGCCCGCGAAGGGCTGCAACAGGTTCTCGACGGCATTAAGTCCATCAAGGACCCTGCCGAACGGTCACAAGCCGCCGTAGGGCTTTTCGGCACCAAAGCCGAAGACCTCGGACAGGCCCTTTTGGCCATGGACCCGAGTACCGCCGTAAAGGCACTCGGGGACACCGCCGGGGCGGCCGACAAAATGGGCACGGCCCTGCACGACAACGCAGGCGCCAAGGTCGAGCAATTCAAGCGCTCGATAGAAGTCGGGATCACCAACCTTATTGGTGACAATGTGATTCCGGCGCTGGAGCGCGGGGGCGCCGTGGTGTCCGCCGTGTTCGGCCCTGCACTGGATTACGGGCGGCAACTCGCCTCGGGCTTCTTCAACCTTTTCAGCGGTCCGGGGCCCGCCTCGGTGGGCGCTTTCGGTCAGACCGTGGTCGGGCTCGGCTCGACCCTGCGGGACAACCTGATGCCCGGAATTCAGGGCATTGTCTCGGTCGCTCAATCGACCCTGCTTCCGGCCTTTCAGGGCCTCGGGCAGGTGGTGGCGGGCGAGCTGCTGCCCGCGATGATGACCGTCTATTCGGCGGTTGCCTCGGCGGTCGTTCCGATTCTCTCGTCTCTCGGCCGGATTCTGCTGGAAACCGTCTGGCCCGCAGCGATGCGGGTCTATTCGGCGGTGGCCGAGAATCTAACGCCGATCTTCTCGGCTTGCTCGGATTTCATGCGGGATCGGGTCGCGCCGGCTGTCGAGCTGATCGGCGGCAAGTTGCGCGAACTGGTGGATAAGGCACAGCCGGTGATCTCGGTTGTGTCCTCGCTGCTGGCCTGGCTGGGGCAGCTCGCGGCCAACATCCTAGGCACCGTAATTCCGATCCTGATTCGCTGGGCCGGTCCGGTGTTCTCCGGGCTGTTCTCGGCGCTGGGAACTGCCATCGGCTGGCTTGGGAATTTCATTGGCTGGCTTGGCAGTGTGGCCACGACTGTCCGCGATGCGGCCCGGTCGGTCGGCGACTTCGCGTCGTCAGCCACAGCGAAATTCGGCGAGTTCATCGACTGGTGCAAGTCGCTGCCGGGCAAGATCAAGGAATCCCTAGGCGACTTCGGCTCACTGCTGGTCGAAAAGGGAAAGGACTTGGCGCGCGGCATCTGGGACGGAATTTCCGGCATGGGCGGCTGGCTTAAGGACAAGCTAGTTGGCTGGGCCAAGTCGGCCATTCCTGGGCCTATTGCTGACGCCCTCGGAATTCATTCTCCGTCGCGTGTTCTCGCGGCGCAGGTGGGCCGCTGGATTCCTCCCGGCATCACGGCCGGTATCGACCAGGCCGAGCCCGAGTTGACCGCGCGACTCCGCGCCCTGGTGGCCGTTCCGGCGGTGCGGGTGCCCGCTCCGGTGCTCGCTCCGGCGGGTCCTGCTGCGGGCGGATCGGCTCCGTCCATCACGGTCAACGCCCGTACAGGGGCGTCGGCTTGGGAGATCGGCCGCGAGCTTGCTTGGCAACTACGAACGGGGGTGGGCTAGTTGGCTGTCTACGACGGGCAGCCGTACACGATGGAGTACGGGGGCGTCCTGCTGGGCGGCCCCGGCTCCGTGGTGCTGCACGAACCCTCGGGGCTGCTCGACTCCCCCGAGGTCCGCAGCTCGGACCGGACGCTGTTGCAGCGGCATGGGGCCTCGGCCGGGACGGACTACCTCGGGGCCCGCGTGGTGCAGCTCGGGTTCACCGTGCTGGACGACACGAGCGCCCTGGCGGACGTTCTGCGGGCGTTCCAGCCCGGGGCCGGGGACAAGGTGCTCCGGTTCGCGGTGCCCGGCGTGGCGGGGGGCCGGGGCCGGCTGGTGGCCCGGGTGCGCAAGCGCTCGGCTCCGCTCGGCGCGGTGTACGCGGCAGGGGCGGCCCGGGTGGACGTGGAGCTGTGGGCGGCCGATCCGCTGCTCTACGCCGACCAGGAGTCCACGGCCCGGGTGCTGCCGGTGAGCCCGCGCGGAAGCGTCCCGGTGTTTCCGATGCGGTTCCCCTGGGGGTTCATGCGAGCGGGCGCGGTGTTCATCTCTCCGCCCGCTGATATCGCGGTGGACGGTAATACGCCTACGTGGCCCGTTTACTCGATTACGGGCCCCGTGGTGAACCCGACGATTTCCAACCGGGTAACGGGCGAGAAGCTGACCGTTCAGCTCACGGTGCCCACGGCCGAGGTTCTGACCATCGACACGCGCTCTCGGTCGGTGCTTCTCAACGGGGCGAGCCGGTACGGCGCTCTGACGCCGGATTCCGTTTGGTTCCCATTTCGGCCGGGCGTGCTGCGGCTCGAATTTGATGACCTACTGGGCGATAAGTCGCGGGGTGCTGACGTGCGTTGGCGTTCCGCGTGGATTTAGGGGGTGACTCATGGCGGGAGGTATCCGCGCACCGATCTACCTGCACAAGGGGGAATACGACTCGGGCGACTTCCGGGCGGTCCTGTCGGACATCCGGGGGTTCAATATCGGTGTGATCCCGGGATCGGCCGGTGACGCGTTTAAGGTCAGCGCTATTGCGGGCAGCTCTGCGCGCGTCGCTGTGAATGGCGGACGGGCCTGGGTGCCCCTCACGAAGGCGGGCATCCGGGATTCTCGGCATGCTTTCTATGTCGATCTTCCGAGCCCTGGCGTTCAATTCAATCTCGCCACCGCTTCGGCCACCGCGGACCGCTATGACCTGGTAATTGCGCGCGTTTCCGACGACAACGACGTAACCGCGTACGCCGAGGTTCCCCTAGCGAATTACGCGCCCGGGAACATGGCGGCCGGCTGGTGCGTGGACGTGGTGCGCGGAACGGACGGTGCGGCGGCCCCGAGCGTGCCCTATGACAGCTATCTGGTGCTCGCCAAGGTGCGCGTCCGGAAGGGCGCTACAAGCCTCACAGCGGCCGATATCGAGGATCTTCGGTACTCGACCACGGGGCAGGGTGATCCGACCGTTCTAGCGCCGGTCCGCACGGCTGCGGGACAGAGCGTCGCGGCGGTCGCCGGTAGTCAGTCCCGAGGCGGACTGATCTACAGCAGCGACGAGGACCGGATTTACGTCAAGGGCACCACCGATGCAAAGCCACTGGTCAACCGGGCCTTTATGACCGGGCAGACCGGCCGGGGCTCTAGCGGCTGGTGGGGCGTGGACTCCCCCGACGCGAACGGGGCGGGCCTGGTGCTGCGGTACGACGGGCCGGCCGCCACGTACGACCGCGTAGGAATCCTGAATTACCAAATCCGGGTGGTCGGCGCGGACAACCGCGAGGGCTGGCATTCCATTCACACGTGGTCGGATACGGCGTTCTACTGGGAATCGCTGCGAAAGTACGAGAGGCAGGTGTCCGGCCTTACCCCACACTGGGGATCGGCGCAGGTCCTCATTCCGAAGAACAAGCCTCTCAAGGTCTGGCATTCCTTGTACGCGCAAGGCGGCTGGGCTTACTTCGACGAATGGCAGAGCTATTCCCAGATGACCATCATTCCGCTGGAGTGATGCCCGGTGCCTGACTATCGCGTGATCTACGCCGAGTTCATGTCCGGCGATATCTGGGGCGAACTGGCTGTGACCGATCTCGCGTTCTCGCGGGGTATCAGTGAACCCGGCTCCGCCTCGGTCAAGGTCCCGCTTTCCCTTTTCGACTGGTCGGCGCTCAAGCCGTGGCGCGTGCTGGTCTATATCCAGCGCGGGCAGCAAATCGTGTGGAGCGGGCCCCTGGTCGCGTTCTCGCTCGACCTTGAGAACGAGGAAGCCGAATTGCGCTGCCTCGGCCTGTGGGAGTACTACCGGCGTCGGCAGATCACCTATGACGCTGTATTCGTGCAGCGCGACCAAGGCGCCATAGCGCAAAGCCTGTTGCAGGATTTCGCGGACGGCACCGGGCAATACGCCTGGAACACCGGCCCGAAAGCGCTCACGTTCGACGGCTCGGCGGCAACCGGAATACTCCGGGACCGCACCTATCGGGCCTATGAGCGGAAGATGGTGGGACAGGTGGTCGAGGATCTGTCCGGGGTCCGCGACGGTTTCGACTTCCGGATTGATCACTGGTGGTTCGGGGGGCGGATCGTGAATGCATTCAAGTTCGGCCCGCCCTCGGGGAATCCGAGTGACCTGGTGTTGGAGCACGGGGCGAACTGCGATATTCCGTCCGCCTCGGTGGACGGGACGAACATGGTCACGGAAGCGGTTGCGACCGGCGGCGGAGAGGCGGAAAACCAGCTCGCTGCCTGGTGGTACAACCTGCCCGCCGAGACCGACCCCGGCCGCCGGATTCCCCGCCTGTCGGCTGTCCAGTCCCGCCAGGACGTGATCCGGGCGGACACGCTCACCGCGTACGCGCAACAGATGGTGTCCGAGGGCTCAACTCCGGTCACCATTCCGGCTGTTCGGCTCTACCCGTCCGCCTTCCCGGGGCCGGGGGACGTGCTCCCGGGACAACAGGCCCGGGTGCGGGCCCGAGCCGGCGGGCGCCTGGTGCTCGATGGCACGTACAAGATCACCGGGCAGTCGGTGAAGCTCACGGACGGCGGCGAGGAATGCACGCTGTCCCTGGTGCCCGGGGAGGTGTACGCCAGTGTCGGGAGCGCTGCAAGTCCCTAGCCTGGCAAGCGAGTTCACGGCCCTGCGGAGGCGCCTTGACGCGCTGGAGAGGAACCCGAGGACGGGGGCCCGGGACGAGCCGTTGCCCGCGTCCCCGTACGAGGGGTGGGGCGGTGGCTCGGCTTTCCGGGCGGTTGCTCAGATCGGAATCGGGGGGCTGAATCAGCCCGTTATCCGGTTGGATTTCCGGGCCACGGTGTCTGGCTCCGGGTTCGTGGAGTTCCGCCTTTACGACGTGGATTCCGGCCGTTTCACCAGCGGCGTGACCGCCCTCGGGGTCGGGGCGAATCAGTGGATTCGCTGCGAATGGCTGCACACCCTTGACCCGCCGCACACCCGGGCCGGGACGTGGCGCCGCGTGCTGCTGCAAGCCAGACAGAGCGTCGGCACTCCGGCCCTGTCCGTGTGGCTCGGCCTGGCCTCGGGCGTGTCCACCAGCACCGCCCCGGGGGCGACCACCGCCGGGGCCTGGTCCGCCGTGTCCGCCCCGGCCGGCTACTGACCAGGAAGGAGAACGACCCTGCCCGCAGACGCGCAGGCATACACGCTGTCGATCACGCTCCCGCCCGAGGACGTACGGGCCATCGTCACGTACGCCACGGGCCAGGACCCGGGGCCGCCGACAGCCGAGACCATCCGCAGGGCGGGCGAGGAGGTGCAACGCGTGGCCGAGGCGGCCGTAACCGCCTTACTGCGCAGGACCGTTGACTATCGCCCGCTCGCTGCGGCCGTAACGATCCGCACCGAGGGAACCGACCCGAATGCATCCGTCCCACTCACCGGGCCCGCCGACCCCGCCTGACCAGCTCGGCACGATCCACATCGGGGCCCGAGAGGTCTACGACCAGGTGGTTGGGCTGCGCGAGGACGTGCGCGCCATGGGCCAGCAGGCCGAGGGCGTGCGGGAAGAACTCGCCGACCATGAGTCCCGCCTGCGGGCGCTGGAGGCGTGGCGTTACGCGCTGCCCATCGGCGCCGTGACAGGCGTTCTCGCGGCCGTGATCAGCCTGGTGCAAGCGCTCACGAAGTAGCGCACCAGAAAACCGAATACCGAATCCGAGCCCCGTCCGGGCGTACCCGGCGGGGCTTTTGCATGCCAGGAGGCATCTTGAGCGTCAACATCATCTCCCGCGCACAGTGGGGCGCGAAGCCGTGGGCATCGGGTACCAGCACGGTCCCCATGGGCGAGCGAACCGAGTTCTTCGTTCACTATGACGGCGCGACCCCGATCACCCGCACCGGCACCGCGATCCCTCGGGCGATCGAGGCCGAGCACCTGGGCAACGGCTGGTCGGGCATCGGCTATCACTTCGTGGTCTCGCAGGCCGGCGAGATCTACGAGGGCCGAGGCTGGGACCTACAGGGCGCCCACTGCCCGGGGCACAACCGCAGCGGGTTCGGCGTACAGATCGCCATCGGCGGCGACCAGGCCCCGACCGATGCGGCCCTGCGGGCGGCCCGTGCTCTGTACGACGAGGCGTGTGCCCGCACCGGCCGGAGCCTGGCCAAGCGGGGGCACAAGGACGGTTACGCCACTGATTGCCCCGGCTCGCGCCTGTACGCCTGGGTTCAGGCTGGAATGCCGTCCCCTGGGGGTGGTAGCGGCGGTGGCTCGACCAGCACGCCGTACCCGGGCTACCTGACCGCGCGAGGCGCCAAGGGCTCGACCACCCGCGCGATTCAGGGCGCACTCATCCGGCACGGCTATGGCTCGCTGCTCGCGCCGTGGGGTGCCGACGGCGATTTCGGCGCGGCGACCGACCGCGCTGTGCGCCGATTCCAGGCTGACCAGGGGATCGGCTCTGACGGCGTGGTCGGCCCGCAGACGTGGGCTCGCCTGTTCGCCTGATCATCACTGGCCGTCACCTAACTGTGCCGGAATGACGGGCAGTTGGGGCGGTCTGTCCCGGTTCCGTGCAGCTGCGCGGAATCTCACACACTGTCACAGAGGAAGATCACGTGCGATTCGTCTACGCCCACCCGGCCCGCCTGTACGCAGTCGTCTCCGCGACTGTCGCCCTGGTGGCCTACTACGTCCCGGGGCTGCCTGTCGCCCTGGTGCTCGCACTCGCGGCTGCCCTGCTCGGTACCGGTGAGGCGGTCCAGCGCTGGGAGGACGCCAAGACCGCTGCGGCCGGAATCGTCGTGGCCCGTGAGGCGAACGACCACTACGACCAGCACCAGGACGACGACCGCGACCAGGCCCCGGCGCACGTCGGCCCGTTCGAGGTCTGATGACCTACCGACACGTGGCCCTGCTCGGTCGGGCCAGGTCCGGCAAGGACAGCATCGCGGGCCGGCTGGTGGAGCGCTTCGCGTTCACCCGGGTTGCGTTCGCTGACGCGCTGCGGGTGGCCGCGCTCGACCTTGACCCCATCGTGGGCGCGCAGCCGCTCGGCATGGCCACCCTGCCTATCCGGCTGTCCGAGGTGATCAGCCGGTATGGCTGGGAGCGGTGCAAGGCGGAGTATCCCGAGGTCCGCAGGACCTTGCAGCGGCTCGGCGAGGGCGTCCGCCAGGGCGACGCGGACCACTGGCTACGGCTCGCCCTGGCCAAGCTCGAGACCGCCGACCGGTGGAACCTGCCCGTGGTGGTCTCGGACGTGCGGTACGCCAACGAGCTTGCCGCGCTTCGGAGTCGGGGCGCCCTGGTGGTCCGTGTCGAGCGGCCCGGGGCCGGAGCCGGCGGGGACGCCGAGCACCACGTCTCGGAGACCGAGCTAGACCACGCCCCGGTAGACGTGACGCTCCCCAACTCGGGGACGCTGCAAGACCTTTACGCACTCGCGGACACGCTAGCCGTGCGCCGCTGACAGCGGGCGAACCGGTGGTGCGGTTGTGAACGGGTGGCCTTTCTCCCTTTCTTCTACTTTTTTCTTGTGTATCTAAAAAATAGGAGAGGACCACAACCGCACCACCCTCGCCCATCAATCCCGAGGGGGGACTATGGCCGGAACGATCCGGACGATTCAGCGCGGGGGCTCACGGTGGTACGTGGACCCGGTAACCGCGATCAAGTACCCGGGCGTGACTTCCGTGGTCGCCATGCTGCCCAAGCCGTTCCTTGTCTGGTGGGCGGCCCGGATGACCGCAGAAACGGCGGTCGCCAACCTTCCCGCCGTGGCGTCCATCGCCGAGCGGGACGAGGCGGGCGCAGTCGATTACCTGCGCAACGCGCATTCCCGGTACACCAAGCTGCGGGCCCGTATCGGCTCCGAGGCGCACGACCTTTTCGAGCGCATGATCCGAGGCGAGATCATCGGCCGCGTGCACCCCGACCTAGAGCCTTACCGGGCCGGGTTCGCGGAGTTTCTTGACGCTGTGCGCCCCGAGCTGGTGCGCGCCGAGGATATCGCCTGGTCGGATTCCCATCAGTACGCCGGTTCTTTCGACGCGATTATCCGCGTCCGCCTCGGCGAGGACGGCAAGCCCGACCACGTAAACGGCGAGTGGCACACCCTGATTGTGGACTGGAAGACGTCCAAGTCCACGTATCCGGACGTGGCTCTCCAGATGGCCGCTTACGCCCATGCGGACAAGATCATTGCTCCGGACGGCACCGCCGAGCCCATGCCCGAATTCGCTGGCGCTGCCGTTCTGCACATCACGCCGGAAGGCTGGGCATTCAAGCCCGTCGATATCAGCCGGGACGTGTTCGACGTGTTCTTGACCCTGCGCAAGGTTTTTGACTGGGACCGCGAGACTTCTAAGTCCGTGATCGGCCGCGCTATCGCCGAGGGCGCCCGCCGGATCATCACCGGCACGCAGCGCCGCGCGTAGTAACGCCGTAGAAGAAACGATTCACCAGGGGCAGGCCAGCCGGCCGTGCCCCTTTTTCATGCCCAAAATCAGGGAGATTTCATGGCGCTTCGCATTTTCGAGACCGACCCGGACGCCCGCCCGAAGGCGACTTTCTCTGACGACACCGTGGGCCGATTCTCCGGCGGCAAGCAGGAGAACGGTATTCCCGTGGCGCTGCCCGCGTGGCGCGTCTCCACCGGTGATCCGGAGGTGGCTGCCGCTATCGCTCAGCTCATGGGCGGCGTGGCGGTCGAGACCGATTCGACCAACGAAAACTTTATCGACGTGGAGACCACCACCGATAAGGTCAAGGTGGTTCTTTCCGGCCCGGACGCCGTTTCGTCCGATCTCAAGCTCTGGAACGGCCCGAGCCTGATTCACCACTGCGATGGTGTGGAGTTCCTTTCGCCGGATGAGGACCGGGGCCGGCCGTGCCACTGCCCGGCCCTGATGGAGGACCGGAAGGCCGCCGCTAAGAGCAAGCGCGGTCCCGCTCCGTCCATTTCTGTTTCCTTCCGCCTGGCCGAGGATTACGACCTTGGCGTTTTCAAGCTCCAGACCGGTTCTTGGAAGCTCGCCGAGGTTCTGCACGAGGTCGATAACGCCCTTACCAAGATTCAGGGCGAGGCCCTGTGCTCCCTTGAGCTTGAGCTGGTGGAATACACCACCAAGAAGGGCCGTGACGTGAGCTACCGCAAGCCCGTGATTCGCGTCATCAAGGCGTGGCACGAGGCGATTGCGGACCCGAAGTTCTAGCCGGAAAAGCCGGTCGGGGGCCCCGTGGAAATCAAGCCGCGGGGCCCCTTTCCGCGCCCGGAGAGGGGTATTTCCTTGCCCATTCTGGAACTGTGCGCCGGAGTTGGCGCCCTCGGCGTCGTGGCCGAGCACATCACGTCTGACCAGGTGCGATACGTCGCCGATATTGACCCGGGCGCCTGCGCGGTCCTGGCCGAGCGCTACCCGGACGCCCCGAACCTCGGCGATATTAAGCAAATTGACTGGGCCTCGCTGGTGGGCGAGGTGGACATTATCACGTCCGGTTTTCCGTGCCAGGGCATCAGCAATGCCGGACTGAGAAAGGGGCTGGAGGATGAGCGGTCGGGACTCTGGTACACCGTTCTTGAAGCGATTCGCGTTCTACGACCCCGAATCGTCTTCCTGGAAAACGTTTCCGCGATTCTTCGCCGTGGGCTCCCGGAAGTCGTCGCAGGCTTGGCCGAGATCGGGTATGACGCTCGATGGAGTTGCATTCGAGCGTCAGATATCGGAGCCGCGCACCACCGCGACCGCTGGTTTTGTGTCGCGGTTCCTCAAGACGCCGACGGCGAATCTTGGGATCAATGGCGGCGCGCAGCACCCCGACAAAAGGCGGGCCCGTGTTCCTCGCACTTCTGCGGGGGCACCTCCGACAGAGGTGAGTTCGGCGCCGCTGCTGGAGTCGGACGGGTCGGTCAGCGGCAGGGCGGTGGTCGCCCCGGCGGTGAGCTCGGCGGCC